>NZ_BCUS01000104.1 GCF_001591345.1 Variovorax boronicumulans NBRC 103145 | reverse complement strand
GCGCGCTCGCGGCCGTGGTACAGGCGCGGCGGGTCGAAGGCGACCACCGCCACGTCGGCCGCGACCGGCGGCCACTGCATGATCGGCAGCGCCGGGCACTGAACCGTCTCGACGCCGGGCAGCCCGTCGTGCATGGGCTCGCGCGCCAGCACGCGTGTGCGCTGGAAGCGGTGGCGGCCCGCGAGCCGGTGCAGCAGCTCCTGGCCCAGCGCGCCGGTCGCGCCCGCGATCAGCAGTGTGCCGGTGGGCGGCGCGGCCGCCGGCGGGACCGCGCGGTTCGCGGCCTGCAGGGCGTGGAGGGGATCGAGGGCCATGACCCCATCTATGCTAACTTCGGCCTCCTTCTGCGGAGGTAATGCAAATGATGATGAAGCGCTGGTTCCTGATTCTCGCGGCCGTCCTGTCCCTCAGCGGATGCGGCTACAACCAGTTCCAGTCCCTCGACGAGGCCAGCAAGTCGGCCTGGAGCGAGGTCCTCAACCAGTACCAGCGGCGTGCCGACCTCGTGCCGAACATCGTCGCCACCGTGAAGGGCGAAGCCAGCTTCGAGCAGGACACGCTCACCAAGGTGATCGAGGCGCGCGCCAAGGCCACCTCGATCCAGGTGACGCCCGAGACGCTCAACAACCCCGAGGCCTTCAACAAGTTCCAGCAGGCGCAGGGCGAGCTGTCGTCGGCGCTGTCGCGGCTCATGGTGGTGGCCGAGCGCTACCCCGACCTCAAGGCCAACCAGGCCTTCCGCGACCTGCGCGTGACGCTCGAGGGCACCGAGAACCGCATCACCGTGGCGCGCAACCGCTACATCGAGAGCGTGCA
Organism: Variovorax boronicumulans NBRC 103145; assembly: GCF_001591345.1. Taxonomy (GTDB): domain Bacteria; phylum Pseudomonadota; class Gammaproteobacteria; order Burkholderiales; family Burkholderiaceae_C; genus Variovorax; species Variovorax boronicumulans. The sequence goes on along the minus strand of NZ_BCUS01000104.1, from coordinate 21,642 downwards.
GGAGTACAACGTGCTCGCGCGCAGCTTCCCGACCAACCTCACGGCCATGGTCTTCAGCTACAAGCCGAAGGCGAATTTCTCGGTGCAGAACGAAGCCCAGATCTCGACGCCGCCGACCGTCGACTTCAGCACCCCGAAGAAGTAAGAAGCGGCGCCGATGGCCGCAGCCCTGATCCGCCGCGCACTGTCAGCGATCTTCATCGCGGCCCTCGCATGGGCCGGCCTGCCCGCGCTGGCGCAGGGCCTGCTGCCGATCCCCACGCTCACGGCGCGCGTGATCGACCAGACCGGCACGCTCGACGCCGCGCAGCGCTCGGGCCTGGAAACCAAGCTCGCGGCCTTCGAGCAGCGCAAGGGCTCGCAGATCGTGGTGCTGATGGTGCCGACCACGGCGCCCGAAGACATCGCGAGCTACGCGCAGCGCGTGGGCGACACCTGGAAGATCGGCCGCAAGGGCGTGGGCGACGGCCTCCTGGTCATCGTTGCCAAGGACGATCGCAAGATGCGCATTGCCACGGCCAAGACGCTCGAAGGCGCGGTGCCCGACCTCGCGGCGGTGCGCATCGTCGACGAGGAGATGAAGCCGCGCTTTCGCAACAACGACTTCGCGGGCGGCCTGAACGCGGCGGTGGACCGGCTCATCGGCCTGGTCGACGGCGAGCCGCTGCCCGAGCCTTCGCGCAACAGCAGTAGCGGCAGCAGCAACGACGGCTTCGACTGGGAGAACCTCGCGATCTTCCTGTTCGTCGGTGTCTTCGTCGGCGCGCCGATCGCGCGCGCCATCCTGGGCAACACGATGGGCTCGGTCGCCATGGGCGGCGGCATCGGCGTGGTCGCGTTCTTCCTCACGACCAGCACCGTGATCGCGGTGATCGCCGGGCTGATCGCGCTCATGGTCTCGCTGTTCTCGGGCCTTGCCGGCTTCGGTCCCGGTCGCGGCGGCCGAGGCGGTGGCGGCGGGGGTGGCTGGAGCAGTGGTGGCGGTGGCGGCGGCTGGAGCAGCGGCGGCGGCGGAGGTGGTGGCGGCGGATTCAGCTCCGGCGGCGGTGGCAATTTCGGCGGCGGCGGCGCGTCGGGAGACTGGTGAACCCCATGGCAACTGCAAACCCCACGCTCTTTTCGAAGCTCGGCCGCATCTGGCGGCATCGCTGGACCGACGAAGCCGCGGTGCGCCGTGTGCTGCCGGCCGATGCGATGCAGCGCCTGGCCGGCCGCGTGGCCGCGAGCGAGCGTCGCCACACCGGCGAGATCCGCATCTGCGTCGAGGCCGGCCTGCCGATGTCCTACCTGTGGCGCCACGCACCGCCCCGGGAACGCGCCGTGACGCTGTTCGGCAAGCTGCGCGTGTGGGACACCGCGCACAACAACGGCGTGCTGATCTACCTGCTGCTGGCCGAGCACGCGATCGAGATCGTGGCCGACCGCGGCATCGACGCGCATGTGGGCAGCGCCGAATGGGCCGCCATGACGCAGCGCATGGCCGTGGCCTTCCGCGAAGGCCGCTTCGAGGACGGCATCACGCTGGCGCTGGAAGAGGTGTCGGCGCTGCTGATGGCCCACTTCCCGCTGGCCGACGACCAGCCCGACACCAACGAGCTGCCCGACGCGCCCGTGGTGCTCTGAGGCCCGGCGCCCTGCGCGCCGGCGCCTTGCAATCCGCGCACGCGGCCCCTATTTTTCGGGCATGACCGAATCCGAATCGCTGCACATCGTCTGCCCGCACTGCCACACGACCAACCGCGTGCGCACGGCGCAACTGGGCAGCGCGCCCGACTGCGGCAGCTGCCACCGCCCGCTGTTCACCGGCCACTCCACGGCACTGCCCGACGTGGCCACCTTCGATCGCCACATCGCGCGCAACGAGATCCCGGTGCTGGTCGATTTCTGGGCGCCCTGGTGCGGCCCCTGCCGCCAGATGGCGCCGGCCTACGAACAGGCGGCGGCCCAGCTCGAACCGCAGGTGCGGCTGGCCAAGGTCGACACCGAGGCGGTGCAGGCGCTGGGCGCGCGCTTCAACATCCGCAGCATCCCGACGCTGGCGCTGTTCAAGGGCGGGCGCGAGGTCGCGCGGCAGGCCGGCGCGATGGGCGCGGCCGGCATCGTGCGCTGGGTCAAGGCCAACGGCGCGGGCTGATCCAGCAACCGGCCGCGCTCACTTGCGCGGCGGCATCTTCGCCATCGCGTCGAGCATGTTCATCTTCATGCCGTTGCCCATGACCATGTCGCCCGGCTTCTGGCCCGGCTTGCAGGGGCCGACCCACTTGGCGTCGACAACGCTCGTGCCTTCGGTGCGGCCCATGAGCGGCGGGCTGTAGGTCGACTTGCTTTCGACCCGGTAGGCGCTGCTGAAGTCGCCGCTCATCACGGCGCGCGAGGTCGCGGTGGTCGGGCCGATCTTGCAGACCGAGTCGATGACCAGCTTCACGCCTTCGAGGCGCAGGTCCTGCTTGGAGCACATGTCCTTGCCCATGCCCTGGCCCATCTCGCGCATCGCCTTGTCGGTGGCCGCGTCGATGCATTGCTGGATCGTCTGGCCCGGCGCCTTGGCAGCTGCCGCACCGCCCTCGCCGGTCTGGATTTCCCACAGGCCCGGCTTGCGCGCCGGGTAGTCGATGGCCAGCGCGGGGCCGGCGAGAAGACAGGCAACGGCAGCGAGGGAAAACAGGCGACAGGTCATGGCGGGCTCGGTGGACGGCGATGCCGCTTTGTACCGTCGGCGCCCGCGCGACGGAATACCGCGATCGGTCTACGCCGCCCGCGCCGCGACCGGCGCCAGGGCCACCGAGGGCCGCTCGCGCAACGCGAAGCCCAGCGCCAGGCCCAGCCCGAGGCCGCCCAGCACGTCGATCAGCACATGCTGGCGCACCGCCATCGTCGAGTACACGATGGCCACGGCCCACGCGAGGTTGAGCAGCCGCAGCCAGCCCGGCGCGCCGGCTTCGCGCAGCTGCCGCGCCAGCACCATGCAGGCGAACACCGAGAACGACACATGCAGCGACGGAAAGGCGTTGCCCGCCGCGTCGAAGGTCTTGAGGAAGTGCAACGACGAACCCGGCGCGGCCTCAATCGCGAAGTTCGGGATCGCCGTGGGCATCCACCAGAACACGGCCAATGCGATCGCCGTCATCACCGCGCAGCCGATGGCGATGGTGTTCAGCTCGCGCCGGTCCCTGGCCAGCAGCACCGGCAGCGCGATGTAGGCCCACAGCGTGAGGTACACCGGCAGCATCGCCGGCCAGAACGCGATCAGCCGGTCGACGGCCGTGAGCGGCAGCACCCACGCCGGCCCGGCGTGGTGCATGACCCAGAAATACAGCGGGAAGAAGCCCAGCGTGGCGACGGTGTTGCCGGCCAGCTTGAGCAGCCACAGCGTCCGGCAGCGCTGCCACAGGGCGCGCGGCCATGAAGGCGGCAGCGAAGGGGTGTCGAAGGATGAGGAGGAGTGCGTCATGGCGGCCGCTGGTGCCGCAGCCTCGCCTCGTTTCAACGAGGCCCGTGCGCGGCTACCAGGGCGTCCACTTTAATTCGCTTCCAGCCGACGCCACCGTGCGCTCGATGAAGCGCACGCCGCGCGCCCCGTCTTCCACGCGCGGATAGTCCGCCGCCAGCGGATCGGCCACCTGCCCCGCGAGCCGCGCGCGGATGTCCGCCGCCACGCCCGCATAGACGTTCGCGAACGCCTCGATGAAGCCTTCGGGATGGCCGGCCGGCAGGCGGCTCGCGCGCCGCGCCGACTCGCACAGCCAGGGCGCACCGCGCGTGAGCACGCGCCGAGGCCCGTCGTGCGGCAGATGCACCAGCTGACTCGGCTGTTCCTGGCGCCATTCGAGCGTGCCCAGCGTGCCGGAGACGCGCAGGCGCAGGTCGTTCTCCAGCCCGGTGTTGATCTGCGAGGCCACCAGCACGCCGCGCGCACCGCCTTTGAAGCGCAGCAGCAGGCTCCCGTCGTCGTCGAGCAGGCGCCCCGGCACCAGCGCGCCGAGGTCGGCGCACAGGCTCTCGATCTCCTGGCCGGTGACGGTGGCCACGAGGTTCTCGGCATGCGAGCCGATGTCGCCGATGGCGCCGGCCGCACCGCTGCGCGCGGGGTCGGTGCGCCAGTCGGCCTGCTTGTTGCCGCCCGCGGCTTCCACGTGACTGGCGAGCCAGCCCTGGTTGTATTCGACGACGACCTTGCGGACCTCGCCGATCTGGCCCGTGCGCACCATCTCGCGCGCCTGCCGCACCATCGGGTAGCCGGTGTAGTTGTAGGTCACGCCGAACACCGTGCCCTGCTTCGCCACGGTGGCGACCAGCGCATCGGCCTGCGCGTGCGTGTGCACCAGCGGCTTGTCGCACACCACATGGAAGCCCGCCTCGGCGAAGGCCTGCGCCACCGGGTAGTGCACGTGGTTGGGCGTGACGATCGAGACGAAGTCGATGCGCTCATCGGCCGGGCGCTTCAGCTCGTCGGCCAGCAGCGCCTGCCAGTCGCCGTGGTTGCGGTCGTCGGCCAGGCCGAGGTCGCGGCCCGAGGCGCGCGCCTTGTCCGGGCTCGACGACAGCGCGCCAGCGACCAGCGCGATCTGGCCGTCGAGCGCCATGGCCTTGCGGTGCACGGCGCCGATGAAGGCGTCGCGACCGCCGCCGACCATGGCGCAGCGCAGGGGACGTGCAGCGATCTCGGTCACCTTAGAACGGCGAATTGGGATGGTAGAAATCCTTGGCGTTCTCTTTGGTGATCAGCACCGACGGAATGATCGTGGTCGCCGGCAGCTTCTCGCCCTTCAGGCGCGCCTCGGCCGTGAGCTTGATCGCGTCGTAGATGAACTTGGGCGAGTAGCTCACGTCGGCCGTGATGCGCTTGTCCTTGCCGTCCATGATGGTCTTGACCATGTCCTTGGCGCCCGCGCCGCCGAACACGATCTTGATGTCGTCGCGCTTGGCCTGCGAGATCGCCTTGAGCACGCCCACGGCCATGTCGTCGTCGGCGGCCCAGATGGCGTCGATCTGCTTGAAGCGCGTCAGGTAGTCCTGCGTGACCTTGAAGGCGTCGTCGCGGTTCCAGTTGGCGTACTTGGCGTCGAGCAGCTTGATGTCGGGGCTGCCCTTGAGCACGGCGTTGAAGGCGTCCATGCGCTCGTTGTCCAGCGTGGTCGCGATGCCGCGCAGCGCCACCACGTTGCCCTTGCCGCCGAGCTGTTTGACGATGTACTCGGCCGGGATCTTGCCGAAGGCCGTGTTGTCGCCGGCCACATACGCATCTTGTGCGCTGGTGTCGGTCAGGCCGCGGTCGACCACGGTGACGTACGCGCCCTTGGCCTTGACCTGCGCGACCGGCTTGGTGAGCGCGGCCGATTCGAACGGGAACACGACGAGCGCGTTGATCTTGGTGACCGTCGACAGGTCCTGCAGCTGGTTGGCCTGCTCGGGCGCATTGGCTGCGGTCTTGATCGTGATCTTCAGGTCCTTGTGCTGCTTCTCGAGGTCCTTCTTCGCCTGGTTGGCCCAGTAGTTGATGCCGCCCATGAAGCTGTGCGTGGCCGCGGGAATCGACACGCCGAGGTTGACCTTGTCCGCGGCAAGCGCGGGCAGGCTGGCGGCGAACGCTGCGGTGGCAACCGCCGTGAGCGCGAGGCGTCGGGTGAAAGTCGTCATGCTGGATGTCTCCTCTTTGGTGGTGGAACGGAACGAACGGAAAACTAGCGCCGGCCTCTTTGGAGGAACGCGACGACGATGATCACGAAGCCCTGCACCGCGGCATTCAGGTACACGCTGATGATGCTGGTGAGGTTCAGGATGTTGCTGATGACCGAGAGCAGGATCGCGCCCACCACCGTGCCGGTGATGCTGCCCGCGCCACCCTTCAATGCGGTGCCGCCGACGATCACCGCGGCAATGGCTTCGAGCTCCCACAGCAGGCCCGTGGTCGGCGAGGCCGAGCCCAGGCGCGGCACGTACAGCAGCGTCGCAATGCCCACGCACACGCCGAGCAGCACGTAGGTGAGGATCTTCACGCGGTCGACGTCCACGGCCGCGTAGCGCGCCACCTGCTCGTTGGAACCGATGGCCTGCACGTAACGCCCATAGGCGGTGCGGTTCAGGATGACACCGCCGATGACCGCGACGATCACGAACACCCACACCGGCACGGGAATGCCCGCAAGGCTCGCGTAGTACACCGGCGCGTAGAGGTCCGACAGCTCGTTGTCGAGCGTGAGCGCGCCGCCGTCGGCAAAGTACGTGAGGTACGCGCGGAAGATGCCCAGCGTGCCCAGCGTCACGATGAAGGGCTCGATGCGTCCCTTGGTGATGAGCAGGCCGTGCGCCAGGCCGAACAGCGCGCCCAGCACCACGGCGAGCACCGCGCCCATCATCACCGCCATCAGCGGCGAGCCCGAGGCCGGGCCGGCCCAGTTGATGAACATGATCACGCTGCCAGCGATGAGCGCGGCCATCGAGCCCACCGACAGGTCGATGCCGCCCGAGATGATCACGAAGCACATGCCCACCGCGATGATGCCGATGAAGGCGGTGCGCGTGAGCACGTTCATCGCGTTGTCGACGGTGGCGAAGTCGCCGTTGAGCAGCGTGCCCGCGATGCACAGCAGCACGAGGCCGATGACCGGGCCGAGGCCGTGCAGGCGCTCGGTCCAGCGCGGCTTGCCTTCGCTGCGGTGTGGCTGCTGAGCGGCGTCAGGCTGCGTGGGTGTCTGCGGTTCCGGTGGCATGAGCGATGAGCTCCTCTTCAGTCAGGTGGGTCGCGTCGAGCGTGGCAACGAGCCGGCCCGCGCGCATCACCGCGACGCGGTGGCACAGGCCGATCAGCTCCATCAGTTCGGACGAGACGACGATCACCGCGAGGCCTTCGCGGGCGAGTCGCTGGATCAGGAAATAGATGTCGCGCTTGGCGCCGATGTCCACGCCGCGCGTGGGCTCGTCCAGCACCACCACCTTGGGCTGTGGCTGCAGCACCTTGGCGAGCGCGAGCTTCTGCTGGTTGCCGCCCGACAGCGACGAGGCCCGCACGTCGAGCGAGCCGGTGCGGATGCCGTAGTCCTTCACCGCCTCGCCGAGCGCCGCGCGCTCCGCGTCGGGCTTCAGCCAGGGCTGCGCGTAGCGCTCGAGCGCCATCAGCGTGAGGTTCTGGCGCAGGCCGAAGTGCACGTGCAGGCCCTTGCCCTTGCGGTCTTCGCTGAGGTAGGTGAGGCCGTGTTTCGCCGCGTCGCGCGGGTTGCGCCAGCCCTTGCCGTGCGGCACGGGCTCGCCACGCATCTCGACGGTGCCGCTGGCCGGGCGCAGCCCGAGCAGGCCTTCGAACAGCTCGGTGCGGCCGGCGCCGACGAGGCCCGCGAAGCCGAGGATCTCGCCGGGGCGCACCTCGAAGCTCGCGTCCTGCGCCCAGCCGGGCACGCTGAAGTTGCGCACGCGCAGGGCCGGCTTGTCGGCGGACACGACGAGGTCGCGCGGCGGGTACAGGTCGGCGAGTTCGCGGCCCACCATGAGGTTGGCCATCTGCTGGCGCGAGACCTCGGGCGTGGGTGCGCGCGCCACGAAGCGGCCGTCGCGCATCACGATCACCTCGTCGGTGACCTGCTCCACCTCGTCGAGCTTGTGCGAGATGTAGACGATGGTCACGCCGTCGGCGCGCAGTTGGGCGATGAGCTTGAACAGGCGCTCGGTCTCGCCGGGCGTGAGCGTGGCGGTGGGCTCGTCCATGACGAGCAGGCGCGCGCGACGGGCGATGGCCTTCGCGATCTCGACGAGCTGCTTCTCGGCGACGATGAGGCGACGCACCTTGGTGCGCGGGTCGATGGCCAGGCCCACGGCGGCGAGCGCGGCGGCGGCATCGCGCTCCATCGCGGCGTCGTCGAGCAGCCAGCCCTTCTTCTTTTCGTGGCCCAGGAAAATGTTCTGCGCCACGCTGAGGTCTTCGGCGAGGTTGAACTCCTGGTGGATCAGCACGATGCCCAGCGCCTCGGCATCGCGCGAGCTCGTGAAGCTTTGCGGCTGGCCGTTGACGCGCAAGGTGCCGCTGGTCAACGACTCGTAGCCCGACAGGATCTTCATCAGCGTGGACTTGCCCGCGCCGTTCTCGCCCAGCAGGCCGTACACGCGCCCCGGCGCGAGCGCAAAGCTCACGCCATGCAGCACCTGCACGGGACCGAAGGCCTTCACCACGCCGTCGAACTCGACGGCCACGCTGCCCTTGGTTGCCACGGTATTCGTCATGGCGCTACCCCTCGGGCCTTGAGCGTTTCCTGCATCGCCAGCACGCCCGCGCCGACGAGGCCGCCCTGCGTGCCCAGCGGCGTGTACTGGATTTCCAGGTGTCGCGTCGACAGCGCGAGCGAGCGCTGGTACACGCTCTGGCGCACCGCAGCAAGAAACAGCGGCCCGATGCGCGTGATGCCGCCGCCGATGAACACGTGCGAGGGATTGAAGAAGTTGACGACCGACGCGAGCATCTGCCCGATCAGGCTGCCCGCGCGCTGGATGATGGCGTTGGCCGCCGGGTCGCCGCCGCGGCTGGCCTGCCCCACGTCGAAGGCATCGATGCGCCCGCGTGTGCGCAGGCATTCGGCGAGCGTCGCGCTTTCGCCGGCTTCGGCCGCCTGCATCGCCATGCGCGTGATCGCGGGGCCGGCCGCCATCGCCTCGACGCAACCCAGGTTGCCGCAATGGCAGCGCGGGCCTTCCTGGTCGACGCAGATGTGACCCACGTCGCCGGCCGAGCCGGCCGCGCCGCGGTACACCTCGCCGTGGCAGACGATGCCGCAGCCGATGCCCGTGCCGATCTTGATCACGAGGAAATTGGAGAGCGAGCGCCGCAGCCGCCACAGCTCGCCGAGCGCCATCAGGTTGACGTCGTTGTCGACGAACACGGGCGCCGCGTAGTCCTCGCGCAGGTAGTCGCGGATCGAGAAGCTGTCCCAGGCCGGCATGAGCGGCGGGTTCACGAGCTGGCCGATCTCGAAGTTGACGGGGCCGGGCACGCCGATGCCGATGCCCAGGACGTTCCGTGGGCCCTGCCCGCAGCGGGCCAGCAGCTCGCGCATCAGCACGCGCACGCGCGCCAGCACCACGGCCGGGCCTTCGCGCACGTCGGCGGCTTCCTCGTGCTGGGCCAGCACCGTGAGGTCGGGACGCAGCACCGCGACATCGAGGCTGGTGGCGCCGATGTCGATGCCGACGAGCACGCCGAGTTCGGCATTGAGCTGGAGGTTTTCGGCGCGGCGTCCGCCCGAGGAGCGCTGCAGGCCGGCCTCGGCGAGCAGGCCCTGGTCGACGAGGCCGGCGATCAGGCCGTTGGCCTTGCTCTTGGAGAAGCCGAGCTGTTCGGCCATGGCATGGCGCGAGCCGCCGGCCGACCAGAAGGTCGATTCCAGCAACCGCATTTCGTCGGTCGTGATGCCGCTCCAGGGTGCCACGCGTTTGTCTCCGCTCTTCTTGTGGGAAAGGCGCCGGTCAAGAAAGCACCGGTCGCCGGGCGAAGGCGAATACTAGGAGGGCATCTTCAGCCGGGCAAGGCTTAACTTCGACCTATTTCAGATCGAACACACCTTCGTCCTGGCGAGGAGGGACGAAAAAAAGCCGCCCGGAGGCGGCTTTTTTCTTTGCTTCTGCCCGAAGGCAGCGGCATCGATTACTTCTTTTGGCGGTACTTGCGCAGCGCAGCGATCTGCGCAGCCATCACGGCCAGTTCCGACTGCGCCATCGCGATGTCGATGTCGCTCTTCGCGTTCTTCAGCGCTTCCTCGGCGGCCGCCTTGGCCTTGTTGGCCTTCTCGTCGTCGAGGTCCTTGCCGCGGATCGCGGTGTCGGACAGCACGGTGACGGCGTCGGGCTGCACTTCGAGGATGCCACCGGCCACGAAGACGAACTCTTCGCCGCCGTCGGCCGTCTCGATGCGCACGGCGCCGGGACGGATGCGCGTGATCAGCGGCGTGTGACGCGGATAGATGCCGAGCTCACCGGCTTCACCGGGCAGCGCGACGAACTTGGCTTCGCCCGAGAAGATCGACTCTTCCGCGCTGACCACGTCGACGTGAATGGTGTTTGCCATCTGAGTTCCCATGCCGCCTTAGGCGACCTTCTTGGCTTTTTCGAACGCTTCGTCGATGGTGCCGACCATGTAGAACGCTTGTTCCGGCAGGTGGTCGGCTTCGCCGTTCACGATCATCTTGAAGCCGCGGATAGTTTCCGACAGCGGCACGTACTTGCCCGGCGAACCCGTGAACACTTCGGCCACGTGGAACGGCTGCGACAGGAAACGCTGGATCTTGCGAGCGCGGGCCACGGCGAGCTTGTCGTCGGGAGCCAGTTCGTCCATGCCCAGAATCGCGATGATGTCGCGCAGTTCCTTGTAGCGCTGCAGCGTGCCTTGCACGGCGCGGGCCACGTTGTAGTGCTCTTCGCCGACCACGTTCGGGTCGAGCTGGCGCGAGGTCGAGTCCAGCGGGTCCACGGCGGGGTAGATACCCAGCGAAGCGATGTCACGCGACAGCACCACGGTCGAGTCCAAGTGGGCGAAGGTCGTGGCAGGCGACGGGTCGGTCAAGTCGTCCGCAGGGACGTACACGGCCTGGATCGAGGTGATCGAGCCGACCTTGGTCGAGGTGATCCGCTCTTGCAGGCGGCCCATTTCTTCGGCCAGCGTCGGCTGGTAGCCCACGGCGGAAGGCATGCGGCCCAGCAGAGCCGACACTTCGGTACCGGCCAGCGTGTAGCGGTAGATGTTGTCCACGAAGAACAGCACGTCACGGCCTTCGTCGCGGAACGACTCGGCGATGGTCAGGCCGGTCAGGGCCACGCGCAGACGGTTGCCCGGGGGCTCGTTCATCTGGCCGTAGACCATGGCGACCTTGGAGTCTTCGAGCTTCTCGAGGTTCACGACGCCGGAGTCGGCCATCTCGTGATAGAAGTCGTTGCCTTCACGGGTACGTTCGCCCACACCAGCGAACACCGACAGACCCGAGTGGGCCTTGGCGATGTTGTTGATGAGTTCCATCATGTTCACGGTCTTGCCCACGCCGGCACCACCGAACAGGCCCACCTTGCCGCCCTTGGCGAACGGGCACACCAGATCGATCACCTTGATGCCGGTTTCCAGCAGGTCCTGCGAGGGCGACAGCTCGTCGTACGCGGGGGCCTTGCGGTGGATGGAGGCGGTCAGCGTCTGGTCGACCGGACCACGCTCGTCGATGGGCGCGCCCAGCACGTCCATGATGCGGCCCAGCGTCGCCTTGCCCACGGGCACGGTGATGGGGGCTTGCGTGTTGGTCACGATCAGGCCGCGGCGCAGGCCGTCGGAAGAACCCAGCGCAATCGTGCGGACCACGCCGTCGCCGAGCTGCTGCTGGACTTCGAGCGTCAGTGCGCTGCCTTCGAACTTGAGGGCGTCGTAGATCTTGGGCATCTTGTCGCGCGGGAATTCCACGTCGACCACAGCGCCAATACACTGAACGATCTTGCCTTGAACTGCTTCTGCTTGAGCCATGTCTGCTCCGATAAAAATTTAAATCTGTTGAGGTCCGAAGGGCTCAGACACCGGCGGCCGCCGCAGCGCCCGAAACGATTTCCGAGAGCTCCTTGGTGATGCCGGCCTGGCGGGTCTTGTTGTAGACCAGCTTCAGCTCGCTGATCACGTTGCCTGCGTTGTCGGTGGCAGCCTTCATGGCCACCATCCGCGCCGAATGCTCGGACGCCATGTTTTCTGCCACGCCCTGGTAGACCAGCGACTCGACATAGCGGACCAGCAGCTCGTCGATCACGCTTTGCGCATCGGGCTCGTAGATGTAGTCCCACGAGTGCTGGCCTTCCTCGACTTGCAGCGAGTCTGCGGCCAGCGGCAGCAGCTGCTCGACGAGCGGCTCCTGCTTGATCGTGTTGATGAACTTCGTGTAGCACAGGTACACGGCCGAGAGCTTGCCTTCCGCGTAAGCGTCCAGCAGCGTCTTGACCGGACCGATGAGCTTGTCCAGATGCGGCGTGTCACCCAGGTGGGTGACGTGCGCCACCACGCGGGCACCGATGCGGTTCAGGAAGCCCAGGCCCTTGCTGCCGATGGCGACCGACTCGATCGCCACGCCGGCCGACTGCGCTTCGCGCAGCTTGGCCGTCACGGCGCGCAGCAGGTTGGTGTTCAAGCCACCGCACAGGCCCTTGTCGCTCGTCACGATGATGAAGCCGATCGCCTTGGCGTCGTTCTTCTTCATGAAGGCGTGCGTGTACTCGGGATTCGCCTTGCCAAGGTTCGCCGCGATGTTGCGGATCTTCTCGCTGTAGGGGCGTGCGGCACGCATGCGCTCTTGCGCCTTGCGCATCTTGGAAACCGAGACCATTTCCATGGCCTTGGTGATCTTCTTGGTGTTCTCCACCGATTTGATCTTGCCGCGGATTTCCTTACCAGCTGCCATATGAGCTCCTTCTTGCGTCGGTCAAAAGGTCGCTCAGGCGAACGACTTCTTGAACGAGGTGGCTGCTGCCAGCAGTTCGGCTTCGGCGTCCTGGCACACCTTCTTGAAGGCCTGCTTTTCCGCGCTGTCGTCCGGCTTGGCCGGCTTGACGTCCCACTTGGCACCATGCTTTTCCATGGTTTCGAGCAGGGCGGCGTGGCTCGTCTTCAGCAGCTGGTGGAAGCCGTGTTCGAACGGGAGCACCTTCTTGACGTCGATGTCGTCCATGAAGCCCTTGTTCACTGCGAACAGCGTGGCATTCATCAGCGAGATCGGCAGCGGGCTGTACTGGGTCTGCTTGAGCAGTTCGGTCACGCGCGCACCGCGGTCGAGTTGCTTGCGGGTCGCTTCGTCGAGGTCGGAAGCGAACTGCGCGAACGCGGCCAGTTCACGGTACTGGGCCAGGTCGGTACGGATACCGCCCGACTGGTTCTTGATCAGGTTGGTCTGCGCCGACGAACCCACGCGCGACACCGAGATACCGGCGTTGATGGCGGGGCGGATGCCGGCGTTGAACAGGCTGGTTTCCAGGAAGATCTGGCCGTCGGTGATCGAGATCACGTTGGTCGGAACGAAGGCGGACACGTCGCCAGCTTGCGTTTCGATGATCGGCAAGGCCGTCAGCGAACCGGTCTTGCCCTTGACTTCACCCTTGGTGAAGGCTTCGACGTAGTCGGCGTTCACGCGGGCTGCGCGCTCGAGCAGACGGCTATGGAGATAGAACACGTCGCCGGGGTAGGCTTCGCGGCCTGGCGGGCGGCGCAGCAGCAGCGACACCTGGCGATAAGCCACGGCTTGCTTGGACAGGTCGTCATAGACGATCAGGGCGTCCTGGCCGCGGTCGCGGAAGTACTCGCCCATCGTGCAGCCCGAGTAGGCCGACACGTACTGCATGGCAGCCGATTCGGAGGCCGATGCGGCCACCACGATGGTGTAGTCCATCGCGCCGGCTTGTTCCAGCGAGCGCACCACGTTCTTGATCGACGAAGCCTTCTGGCCGATCGCAACGTAGACGCAGGTCATGTTCTGACCCTTCTGGTTGATGATCGCGTCGATCGCCACGGCGGTCTTGCCGGTCTGGCGGTCACCGATGATCAGCTCGCGCTGGCCACGGCCGACGGGCACCATCGAGTCGATCGACTTCAGGCCAGTCTGCATCGGCTGGTCGACGGACTTCCGTGCGATCACGCCAGGTGCAACCTTTTCGATCACGTCGGTCATCTTGGCGTTGATCGGACCCTTGCCGTCGATCGGCTGGCCCAGTGCATTCACCACGCGGCCGATGAGCTCGGGGCCCACGGGCACTTCCAGGATGCGGCCCGTGCACTTGACGGTGTCGCCTTCGGAGATGTGCTCGTACTCGCCCAGAATCACGGCGCCGACCGAGTCGCGCTCAAGGTTCAGCGCCAGGCCGAACGACGGCGTGCCGTCAGCCGTGGGCGGGAATTCCAGCATTTCGCCTTGCATCGCGTCCGACAGGCCGTGCACGCGCACGATGCCGTCGGTCACCGAGACCACGGTGCCCTGGTTGCGGATGTCGGCGCTGACGCCAAGGCCTTCGATACGGCTCTTGATCAGTTCGGAAATTTCTGCGGGATTGAGTTGCATGACTCTTTCCTTCTTTCAATAAATAGGGCCAACCGCGGCTCGCCGCCTCAGGCGGTGAGCGCTGCTTTCATTTGTTCGAGACGCGCCTTGACGGAGGTGTCGAGGACTTCGTCCCCCACCACCACACGGATGCCGCCGATCAGCGAAGGATCGGATTCCACACGCGTGTTCAGCGGGCGACCGAAACGGCGCTGCAGTGCCACGGCGACCTCGGCGAGACTCGCCGCGTCGATCGGGAAGGCGCTGTAGATCACCGCGTCGGCCGTGCCGCCCTTGGCGTTCTTGAGCTCGCGGTACTGGGCCGCGACTTCAGGCAATGCAGCAAGCCGGCCGTTGTCGATCACCGTGCGCAGGAAGTTCTTGCCGGTGTCCGGCAAGGCTTGCGGCAGCAGCCCGGAGATCAGATCGAAGATCTGTTCCGGCGACACCTTCGGGTCGGCAGCGAACTGCAGGAGCTGCGGATCGGCAGTGATGGCGGCCAGCTGGCCGATCCATCCGGCCGTGCCTTCGAGGTCGCTCGAAGTAGCCCCGAAGAGCGCGTCCGCGTAGGGGCGGGCAATGGTCGCAAGTTCGGCCATATCGTCCTCAGAGCTCGGTCTTCAGGCGCTGGAGCAGGTCGGCGTGGACACCGGCATTGACTTCCTTGCGGAGAATCTGCTCGGCACCCTTGACGGCCAGCGCAGCAACCTGCTCACGCAGGGCTTCACGGGCACGCACGGACTGCTGTTCGGCTTCGGCGTGCGCGTCGGCCACGATCTTGTTGGCCTCCACCGTTGCACGGCCCTTGGCCTCTTCGATGATCTGCTGGGCGCGGCGCTCGGCATCGGCCAGGCGGCTGGTGGTCTCGTTGCGAGACTGAACCAGTTCCTGCTCGACACGCTGGTTGGCGGAAGCGAGTTCAGCCTTGGCCTTCTCGGCGGCCGCCAGGCCCGCAGCGATCTTTTGTGCGCGTTCATCCAAAGCCTTCGCGATGGGCGGCCACACGAATTTCATCGTGAACAGCACCAGCAGCAAGAAGACGATGGCCTGAACGAACAGGGTCGCGTTGATACTCACGGCAACACCTTTCTGGAGTGGCGTTGAACCGGCTTACTTGGGCAGGTTGGCCAGCAGGGTCGCGGCGAACGGGTTGGCGAAGGCGAACAGCAGGGCGATGGCCACGCCGATCAGGAAGGCCGCGTCGATCAGACCAGCCAAGATGAACATCTTGGTCTGCAGGTCGTTCATGAGCTCAGGTTGACGGGCCGACGATTCCAGGAACTTGCCACCCATCAGCGCGATGCCGATGGAAGCACCGATGGCGCCGAGACCGACGATCAGACCACAAGCGAGAGCGACGAGACCGAGAATGTTTTCCATGATGACTCCTTAGAACAGATTTAAAGCAAACGAAAAGAAAAAGGGAAACTCAATGCGCCTCATGCGCCTGGCCCAGATAGATCAGGGTCAGCATCATGAAGATGAAAGCCTGCAGCGTGATCACCAGGATGTGGAAGATCGCCCAGACAGTGCCGGCAATGATGTGCCCGATGGGCAGCATCACACCGGAGAACGAGGCCGCCATGGCACCGCCCATGAGGGCGATGAGCATGAAGACGAGCTCGCCCGCATACATGTTGCCGAACAACCGCATGCCGTGCGAGACCGTCTTGGCCAGGTACTCGATGACCTGCATCAGCAGGTTGACGGGCCACAGCAGAGGGTGGGCACCGAAGGGCGCGGTGATCAGCTCGTGGCCCCAGCCGCCCAGGCCCTTGACCTTGACGCTGTAGAAGAGGCACAGGAGCAGCACGGAAGTGGAAAGACCGAGCGTGGTCGAGAGGTCGGCGGTCGGCACGGCACGCATGTAGGCGTGATGCGGATCGTGGCCCAGCGCCGAGTAGACCTGGGTCCAGATGGCCGGCAGCAGGTCGACCGGCAGCATGTCCATCGCGTTCAGCAGGAAGATCCAGACGAACACGGTGAGCGCCAGCGGGGCGATGAACTTGCGGCTCGCGGCGTTGTGCACGTTGGCCTTGGCCTGGTTGTCGACCATCTCGACCAGGATCTCGACCGCCGCCTGGAAACGGCCGGGCACGCCGGGCGTTGCCTTGCGGGCAGCCAGCCACAGCACGAAGCAGCCCAATGCGCCGATGATCAGCGCGTAGAGCACCGAGTCGAGGTTGATGACGTTGAAGTCAACAATGGCGGATTGAACGACGGGCTTGAGGCTCCAGTCGACTTGCCAGTGCTGGAGGTGGTGAACGATGTATTCACTCGCGGTCGGGGCGTGTCCTTCGGCGGCCATCTTTCAGCGTCTCTCTTCCAAAACAGTCAAATCCGGTTCAAAAATTTGGGCCGCACCAGCAGTGCCACCCAGTACATCTTCATGGCGACCACCACGCCAGCCACCATGGCCAGCCAGACGAGCCCCCCGATCAGCCACGGCGCCGCGGCCAGCAAGGCAACGGTCAGCGCGATCTTGATCATCTCCCACACAAAAAACCTCAACATGACAGCCTGCGACGGCATGCCCGGTTTGCGCCGGACACCGCGGACAAACAAGGCCGCGGGGATCGCTACTGTCATGGCTCCGTAAAACGCCGAGATTGCAGCCTCGGATCGCGCCGTCCAGATCCACGCCAGGCAAGCTACCACCACGCCTGCAGCCACTTGGGCTGCGATCACCCACCAGGGTGACAGCTCGGGGTTTTGCTCGCGCAACTTCTGGGCCTCTTCGGCCGTCAGTGGCTTGAAATCGGATTCTTCGGCGTCAACCTCAGGGACAGGGGCGTTGGTTGTCATTCGAATGCACCCCGTGTTTGTCCCCGGAGAATTTTACAAAGCCATTGATTATAAGTAAAACCTAGCGGGGTCCCGCCATAACGTGACACTTCGTCGACAGTTCTGCACCGAGTGTGGCGTCCGCCCATAATTTGCGGATGCAAGACATCACCTCGGCACTGCCCGACACGCCGTGCTTTCTCAACGGCGAATTCACCCCCCTGCGCGACGCGAAGATCAGCGTCCTCGACCGCGGCTTCATCTTCGGCGACGGCATCTACGAAGTGATCCCCGTCTACTTCGGCGCGCCCTTCTGCTTCGATGAACACATCGCGCGCCTCGAGCGCTCGCTGGCCGAGCTGCAGATAGACAACCCCTACTCGCGCGACGAATGGCGCGCCATCGCAATGCAGCTGGCCGCGCCGCAGGGCAAGGCACCGCAGGCGATCTACTTCCAGGTCTCGCGCGGCGTGGCGCCGCGCGACCACGTGATGGTGCGCGGCCTGCGTCCCACCGTATTCGCGATGGTGAACCCCCTGCCGCCCGTGGCCGATGCGGTGCGCGCCAAGGGCGTGGCCTGCGTCACCGCCGACGACTTCCGCTGGCAGAAGGCCCACATCAAGAGCACCAGCCTGCTGGGCGCGGTGCTCGCACGGCAGATCAGCGTCGAGGCCGGCGCCACCGAAACCGTGATGTTCCGCGGCGACTGGCTCAGCGAGGCCTCGTCGAGCAACGTGTGGATCGTGAAGGACGGCACGCTCACCGGCCCGCCCAAGGACAACCTCGTGCTGACCGGCATCCGCTACGGCCTGCTCGAGCGCCTGTGCCAGGACAGCGGCATTCCCTTCGCGCTGCGGCGCGTGTCGCGCGACGAGGTGTTCGGCGCCGACGAGCTGCTGCTGTCCTCGGCCACCAAGGAAGTGTTGCCCGTTGTCACACTCGATGGCCGCCCCATTGGCAATGGCCATCCCGGCCCCATCTACCAGAGCTTGTATGCCGCCTACCAACAGGCCAAGCAACGCAACGCCGACGCGCCAGGAGCCACCGCATGACCGATACCCCGACGACCCCCACCGACACCGCATCGATCCCCGATCCGCGCAAGGAATCGCTGATCGAGTACCCCTCGCAGTTCCCCATCAAGGTGATGGGCGCGAAGGTCGACGGCTTCGTGCACGCGATCACGCAGATCGCCGAGCGCTTCGACCCGGCCTTCGACGCCACCACGGTCGAGCTGCGCGACAGCAAGGCCGGCAACTACCTGGGCGTGACCATCACCGTCACCGCCACCAGCCGCGAGCAGCTCGACGACCTCTACCGCGCCCTGTCCGCGCACCCGATGGTGAAAGTCGTTCTTTGACGCCCCTCGAAGCGCAGTGGCTCGGCCGGGCCGACTACCTCGCCACCTATGCGGCGATGCAGCGCTTCACGCAGGAGCGCACGCCCGAGACGCCCGACGCGCTATGGATCTGCGAGCACGACCCCGTGTTCACCCAGGGGCTGGCGGGCAAGACCGACCACATCCTGGCCCCCGGCCCGATCCCGGTCGTGCAGACCGACCGGGGCGGGCAGGTCACCTTCCACGGCCCCGGCCAGGTGGTGGCCTACCCGCTCATTGACCTGCGGCGCGCGGGCTACTACGTCAAGGAATACGTCTACCGCATCGAGGAATCGGTGCTGCGCACGCTCGCCCACTTCGGCGTGACGGGCCACCGCGTGGCGGGCGCGCCGGGCATCTACGTGCGCCTGGACGACCCGTTCTCGCACGCCGCCCTCACCGGCCCGATGCCCGGCGCCGACCCGTTCCGCGGCCTGGGCAAGATCGCCGCGCTGGGCATCAAGGTGAGCCGCCACGCCACTTACCACGGTGTGTCGCTCAATGTCGCGATGGACCTCGAACCCTTCTCGCGCATCAACCCTTGCGGCTACGCGGGGCTGCAAACGGTCGACCTTTCTACAATCGGCGTCCAAACCACATGGGAAGAAGCCGCCAAAGTGCTGAGCCAGAAGCTCGGGGCTTTCCTGGCTCCTTGACACACCAATGAGCACCACCGAAGTCGTCCGCGACGCCCAGAGCGCCGAAACCTACAACCCGCTGGCCAAGCAGAAGGCCGCGGCCAAGCTCTCGCGCATCCCCGTCAAGGTGGTGCAGACCGGCGAAGTGCTCAAGAAGCCCGAGTGGATCCGCGTGAAGGCCGGCAGCCCCACCACGCGCTTCTACGAGATCAAGCAGATCCTGCGCGAGAGCAACCTGCACACGGTCTGCGAAGAAGCCTCGTGCCCGAACATCGGCGAATGCTTCGGCAACGGCACGGCCACCTTCATGATCATGGGCGACAAGTGCACGCGCCGCTGCCCGTTCTGCGACGTGGGCCACGGCCGCCCCGACCCGCTGGACAAGGACGAGCCGCTCAACCTGGCCAAGACCATCGCCAAGCTGCGCCTGAAGTACGTGGTGATCACCAGCGTCGACCGCGACGACCTGCGCGACGGCGGCAGCCAGCACTTCGTCGACTGCATCAGCAACATCCGCGAGCTCTCGCCGATGACGCAGATCGAGATCCTGGTGCCCGACTTCCGCGGCCGCGACGACCGCGCCCTGGAGATCCTCAAGGCCGCGCCGCCGGACGTGATGAACCACAACCTGGAAACCGCGCCGCGCCTGTACAAGGAAGCGCGCCCGGGCAGCGACTACCAGTTCAGCCTGAACCTGCTGAAGAAGTTCAAGGCGCTGCACCCCAACGTGCCGACCAAGAGCGGCATCATGGTCGGCCTGGGCGAAACCGACGAAGAGATCCTGCAGGTGATGCGCGACATGCGCGCCCACGACATCGACATGCTGACCATCGGCCAGTACCTGTCGCCGTCGGGCTCGCACCTGCCGGTGCGCCGCTACGTGCACCCCGACACCTTCAAGATGTTCGAGGAAGAGGCCTACAAGATGGGCTTCAGCCACGCGGCCGTGGGCGCGATGGTGCGCTCCAGCTACCACGCCGACCAGCAGGCGCACGCCGCCGGCGTCTGACGGCACCGCCCGATCGCCCGCCATGCGCGGGCGTCGGCGCACCCTCCCTCCTCTCCCCCTGACCTCGCACCGCGGCCGTTTTGGAACGGCCGTGGCGGTCGTGCGCGCGCGCCGCGCCATCCAAAAAACTGATTAAAACCTCGGGGGTAAATAACCCGGGGTATCAAAAAATTTGCAGCCGCATTCGCTTGCGTGTGCCAAATCCATCCCCTACGCTGCCCCCTTGATTGCGCTTGGCCTTGAATTGAAAAAGCAAAGCCGGTGCAGTGAAAAATTCCCACGGAGGCGTTGCAAAGAAAATTGATTCGTCAATTTTCAATGCATTGCTTCGCCCAAAAACAATCAGATCCGCATCGCACGAAGAATTCTTTCATCACGGCCCAGGCGTTTCCAATCCCACGGAGAAACCGGAATGCATGCCCTGCTCGAAGCCATCGATTCGCCCCATTCGCTGCGCCAGCTCGGCATTGCGCAATTGCCGGGCCTTGCGGATGAATTGCGATCCTTCATCGTCGACAGCGTGTCGCGCACGGGCGGCCACTTCGCCTCCAACCTGGGCACGGTCGAGCTGACGGTCGCCCTGCACTACGTGTTCGACACCCCGCGCGACCGCATCGTCTGGGATGTCGGCCACCAAAGCTACGCCCACAAGATCCTGACCGGCCGGCGCCAGGCCATGCCCACCTTGCGCCAATTCGGCGGTATTTCCGGATTTCCGAGGCGCACCGAATCCGAACACGATCATTTCGGCACCGCGCATTCCAGCACCTCCATTTCCGCCGCCCTGGGATTTGCACAGGCCGCCCGCATTTCCAATTCGACCGACCACGCCATTGCGGTGATCGGCGACGGGGCCTTGAGCGCCGGCATGGCTTTCGAGGCCATGAACAATACGCAGGCCTGCGGCCGCTTATTGGTGATATTGAACGACAACGACATGTCGATTTCACCGCCCGTCGGCATGCTGCGCCTTTATCTGGGCGGATTGATTTCAGAACGCGCCTATGCCAGCGCCAATGAAGCCAGCCGGCAAAGATTGCGCGCCATGCGCCCGGCGCTGACCCCCTGCGAGCCCTCGGAGCTCGGCCTGTCGCCCGCCACCCTGTTCGAGCAATTCGGCTTCCACTACACCGGCCCGATCGACGGCCACGACCTGGGCACGCTGATCCCGGCCCTGCAGAAGTTGCAGGCGCAGCCGGGGCCGCAGCTGCTGCACATCGTCACGCAGAAGGGCCACGGCTACCGCCCGGCCGAGCAGGACCCGGTCCTGTACCACGGCCCCGGCAAGTTCGACCCCGCCGCCGGCATCAAGACCGCCCCCGCGTCAGCCCCCGCCAAGCCGACCTACGCCCAGGTCTTCAGCGACTGGCTCTGCGACGAGGCCGAGGCCGATGCGCGCGTGGTCGCCATCACTCCGGCCATGCGCGAGGGCTCGGCCCTGATGGACTTCGAGCGCCGCTTTCCCGAGCGCTACTTCGACGTCGGCATCGCCGAGCAGCACGCCGTGACCTTCGCCGCGGGCCTCGCGGCGGCGGGGATGCGGCCCGTGGTCGCCATCTACTCGACCTTCCTGCAGCGCGCCTACGACCAGCTGATCCACGACGTGGCGCTGCAGAACCTGCCGGTCGTGTTCGCGGTCGACCGCGCCGGCATCGTCGGCGCCGACGGCGCGACGCACATGGGCGCCTTCGACGTCGCCTACCTGCGCTGCATTCCGAACATGGTCGTGATGGCCGCCTCCGACGAGGACGAGTGCCGCCAGATGCTGCACACCGCCCTGCGCCACGACGGCCCGGCCGCCGTGCGCTA
>NZ_BCUS01000103.1 GCF_001591345.1 Variovorax boronicumulans NBRC 103145 | reverse complement strand
CGTGCGGCCGGCGCCGAAGCCGCGCCCGCAGATCACCGCCACCGCAGCGCCGGCCCCGGCACCGGCGCCCGAGGTGCATCGCGAACCCGTCGAGCGGCGCCCCGCGCCTTCGAAACGCTGCAGCGAGATCAACATGCGCGCCGCCGTGGGCGAGCCGCTGTCGGACCAGGACATGACCATTTTGAGGAGCCAGTGCTGATGACCACGACCAAGAACACCGCCATCCCCCGAGCCTTGTGGCGCGTGCTGGCGCTGTGCACCGCCGCGCTGCTGGCCACCGCCTGCGCGCACCGCCCCGCGCCCAGCAGCGCCATGCCCTTCGACCAGGCCGTCACCCAGGCGGTCGACGACCTTATGGTGCAGACCCAGAAGCTGCCGGCCTTCCTGGCCAAGGTGGAGTCGACGCTGACGCAGCGGCGCATCGTGATCGACCCGCTGCTCGAAGGCGCCAGCGGCCAGCAGACCGAGGTGACGCGCGTGGCCGAGCAGCGCATCGTGCAGCGCATGCAGGCGCAGTTCAAGCAGTTCACCGTGACGCCGTTCAACGCCAACGAGATCGGCAACGCGCAGTACGTGCTCAACGGCACGCTGGTGCGCGACAAGGACGCCTCGGGCGCGCCGTACCGGCTGAACCTCGCCATGACCGAGATCAAGAGCGGCATGGTGATCGCGCAGTCGGTGGCGCGCATCAGCGATGCCTCGCTCGACACGCGGCCCACCGCCTTCTTCCGCGACAGCCCGGTGAACGGCAAGGACCGCGGCGTGGAAGGCTACATCCGCACCGCCGAGACGCCGGCCGGGCAGGCCGCCGACGCGCTGTACCTGGAGCGCCTGCCGACCGCCACGGTGCTGCAGGAGGCCACCGCCGCCTACGAGGCCGGCCGCATGAGCGAGGCCCTGAGCCGCTACGAGGCCGCGTCGAAGCGGTCCGACGGCCAGCAACTGCGCATCTACAGCGGGCTGTACCTCACGCAGTCGCAGCTGGGCCGCACGGCCGACGCCGAGCGCACCTTCGGCACGCTGGCGCGGCTGGGGCTCGAGAGCAACAACCTGAGCGTCAAGTTCCTGTTCAAGCCGGGCTCGACCGACTTCCTGGCCGACCCGAAGATCAGCGCGGCCTACCCGATGTGGCTGCGCCAGATCGCGCGGCAGGCGGCGCAGATCGATGCGTGCGTGGTGGTCACGGGCCACACGAGCCGCACGGGCTCGGAGGCGGTCAACGAGCGGCTGTCGCTGCAGCGCGCGACCAGCGTCAAGGCGCGGCTGGTGGGCGAGGCGCCGCCACTGTCGAAGAAGCTGCGCGAAGCCGGCATGGGCTTTCGCGAGAACATCGTCGGCACGGGCGCCGACGATGCGAGCGACGCGCTGGACCGGCGCGTCGAATTCAAGGTTGCTGGTTGCGAGGCCTGAGCCAGGCTCAGGGCGCGAGCCGTTCGCGCACCCAATCGGCACCTTCGAGCCGGTAGCGCAGCCGGTCGTGCAGCCGGCTCTTGCGGCCCTGCCAGAACTCCCAGCGGTCGGGCACCAGACGGAAGCCGCCCCAGTGCGGCGGGCGCGGTGGCGAGAGCAGGTGCTTGGCGGCGTACACGGCGGCGTTCTTCACCAGCACGTCGCGCCCGCTGATCACTTCGCTCTGCGGGCTGGCCCAGGCGCCGATGCGTGAATCGAGCGGGCGGCTGGCGTAGTAGGCGTCGCTCTCCTCGGCGCTGACGCGTTCCACGCGGCCTTCGATGCGCACCACGCGCTCCAGCTCGACCCAGTGGAACTGCAGCGAGGCATATGGGTTGCCCGACAGCTCGCGGCCCTTGCGGCTGTCGTAGTTGGTGTACCAGACGATGCCGCGCGCGTCGTAGCCCTTGATGAGCACGATGCGGCTGGACGGCCGCAGGTCGCTGCCCACGGTGCTCAGCGTCATCGCGTTGGGCTCGGGGATGTGCGCGTCGACGGCCTCGGTGAGCCAGCGCTCGAACTGCTGGATCGGGTCGGCGGCGCTGCGGGTCTCGTCGAGCTCGGCGCGCTCGTAGCTCTTGCGCAGCGCGGCCAGCGCGTCCTTGGAAAGAGGAGAAGAAGTCATGCCGGGATTGTTGCGCACATACTCGGCCCATGACGACGACCGAGGCGAACTCCCCGACCGTGATCGTGCTGGCCTCGGGCCGTGGCGAGCGTTTCATCGCGGCCGGCGGCACGGGCTCCAAGCTGAAGGCGCTGCTCGCGGGCCGGCCGGTGCTCGAGCGCACGCTCGACGCGGTGCGCGCGAGCGGCCTGCCGTGGCACCTGGAAGACGCGGGTCACCCCGGCATGGGCGATTCGATTGCCGCGGCCGTGCGCGCCACGCCCCACGCTGCGGGCTGGCTGATCCTGCCGGGCGACCTGCCGTTGGTGCAGCCCGCGACGCTGCGGGCGGTGGCCGCCGCGCTCGGCGGGCGGGTGAATGCCGTGCAGCCGGAGTACCGGGGCGAGCGCGGGCATCCGGTGGGCTTTGCGGCGGGCTGCTGGGCGCAGCTGGCGGCGCTGGAGGGGAATCTGGGCGCATCGTCCGTCCTGCGTGCGATGCGTGCCATCGATTCGGTCATCGATCTGGCCGTGGACGATGCCGGCGTCGTGACCGACATCGACACGCCCGAGGCCCTGGCGCGGGCCGAGGCGCTCTGGCAGGCGCGCGCGGGCGCCTGACCACTCACACTTTTTGCTTAGTTCTGGGCAACGACCGCGCAGAGCACACGCGGGCCGGAGTTGCCGGCGGGCTGCGTCGTGAAGTCGTCGCGGTCGCGGTGCACCACGAGCGCGCGGCCGCGCACGTTGTTGGCGGCGCCGTCGGTCAGCGAGATCGCGTGGTTGTCGACGCTGAAGCGCGCCACGCCGCTGGCATCGGCCACGAGGCTGGGCAGTTCGCCGGCGTGGCTGCCGGGCGCGGAGAACTTGCCGTGCGTGCCGCCGGCCGGGTTGAAGTGGCCGCCCGAGGCGTTGCCGTTGTTGCCGCAGTCGCCCTTTTCATGGATGTGGAAACCGTGCTCGCTGCCCGGCGCCAGGCCGCGCACCTCGCCGGACACGCGCACGCCGTGGTCGAGGGCGGTGAGCGTCACCGAGCCGCGCGCGAGGTTGGGCGTGACGGCGGCGGTCGGCGTCAGCTCGACTGTGGTGCTCGGCTTGCCGCCCATGCTGCCGCAGGCGGCGAGCACGGCAGTGGCGAGGAGGGCGGTGCCAGTGGCGAGGAGACGGCGATGGATCATTGGTTTTCCTTGTTGATGAACGGGGTGGAGGGTTGAGAGGACGCGGTGTCCGAAGACCCCGCAACGTATACCGGAGCCGGGGCTGTCCCGCAATCGGCGGGTGTCTGAAATGGCGGCTCGGCGGCCAGCGCCACCAGCCGGGCCAGCGCGGCGTCGTGGATCGCGTGGCGCTGCAGCTCGAGCAGGGTCTGGCGTGCGTAGTCGAGCGAGCTGCCGTAGCGGCCCACGGCATTCGCGAAGATGTGGCGGTAGCGCTCGTCGCTGAGCTCGCCCGTGAAGTTGGGGCTGCGCCGCGACAGCGTGAAGGCCAGCGCGCGCACCGGCCCTTCGGCGGTGCCGCATTGCAGCCACTTGGGGTCGTACACGCCGGTCGGCATCTCGCGCAGCCAGAGGCGCTTGAGCGTCTCCAGGCCCTCGGCCTTCGGCACGCGGAACACCACGCCCCGGCAGCTGCCGCCCGAGAGCAGCCCGAACACCAGGCCCGGCGTCTGCACGCTGCCGCGGTTGACGCGGCTCCACATCTTGAGCGCGCGGTGCCAGCCGTGCACCGAGGCCGCGCGCCGTTCCGCAAAGCCGAATTCGGGCCGCCAGATCAGCGAGCCGTAGCCGAACAGCCAGAGATCGTCGCGCCCGCCCCAGTCGGCGATCGCGCGTTCCAGCATCGGCTGCGGGTCGCGCAGCGGACGGGGCATGGGGTCCAGCCCCGGCGGACCGGGGTCCGGCGCGCCGGCTGACACGGGGGTGTCGGGGGTGGCGCCTACAATTTCGTGATCATGGTTCACCGCACCATTATTTACCGACCCCTTTCCTACGGAGATCGCGCTTCCATGAACAACGACGACAGCCAGCAGAATTTCGCCCTCGGCTTCCTGGTGGCATTGATCATGCTCGTGATCATGTTCGTGATCGGTGTCGCCTTCTGGCACAAGGGCCTGGGCGCGACGGCCGCGCAGGCCAAGCCCGCTGTCGCGGCTTCGGCGGCAGCGGCGCCGGGCGGCGCGGTGCAGGTGACCGAAGTCACCGAGACCGTCACCGTGGTGATCCCCGACGGCGCCAGCATCCGCGTGGTCGGCGGCGTGGTGAACTTCTACTTCGCGACCGGCAGCGCCGACCTCGCACCGGGCGCGGCCGAGGCGCTGGCCCTGGTCATCAAGGGCGTCGAGGGTGGCCGCAAGGCGGTGGTCTCGGGCTTCCACGACACCACCGGCGACGCCGCCGTGAACGAGGAACTGGCCAAGAAGCGCGCCCAGATGGTGCGCGAGGTGCTGGCGGGCCTGGGCGTGCCGGCCGAGAAGATCGACCTGCAGAAGCCCGCCGTCACCGCCGGATCGGGCAACAACGCCGAGGCGCGCCGCGTCGAGGTCCGGCTGGTCGACTGAGCGATCCGGCCTTTTGCATCTCCCCAAGGAAAAACCCGGCATGGCCGGGTTTTTTTGTGCCTGCACGCGACCGGCTGCATGCCTGAGTAATTTCGTATCGTTCTGCGGCCTGATTTCATCGGGGCGTCGCGCTCGAATTGGTACGATGGGCCTCCAGGCCCACAGTCGCGCCGGCGACACGCAGCAAGAGCCAACTTCCCCATGAGCAGCACACACCCCACCGTCCGCGACGTCACCGATCGCATCCGCGCGCGCAGCCGCGACACGCGCAGCACCTACCTCACGCGCCTGGCCGAGATCCGCGCCCGCGACCGCGGCTCCGACCGCATGGGCTGCGCCAACGTGGCGCACGCCGTGGCCGGCATCCCGGCCAACGACAAGTTCAAGGTGGTGGCCGAGCGCGCGCCCAACCTGGGCATCGTCACCGCCTACAACGACATGCTCTCGGCCCACGCGCCGTACCAGGGCTACCCGGACATCATCAAGCACGAGGCCCGCCGCCACGGCGCCACCGCGCAGGTCGCCGGCGGCGTGCCCGCCATGTGCGACGGCGTCACGCAGGGCACGCCCGGCATGGAGCTGAGCCTGTTCAGCCGCGACCTGATCGCCATGAGCACCGCCGTCGCGCTCACGCACGACATGTTCGACGGCGCGCTGATGCTCGGCGTGTGCGACAAGATCGTGCCGGGCCTCTTGATCGGCGCGCTGCACTTCGGCCACCTGCCCACCGTCTTCGTGCCCGCCGGGCCGATGCCCTCGGGCCTGTCGAACACCGCCAAGTCGAAGGTGCGCGAGCAGGCGGCGCAGGGCCTCGTGGGCCGCCAGGGCCTGCTCGAGGCCGAGATGGCCGCCTATCACACGGTCGGCACCTGCACCTTCTACGGCACCGCCAACAGCAACCAGATGCTGCTGGAGGCCATGGGCCTGCACGTGCCCGGCACGGCTTTCATCCAGCCCGGCGACGCCATGCGCGAGACGCTCACGCGCGAAGCGGTGCGCTCGGTGCTCGGCAAGGCCAGCGACGTCGCCTTCAACTGCCCGCCCATCGGCGAGATGGTCGACGAGCGCTGCATCGTCAACGCCATGGTCGCGCTGCTGGCGACGGGCGGCTCCACCAACCACCTGATCCACTGGGTGGCCGTGGCGCGCGCCGCCGGCATCCTGATCGACTGGGACGACTTCTCCCAGCTGTCCGACGTGGTGCCGCTGCTCACGCGCGTGTACCCCAACGGCAGCGCCGACGTGAACGAGTTCCAGGCCTGCGGCGGCCCGGGCTTCGTGATCGGCGAGCTGGTCGAAGCCGGCCTCATGCACGCCGACGTGCTCACGGTGCGCGCCGGCGGCATCCGCGAATTCGCCAACATCCCGTCGCTGGTCGGCGAGAGCACGCTGCAATGGACGCCCGCTGCGCCGCTGCAGAAAGAAGCCGTCACGCGCCCGGTGGCCAGCCCCTTCAGCACCACCGGCGGCCTCAAGCTGCTCAGCGGCAACCTGGGGCGCAGCGTGATCAAGGTGTCGTCGGTGCCCGACGACCGCCATGTGATCGAAGCGCCGGCCCGCGTGTTCGACTCGCAGGCCGCGCTGCAAAAGGCGTTCACGGCCGGCGAGCTGGAGCGCGACGTGGTCTGCGTGGTGCGCTGGCAGGGCCCGCAGGCCAACGGCATGCCCGAGCTGCACAAGCTCACGCCGCCGCTGTCCGTGTTGCAAGGCAAGGGCTTCCGCGTGGCGCTGGTCACCGACGGTCGCATGAGCGGTGCTTCGGGCAAGATCCCGGCGGCCATCCACGTGTCGCCCGAAGCCGCTGCCGGCGGTCCGCTGGCCAAGGTGCGCGACGGCGACCTGATCCGCCTCGACGCCGTAGCGGGTACGCTCGCCGTGTTGCTTCCCGAAGACGAATGGGCCGCGCGCGAGACTGCGACGTTGTCCGACGCGCAACGCATCGCGGACGGGCACGGCCTGGGCCGCGAACTGTTCGCCGGCATGCGCCGCAACGCACTGACCGCCGAAGAGGGCGCCTGCACCTGGATGTGATGGGGCCCACGCGGGCCGCAAGAAATTTTTGGAGCCATGAGATGACAGACAGACTCACCCCCCTCGACGTGATGCGCGACGCACCCGTCATTCCGGTCATCGTGCTGAACGACGTGAAAGACGCCGTGCCTCTGGCGCGCGCGCTGGTCGCAGGCGGCATCCGCATGCTCGAAGTGACGCTGCGCACGCCGCAGGCGCTGCAGTGCATCGAGGCCATCGCCAAGGACGTGCCCGAGGCCGTCGCCGGCGCCGGCACCATCCGCAGCGCGGCCGACGCACAGGCCTCGGCGCTGGCCGGCGCCAAGTTCGGCGTGAGCCCGGGCTACACGCGCGCGGTCGGCAAGGCCTGCCACGACCTCGGCCTGCCGCTGCTGCCCGGCGTGGCCACCGGCAGCGAGATCATGATGGCGCAGGAAGACGGCTACACCCAGCTGAAGTTCTTCCCCGCGCTGCAGGCCGGCGGCCTGCCGATGCTCAAGGCCTGGCAGGGCCCGTTCGGCGACGTCACCTTCTGCCCCACGGGCGGCATCCATGCGGGCAACGCGGCCGAGTTCCTCGCGCTGTCGAACGTGGCCTGCGTGGGCGGTTCGTGGATCGTGCCGACCGACGCCATCCGCGACGGCGACTGGACCCGCATCGAGCAACTGGCGCGCGCCGCGAGCCAGCTGCCCCGCTGAGCATGTCGGCCGATTTCGACGCGGGCGACCTCAAGGTCATCGCGTTCGACGTGTTCGGCACGGTGGTCGACTGGCACAGCGGCATCGCGGCTGAGGTCGAGCGCGTGCTGCCCGGCGTGGACGGCGCGGCCTTTGCGCTCGCCTGGCGCGCCGGCTACCAGCCCGCCATGAAGGCCGTGATGGAACGTATCGCGGCCGGCGAGGGTGGCTTCACGCTGCTCGACGAGCTGCACCTGAGCATGCTCGAACAGGTGCTGCACGACTTCAGCCTGGCCGACCACCTCGACAGCGCCGCCAAGCGCGACCTGAGCCGCGCCTGGCACCGCCTGCCGGCCTGGCCCGACGCGGTCGAGGGGCTCACGCGGCTCAAGAAGAAGTTCACCATCTGTACGCTCTCCAACGGCAACATCGGCCTGCTCACCGAGATGGCCAAGCGCGCCGGCCTGCCCTGGGACTGCGTGCTGTCGGCCGAAGTGTTCAAGGCCTACAAGCCCGACCCGCGCACCTACCTCGGGGTGGCGGGCGTGTTCGATGCGACGCCCGGGCAGGTCATGCTCGCCGCGGCGCACCACGACGACCTGGCGGCCGCGCGCGTGTGCGGCCTGAAGACGGCGTACATCGAGCGGCCCCACGAGTTCGGCCGCAACCAGCCGAAGGATGTGTCGCCGCAGCCGGACAACAACCTGCATGTGCGCGACATCGTCGCGCTGGCCGACCGGCTGGGCTGCTGAAAGACCGATCGCGCCGTCGATCAGTCGGCGATGAGCTTTTCCACCGTGCGCAGATTGCGCGTGGTGGTGCTCGACTTGTAGCGGGTCTTCGCGAGCAGCTTCGCGACCGGCGTCTCCAGGCTTTCGCCGCGCGGGCATTGCCAGTACAGCACGCCATCGCCGCGCACCAGCTGTTCGACCTTGGCGTCGACCGCGCCGGCCTTGTCCATGATCTCGTCGAGCATCGCGGCGTCGGAGCCGAACACGAGGTAGGGATGGTGCGTGTCGTCGATGCGCTCAAAGGGATAGCCCGCCGCCATGTCGGCCACCTGCCGCTGCGTGAGCAAGACGATCCACGCCTCGTAGCCAAAGCACTGGCGCAGCGCTTTCTCGATGGGCGTGCGCAGCGCGGCGGCATCGGGTGCGTCGGTGTCGAACAGCACGTTGCCGCTGGCGAGCACCGTGCGCACCGCGCCGAAGCCGAGTTCGTCGACGAACAGCGCCTTCAGGTCGGCGCTCTTGATCGTGATGCCGTTGACGTTCACGCCGCGCAGCAGGGCGACGTAGCGCGTCAGCGGCGCGTCTTTCTTCTGTTTCTTCGGGCTTGCCATGGTGTTGCGTGCGGCCCGAAAAGACTCAGCGCAGGCCGCCGCCCGCGGCGTTCTCGTTGCGCTGAATGAGCTCGATCTTGTAGCCGTCAGGGTCCGTCACGAAGGCGATCACCGTCGTGCCGCCCTTGACCGGACCGGCCTCGCGCGTCACGTTGCCGCGTGCGGCCTTGATCTTGTCGCAGGCCGCGTAGGCGTCGGGCACGCCGAGCGCGATGTGGCCGTAGGCGGTGCCGAGCTCGTAACTCTCGGTGCCCCAGTTGTAGGTGAGTTCGATCTCGGCCTGGTCGGGGTTGCCGTTGCCGTAGCCGACGAAGGCAAGGCTGTATTTGTACTCGGGGTTTTCCGACGTGCGCAGCAGCGTCATGCCGAGCACCTGCGTGTAGAAGTCGATGGAGCGCTGGAGATTGCCAACGCGCAGCATGGTGTGGAGAAGTCGCATCTCGTGGGTCGTGTCGTTATGGGGGGAAGGGGGCTATTGTCGCCCTCTGCTTCTTGCGATCAAGCGGCCAGCGTCAGCAGGTGCGCCTGGTACTTCTTCAGGAAATCCATCAGGTGCCGCGGGTACTCGGGCACCACCGCCGCGCGCACGCTGGGGCGCGCCGCCAGCGCGTGGCGCCAGGCGTTCACCTTGGGCAGCGCGTCGAACAGGTGCGAGTCGCTGATCGAATCGAACACCTCGAAGTAGCGGAACACCGGTGCGAACACCGCGTCGACGAGGCTGAAGGCGTCGCCTGCGAAGTAGGGGCCTTGCCCCAGCGCGGCTTCGACGCGTGCGAACTTGGCAGCCAGCGCCTCGCGCTTCTGCGCGAACACGGCGGCGTCCTGCGTGGTCTCGTAGCCCCACAGGTCGGCGAGGATGGCCGAGCCGAATTCCATCCATGCACGGTGCTGCGCACGTGCGAGCGGGTCTTCGGGGTGCAGGCGGGCGCCGGGTTGCGTCTCCTCGAGGTATTCGCAGATCACGTTGCTCTCGAACAGCACGGCCTCGGTGCCGTCGGGGCGCTGCACCTTCAGCAGCGGCACCTTGCCCAGCGGCGAGATGTCGAGGAACCACTGGGGCTTGTTCGCGAGATCGATCACGACGCGCTCGAAGGGCACGTTCTTCTCGTGCAGCGCGATCGCGGCGCGTTGCACGTAGGGGCACAGCAGGTGGCTGACGAGGGTGAGGGCCTGGGTCATGGGACGTTCCGCTTTCGAAGAGTTGGGGTCAGGATCGCCGCGATTCTTGCGGGCCTGAACAACCTTTTCCGGAAAAGCCCATTCGGGCGGCGCCCGGTTGCTACGGCTTGGGAAAGAGGTACGCGCCGGCCGCAGGTTTGAGAAGGGGCTTGAGTTCGGTGAACGGCAGCGCCACCGTGGTGCCGAGGCAGGCGCCGAGCGCATGCGGCACGCCGCTGACCGCGACGGCCAACGCATCGCGCCCGCGGGTGCGCTCGAAATGCAATGCCAGGTACTCGGGCCACACCTCGTCGCAACCCGTGTAGTGCTGCGGGTCTGCGGCGGCTGCGGATTCGGGCCCACGTCCCTCTGCCTTCAGCTTCTTCCCGATCAGCGCCATGAGCGTCTGGCTCGGCACGAACCCGTCCGGCGTCCTGGTGAACGCGCGGAACAGGCGTTCGAAGTCGAGGTACTCGCCACGGACCAGGTCGAGTGTGTAGGGCGCGTAGTGGTTGTGGGGATGGGCGCCGCCGCAGTCGGCGCTTCCCGATTCGACGACGCTCATCAGCGTCGGGCTGAGAAAGGTGACGCGCACCGATTCCGCGTCGTAGTTTCCCAGCGAGCCGGCTGCCGGGTGCGTCTCTGTGTAAAGGGTGGCCTTGCATTCGAGCGCGGCGAGGTTGAGTTGCCCATGCCTGCGCGCGAGGATGGCGTTGACTTTCTCGACCACGCGCGCATTCGGGTGTCGCGTGAGCCGCGGATAGGAAAAGCGCGTGCGCGGATCGATGACCATGCGCCATGCCACCGCTCCGCTGACGTGCTCCGCGCCTTGCTTGAGCGGGGTCTGCAGCTTCAGGTGGTCGTAGGGCGCCGTCTCGATGGAGATCGGCGCGTCCGAAGCCGCGCCGGTGGTGTTGCCTGGGGGGATGGAGCGCGTCACCCGCTCGGTGGCGCCGGGACTCTTGTCCGGGTCGTACCGGCGAACTTGTCGAAGCTCGAACGCGACGTCCTTCTTGCCAGGGCCATCGCTCCAGCTTCCAGCAAAAGTGCCGTCAACCACCTGGCCGCGCCACGTCGGGCCCGGCTGCCGGGTCTGCGCATCTTCGAACAGCGGCGCGTTGCCGCCTTGTGCCGCGCGGTACATCGCCTCGCCCTGGATCGGGAGGGCTTCCACGAGCTTCGTCACCGGCCCGGAGAGCGGAATGTCGACGCCGTGGCGGCGATAGAAGTACCGCCCGCCGCCAGTGGCATTCACTTCGAGCACGACCTCGCTGGTGCCGAGGGTGCCTTGGTAGACCGCACGGACTTCTGCCAGGGCCGGCATCGCCGACCCGAGCAACGTCGCCCATGCGAGGAGGAGTCGGGTCGCCTTGTGCATCGGAGTGCCTCTTTCTACGACGCCGTCTCCAGCCAGTGCGTGATCCGCCCGTTGTGCATCACGCCGATGCGGTCGGCCATCGCATGCGCCTCGGCCTCGTTGTGCGTGACCAGGATCGCGGTCTGACCGGCCTTCTTCAGGATGCCGCGCACCTCGGCGGTCAGGCGCTCGCGCGTGCCGCCGTCGAGGTTGGAAAACGGTTCGTCCAGCAGCAGCAGGGCGGGCGAGGGCGCCAGCGCGCGGGCCAGCGCGATGCGCTGCTGCTGGCCGCCCGACAGTTCGTGCGGGTAGCGCTCGCCGGCCTCGGCCAGGCCGACCAGCGCGAGCATCTCGGCCACGCGCGCCTGCTGCGCCGCTCGGCCCAGGCGGCGCAGGCCGAAGGCGACGTTCCTGGCGGCCGACAGGTGCGGGAACAGCGCGTACTCCTGGAACATCATGCCCACGCGCCGCTGCTCGGGCGGCAGGTGCTTCTGCGGCGACGACAGCAGCGTCTCGCCGAGGCGGATGGTGCCGGCGCGCACGGGCTCGAAGCCGGCGATGGCGCGCAGCACCGTGGTCTTGCCGCAGCCCGAGGGGCCGAACAGGCAGGCGATCTCGCCCGCGGGCAGGTCCAGCGAAAAGCCGTCGACCACCGTGTGCGGGCCGCGCGGCGTGTCGTACGCGAGCTGGAGCGAGTCGAGATGAAGCGGGGAACTCATGCAGGGTCCGTGTCGGGAGGTGTCACCGCCGGTGTCGTGCCGAGCTGGTTGCGCGCCAGCAGCACCACCGGCAGCAGGCCGGCGACCACGATGGCCAGCGCGGCGATCGCGCCTTCCTCGTAGGTGCCGCGCGCGGCCTCGGCATACAGCCAGGTGGCGAGGGTGTCGAAGTTGGCCGGGCGCAGCAGCAGCGTGGCCGGCAGTTCCTTCATGGCGTCGACGAAGACCAGCAGCGCGCCCGCCGCGATGGCGGGCTGCAGCAGCGGAAGGTGCACGCGGCGCAGCGTGCCGCCGGTGGTTTCGCCGAGCAGGCGCGAGGCCTGCTCGATGGCCGGCGGAATGCGCGCCAGCCCGGCCTCGATGCCGCCCACGGGCATCGCAAGAAAGCGGATCGCGCAGGCCATGACCAGCACGATGCCCGCGCCCATCAGCGGCAGGCCCTGCCAGCCCATCGCGCCGGCCAGCGCCGCGTCGAAGGCCAGCGCCGGCGTCAGCAGGCCGATGGCGAGCACGGTGCCCGGCACCGCGTAGCCCAGCGTGGCCACGCGCGCCTGCCAGCGTGCGCGGTTGAGGCTGGTGCCCTGGCTGCGGGAGGCCCAGGCCACGACCAGCCCCGCCGCCACGGCCACCACCGTCACGCCGGCCGCCAGCGCCAGCGTGTTGCCCAGGCTGGCCACGAGGCCCTGCGAAATGCCGCCGCCCTGGTGCAGCCGCTTGCCGCTTTCCCAGACCAGGTACAGCGCGGGCGCGACAAAGCCGATCAGCACCGGCAGCGCCGCCGTCGCGGTCGCCGCCCAGGCCGCGCCGCCGTGCAGGCGCCGGGGCTGCACCGCGCGCATGCGCTGCGCGGAGCCGAAGCGCTGGTGCTGGCGACCGTTGCGTTCGAGCCAGACCAGCGCCACCACCACGAACAGCATCGCGCAGGCGATCTGCGCGGCGCCGGCCAGGTCGGAGCGCGTGATCCAGGTGGTGTAGACCGCCACCGTGAGCGTGTTCACGCCGAGGAACTCGGAGGCGCCGATGTCGTTGAGCGTCTCGAGCAGCGCCAGGCTCAGGCCCACGGCCAGTGCCGGCCGCGCCAGCGGCAAGGCCACGCGAAAGAACGCGCCGCGGCGGCTCTCGCCCAGCGTGCGCGCTGCTTCCAGCAGGTGCGCGGGCTGGGTCATGAACATCGCGCGCGCCGTCATGTAGACGTACGGGTAGAGCACGAAGCCCAGCACGAAGATCGCACCCGGCATCGAGCGCAGGTCGGGCAGGCGGAACTGGCGCGGGCTGTCGAAGCCCAGCATCCATCGGATCGCGCCCTGCACGGGGCCGATGGGATGAAGCAGGTCGAGGTAGGCGAAGGCGACGATGTAGGTCGGCATCGCCAGCGGCAGCAGCAGTGCCCAGTTGAGCACGCCGCGGCCGGGAAAGTCATGCGCCGTGACCAGCCAGGCACAGCCGGTGCCGATCACGAGGACGAGGGCGCCGACGCCCGCGAGCAGCAGCGCCGTGTTGAGCGCCGCCTGCGGCAGCACGTGAGCGAACAGCGGCCCCCAGTGGCCGACGCCTGAGCCGAACGCGAGCCAGGCGAGCGTGAGCACCGGCGCGAGCACGCCGAGCGCGATCAGGAACGACGCGCAGCGCCATGCCGGGCCCGCGGCGCGCAGGCCCGACGGCTGGCGCCGCGCAATCAGCATTCAGTCGCCGGCAAGGTGTGCCCGGCCATGCAAGGTCACTGGTCGAAGCCGACCTTGTCGACGAGGGCGCTGGCCTGCTTGCGGTATTTGGCAATCTCGGTCAGCGGCAGCGGGTCGACCTTCAGTTCGCCGATGGACTGGCCGATGATCGGGTCGAGGGCCACGCCCTTGCGCACCGGGTATTCGTAGTTGGCGTCGGCGTACAGCGCCTGGGCCGGTTCCGACACCAGGAACTCGAGCAGCTTGACCGCGTTGGCGCGCTGCGGTGCGTTCTTGGCCACGGCCGCGCCGCTGATGTTCACGTGCGTACCGCCGCTCTTGGCGCTGGCGAAGGTCGGGCGGATCACCTTGATGGCGTCGCCCCACTTGCGCGCGTCGGTGCCTTCCTTGGCGCTCTTCATCTGGCCGACGTAGTACGAGTTGGCCACGCCGATGTCGCAGATGCCGCCGAGGATGTCGCGCGCCACGTCGCGGTCGCCGCCGGTGGCCTTGCGCGCCAGGTTGCCCTTGACGCCGCGCAGCCACTGCTCGGTCTTGGCCTCGCCGTCGTGCGCGATCATCGCGGCCACCAGGGCCGTGTTGTAGGGGTGCTGGCCGGCGCGGATGCAGACCTTGCCCTTGTACTTCGGGTTGGCCAGGTCTTCGTAGCGGAAGCTGGTCAGCGGCTGGTTCTTGTCGGCGTACAGCACGCGGGCGCGCAGCGAGAGCGCGAACCACTGGCCGTCGGCGCCGCGCAGGTTGGCCGGAATGGCCGACTCGAGCGCGGCCGACTTCACCGGCTGCGTCACGCCGCCTTCGACGAGGTCGACGAGGTTGCCGATGTCCACCGTCATCAGCACGTCGGCCGGCGAGCGCGCGCCTTCGGCCTTCACGCGTTCCAGCAGGCCGTCCTTCACGAACACCGTGTTGACCTTGATCTTGCTCTGCGCGCTGAACGCCGAGATCAGCGGCTGGATCAGCGCCGGCTCGCGCGTCGTGTAGAGCGTGAGCTCGTCATTGGCGGCGTGCGCGGGCAGGGCGGTGAGGGCGAGCCAGGCGGCAGAAACGCCGAGGAGGGCGTGCGCCACGCGGCCCTGGGGGCCGGAACGGTCGGTCATGAAGAGGATCCTCCAGGTGCGGTGAGGTGTTCTAGGAAAGGCATCGGCGACGGCGGAGCCTGTCGCTGATGCGAACAATTATCACTGACAGGGAGGAGCGGGTTTTCCTTTTGGCTTACAGCTTGAGGGCCTACTTGAAACGCCTCACCGACCCGCCGGCACCTCGAACACCAGGCACGTCGTCGTCGCATGCGCATACAGCGTGCCGTCCGCCCCGACCAGCCGCGCCTCGGCGGTGGCGAGCTGCTTGCCGCAGTGGATCACCTTGCCCTCGGCGCGCACGCGCTGCACCTTCGGCGTGAGGCCCTTGACGTAGTTCACGCTGAGTTCGGCCGTCGTGTACGCGCGACCGGGCGGCATCATGGTGTGGACCGAGCAGCCCAGCGCCGAGTCGAGCATCGTGGCGACCCAGCCGCCGTGGATGGTGCCCAGCGGGTTCAGGTGCTGCGGCAGCGGCGTGCCCTGGAAGATGGCGATGCCCTTGCTGACCGAGACGATCGTGAAGTCCAGCGTCTTGGCGATGGCGGCGTAGGGAATCTCGCCGTTGAGCATGGCCTGCATGACCTCCAGGCCGGTCTTGCCGGCGACCTGCTCGGGGCGTGCGAGCCCGGGGCCGGGGCCGTTCTCGAGGCGCTCGGCGATCTGCCGTTCTTCGGCGATCCATGCGTCGAGCAGATTGGAGGGGGTGTCGGTGAAAGCTTGCTGCGTCATGCCTGTGTTCCTGCTGGGGGCTTTGCGGGGAGGGGTTGATTGCATATGCAATAGTTGCACATACAATAATACCCCATGGACACACCCACCCAACCCCGCGGCTGCACCAGCTTCAAGACGCGCCAGCTGATGCGCCGCCTGACGCAGCACTACGACGCCGAGGTGTCGCGCAGCGGCCTCAAGACCACGCAGTACTCGCTGCTGTCGCACCTCAAGCGCCTGGGCCCGATGCGCCCGGTCGACCTGGCGGGCGAGTTGAAGATGACCGCGTCCACGTTGAGCCGCAACCTGCAGCCGCTCATCACCGCGGGCTGGGTGGCGCAAGTGGCGGGCGCCGATGCGCGCAGCCGGCTGGTGTCGCTCACCGAGGCCGGCGAGGCCAAGTGGCGCGAAGCGCAGCAGCACTGGAAGACGGCGCAGCTCAAGCTCAATGCGTTGCTGGGCGTGGAGCGCGTGCTGGCGCTGCACACGCTCATCGACGAATCGCTCGCGCTGCTGGGTACGGGCGAGCCGGTCGACGTGCCGGACTGACGCTCCCACCCCCTTCAACGAACACTTTCCGTGCTCACGCTGCCGCGCGGCCGGATTTCCTGTCTCTTCGTTTCTCCCCCGACCCATTCCAACAGTTCCAGAGGTCCCATGTTCGCCACCCACGTCTCCGCATGGCTGCAGCGCCGCGGCATCCACTATGGCTGGATCGTCGCCGCCGTCACCTTCCTGACCATGCTCACCATGTCGGCCGCGCTCGGCCTGCCGGGCGCGATGATGAAGCCGCTCGGCGAGGAGTTCGGCTGGAGCACCGAGCAGATCTCGTCCGCGCTCGCGCTGCGCTTTGCGCTGTTCGGCCTCATGGGCCCGTTCGCCGCGGTGCTGATGGAGCGCTACGGCCTGCGCGCGGTGATGTGCGCCGGCCTCACGCTGGTCGGCCTGGGCATGGCGCTGGTCACCACGGCCTCGCAGCTGTGGCAGCTGTTCGTGCTGTGGAGCCTGATGCTCGGCCTGGGCACCGGCATGACGGCGCTGGTGCTGGGCGCCGTGGTGGCCAACCGCTGGTTCGTCGCGCGGCGCGGCCTGGTCGTGGGCATGCTCACGGCCAGCGCGGCCACCGGCCAGCTGGCCTTCCTGCCGCTGGCGGCCTGGATGATCGAGCACTGGGGCTGGCGCTCGGCCATCGTGCCGATCGTGGTCGGCAGCGTGGTGATCGCGCTGCTCGCGCTGTGCCTGGTGCGCAACCGGCCGTCGGACATCGGCCTGCTGCCTTATGGTGAAGCGCCCGGCACGCAGCCGGCGCCGGCGCCCGCCTTCACGATGAACTTCGCCACGCCGTTCCGCGTGCTGCGCGAGGTGGCGACCAACCGCACCTTCCTGATCCTGGCCGGCACCTTCTTCATCTGCGGCCTGAGCACCAACGGCCTGGTGCAGACGCACTTCATCTCGCTGTGCGGCGACTACGGCATGAGCGCCGTGCCCGCCGCCTCGGTGCTCGCGATGATGGGCGCCTTCGACTTCGTCGGCACCATCCTGTCGGGCTGGCTCTCCGACCGCTACGACAACCGCAAGCTGCTCTTCTGGTACTACGGCCTGCGCGGGCTGTCGCTGTTCTGGCTGCCGCACTCCGAATTCACGATCTACGGCCTGGGCCTGTTCGCGATGTTCTACGGCCTGGACTGGATCGCCACCGTGCCGCCGACCGTCAAACTCGCGGGCGCTGCCTTCGGCCCCGCCAAGGTCGGGCTGGTGTTCGGCTGGATCTTCGCGGCCCACCAGCTGGGCGCGGCCACCGCGGCCTACGGCGCGGGCTTTGCGCGCACGCTGCTGCTGACCTACACGCCCGCGCTGTACACGGCCGGCGCGGCCTGCCTGTTCGCGGCGGTGATCGTCATGGCGATCCGCCGTCCCGCCAAGACCGCCGCCGCACCGGCCGCGGCCACCACCAACGCCGCCGCGCGCGCCTGACTGCCGGAGATCCGCATGACCACCCCCCAACAAGCGAACGGCGACCTCGACCCGCGCACGCGCCGCCTGCTCGAGGCGCCCATCATCCCCACGCTGCTGCGGCTGGCCGCGCCCAATGTGCTCGTGATGCTGGCGCAGGCCTCCGTCGGGCTCATCGAGACCTACTTCGTCGGCAAGCTCGGCACCGACGCGCTGGCCGGCATGGCGCTGGTGTTCCCCATCGTCATGCTGATGCAGATGACCTCCAGCGGCGCGATGGGCGGCGGCATCGCCTCGTCGATCGCGCGCGCGCTGGGCGCGCGCCGCCGGGGCGACGCCGATGCGCTGGTGTGGCATGCGGTGGTCATCGCGATCGGCTTCGGCCTGTGCTTCACACTCGCGCTGCTGCTGGGCGGGCGCTGGCTCTACGGCGTGATGGGCGGCACCGGCGCGGCGCTGGAAGCCGCGCTCACGTACTCGAACTGGGTGTTCGCGGGCGCGGTGCTGGTGTGGCTCTTCAACTCGCTGTCCGCGATCATCCGCGGCACCGGCAACATGGCAGTGCCGGCCAACGTGACGGTGGTGGGCGTGGTGTTCCTCATTCCGGCGTCGCCGCTCCTGATCTTCGGCATCGGGCCGTGGGGCGGCATGGGCATCGCGGGCGGGGCGCTGGCGCTCCTGCTGTACTACCTGCTGGGCTCGCTCGCGCTCATCGCCTACCTGCGCTCGCCGCGCAGTCTGCTGCGGCCCACGCTGGCGGCGTTCCAGATGCGCTGGCCGCTGTTCCGCGACATCCTGCGCATCGGCCTGATCGGCACGGTGTCGACCGTGGCGACGAACCTGTCGATCGGTATCGCCACCGCACTCACCGGCCATTTCGGCGCGGGCGCGCTCGCCGGCTACGGCACGGCATCGCGGCTCGAGTACCTGCTGGTGCCGCTGGTGTTCGGCCTCGGCGCGCCGCTGGTCGCGATGGTCGGCACCTGCATGGGCGCGGGGCTGCGCGAGCGTGCGCTGCGTGCCACCTGGGCCGGTGCGGCGTTGGCCTTCGGCATGGCCGAGGTCATCGGGCTGGCTGCGGCGCTGTTCCCGCGCCCGTGGCTGATGCTGTTCGGCCACGACCCCGTGATGCTCGAGACCGGCGCACACTACCTGCGCGTGGTGGGGCCGCTGTACGGTTTCTTCGGCGTCGGGCTGGTGCTGTACTTCGCCTCTCAGGGCGCGGGCCGGCTGCTGTGGCCGGTGCTCGGCAACATCGCGCGGCTCGCCGTGGCGGGCACGGGCGGCTGGCTGGCGCTGCGCTGGGGCGGCGGGCTCACCGGCGTGTTCGCGGCGCAGGGCGTGGCGCTGGTGGTGTACGGCATCGTCATCGCTTCGGCCATCGCAGGCGGCGCGTGGTTCGGCCGCGTCGGCTGGCCGCGCACGACGCAGGGTTTGCTGCGCCGCGTGGCGCAGGCCTGAAGCGTTTCGGTTTTCTTTTCAACGAAAGGCTCGTCATGCAGATCAAGGATTCCGTCGTCTTCATCACCGGCGCCAACCGGGGGCTCGGCCTGGCGTTCGCCAAGGCGGCGCTCGCGGCCGGCGCGCGCAAGGTCTATGGGGCCGCGCGCGACCCGAAGAGCATCACGCTCGCGGGCGTCGTGCCCGTGGCGCTCGATGTCACGCAGCCCGCGCAGATCGAGGCCGCCGTGCGCACCTGCGGCGACGTGACGCTGCTGGTCAACAACGCGGGCATTTCGCGCGGATCGAGCTTCCTGGGCTCGCCCGACGCGGTGGCCGCGGCACGCGCCGAGTTCGAGACCAACTTCTTCGGCCCCTGGGCGCTCACACAGGCCTTTGCGCCCGTGCTCGCGTCGAACGGCGGCGGTGCGGTCCTCAACGTGCTGTCGGCCCTGGCCTGGACGACGTTCCCCGGCGTGGCGACCTACAGCGCCACCAAGTCGGCGGCCTGGTCGCTCAGCAACGGCTTGCGCAACGAACTGGCGGGGCAGGGCACGCAGGTCACGAGCTTGCACGTGGCACTCATGGACACCGACATGGCGGCGCGCCTGCCTGGCCCCAAGACCTCGCCTGACGACGCGGCGCGCCAGGCGCTGGCGGGCGTGGAAGCGGGGCTGCCCGAGGTGCTGGCCGACGAGGTCACGCGCCAGCTCAAGCAGAGCCTGTCGACCGAGCGGCCCGCTTATGCGAGCCCGCCGGTCTGAAGTGCGTCAATAGCGGTAGGGGTTGTTGGGGCGACGGTCGTAGCGGTTGGGCACACCGTCACCGTCGTTGTCCCGGCGGCCGTGGCGGCGGTCGTCCCAGCCGCGACGCCCGTGGTCGTAGTAGCCGTGGCGACGCGGACCGTCGTAGTAGCCCGGGTGGTAGTGGCGCGGGGGCGGCGGCGGGGCGTAGTAGTGATGGCGCGGCGGCGGTGCGGGTGTCACGTACACCTGGGCCTGGATGAACGGGCCGCCGGCCTGGGCATGGGCCGGCGCGGTGAGGGCGGCCAGCGACAGCAGGGCGGCAGCACCGAAGGCGAATGTCAGCTTTTTCATGGCGACTCCTGGGGAGTGATTGCGATGCCTCATCGTCGCGCCATTATGTGAAGTTCTTGTAAGCCGGAAGCGAAATCGCATGAAGAGCTGTAAGCCGCTGCGCTCGCGCTCTTTCAGCGTTGCGGGGCCGGCAGCATGCGCCGCAGGGCTTCGAAGAACAGGTCGGACTGTTCCCGCTCGCCCTGGATCTGCGCCGCCACGTGCGCGGCCAGCTTGGCGTTGACGGGCACCAGCGGGCGCCCGGTCGATTGCGCGATCACCTGGTGCAGGCAGGCGCGCTCCAGGTAGTACAGGTCGTCGTAGGCATGGGCGATGGTGCCGCCCGCCACGATCACGCCGTGGTTCGCGAGAAAGGCCACGTCCTTGCCCGCCATGGCGCGCGCGATGCGTTCGCCCTCGGCGTCGTCCAGTGCCAGGCCGTTGTACTCGGCGTCGATGGCGATGCGGTTCATGTAGCGCATGGCGTTCTGGCTGGCGGTCGGGTCGAGCGCGCGGTCGACCGTGAGCGTCAGCGCCGTCGCGTAGGGCATGTGGCAATGCAGCACCACGGCGTGGCCCGTGAGCCGGTGCACCGCGCCGTGGATGAAGAGGGCGGTGGGCTCCACGCGGTGACGGCCCGCCAGCACTTCGCCGTGCACGTCGATCAGCACGATGTCGTCGGGACCGATCTCGCTCCAGTGCAGCCCGCGCGGGTTGATGAGGTAGCGGTCCTGCGCGCCCGGCAGCAACACGCTGAAATGGTTGCACACACCTTCGGACAGCCCGTGATGGGCCGCGGCGCGCAATGCGAGCGCAAGGTCTTCGCGCAACCGGCGCACGGCGGGGCTGGCGTATTCGGAATCGGCGGACATCGCGGGGGTCTCCTTCTTTCTTGTGGTGGATGAATCGTTCGTGCCGGATCAGGCGCGGACCAGACCGGCCCAGGCCGCCACGAAGCGCTGCGCGTCCTCGCGCACGGCGGCGGCGGTCTTGCCGGGCTTGTAGAGCGACGAGCCGATGCCGAAGCCGGCCGCGCCGGCCGCGCGCCACGCGCCCATGTTGTCGGGCGCGATGCCGCCCACGGGCATCACGGGCGTGCCGGCGGGGAGCACCGCGAGCAGGGCCTTGACCACGGCGGGCGAGGCCAGCTCGGCCGGGAACAGCTTGAGGCCCGTGGCGCCGGCCGCGAGCGCGCCGAAGGCCTCGGTCGGCGTCATCACGCCGGGCAGGCAGGCCATGCCCAGGCGCGCGGCCTCGGCGATGACGTCGGCGTTGAAGTTGGGCGACACGATCAGCTCGCCGCCGGCCGCATGCACCTCGCGCACCTGCTTCGCGTCGAGCACGGTGCCCGCGCCGACCAGCGCGTTCGGAAAGCGCTGGCGCATCAGCGCGATGCTCTCCAGCGGCTGCGGCGAATTGAGCGGCACTTCGAGCAGTCGGAAGCCGGGCTCGACGATGGCGTCGCCCACGGCGGAGGCTTCGGCGGGCGAGAGGCCGCGCAGGATGGCCACGAGCGGCAGGGCCTGCATCGCGGCGTTGAATTTATCGAGGGGCGTGGTCATGGGGCGGGTGTCCTGTCGGTGTCGAGGAAGCCGGACAGCGTGTGCAGTCCGGCCCAGGTGGCTTCGGCGCCGAGCGTGCGCGTGGCGACGCCGGTGGCGCGCAAGGCCAGGGTGTAGCGTTGGGTGAGGGCGGAAGAGCCGATCAGCACGACCTCGCCGACGGCCTGTACCGATTGCGTGCGCAGCTCTTCGCCGATGAGCAGGCCTGACAGGTAGCTCGACAGCTCCTCTTTCGGCATGCGCTCGAACAGCGCGAGCGTGCGGGTGCCGAAGGCGTTGTGCAGCAGGCCGTGGCCGTTCTCGGAGCGCGTCACGCCTTCGAGGAACGCGGCTTCGTCGAGCGGCGCGGCCGCGTCGAGCGTGCGACCCAGGATCGAGTGCTGGCTCAGCAGGGCGTAGAACTCGCCCGTCATGTAGGTGCGAAAGCCGGCGACGCGGCCTTTCTTGACCGTGGCCCATTTGTTGTGGGTGCCGGGCAGCACGAAGACGCCGTCGTCCAGGCCGGTGATCGTCATGGCGCCGAGGATCTGCACCTCTTCGCCGCGCATCACGTCGGGCACGCCGGCGTGCTCGTCGCTGAGGCCGGGCACGATGGCGATGCGCGCGCCGGGGATGGCGTCTGTGGCGATGATGCTGCGGCCTACTTCGACGCGGCCTGCGGGGCAGGGGCAGTAGGGCGCTTCGACCC
Organism: Variovorax boronicumulans NBRC 103145; assembly: GCF_001591345.1. GTDB lineage: Bacteria > Pseudomonadota > Gammaproteobacteria > Burkholderiales > Burkholderiaceae_C > Variovorax > Variovorax boronicumulans. Next base: position 412 of record NZ_BCUS01000103.1, on the reverse strand, counting down.
AGCCCTGCTTGCTGCCGGCCATGCCGGAGATCAGGCAGCGCGTGTCTGCCAGGCGCATCCAGTCGCCGAACAGCGACTCGAACACGGCGGGGAAGCCGCCCTCGGGCACGGTGAGGATGCCGCGGGCGTCGCTGCGTTCTTCGATGACCTGTCCGCTCGGGTCGAGCAATGCACCGCGTAGCGAGCTTGTGCCCCAGTCGATGGCGATGAGTCTTGTCATGTCTGTCGTCTGTTGCGTTTCGAGAGTTTGTTCGGGGCGTGTGCACAGGCCACCGGGTACTCCCCTCCGCGAATGTCCCCCGGCCTGCGGCCTCCTCCTTGATTTCGCTGCGGGGAGCACCCAGTGCCCTGTGCACGAGGGCACGCTCTGCGTTTGCAGCCGATCAACGACTGCTGTGAACAACGCTCACGT
>NZ_BCUS01000102.1 GCF_001591345.1 Variovorax boronicumulans NBRC 103145 | reverse complement strand
CGTGCGCTGCGGCCGCTGCGCATCGGCCGCGGCCAGGTGCGGCGCGAATCGACGCAGCCCATGGGCGCGCGCATCGCCATCCTGGCCTTCGGCACCATGGTCGCGCCCAGCCTGGCCGCCGCCGAACGGCTCGACGCCACGGTCGCCAACATGCGCTTCGTCAAGCCGCTCGATGCCGACCTGGTGCTGTCGCTCGCCGAGACGCACGACGTGCTCGTGACCGTCGAAGAAGGCTGCGTGATGGGCGGCGCCGGCGCCGCCTGCCTCGAATCGCTGGCCGCGCAGGGCGTGCTGATTCCGTCGCTGCAACTCGGTCTGCCCGACGCGTTCGTCGAGCACGGCGATTGCGCCCGATTGCTTGCGGCCCACGGCCTGGATGCCGACGGGCTGGTGCAGTCGATCCAGGCGTTCTTCGATGCCAACGCCCCCGCGTTCCGCACGGCTCGCATGAGCCTCGTTTCCTGAAACCCACCGTGACCGCCAGCCACAGGAGAACCCGATGAGCACAGCCACCGCACGCCGCATCGACGCGCCCGCCCCGCCTTCGCTTCAAGTGATCCGGGGTGCCGAGGCCAACCCGTACCACGCCAAGGTCGAGTACACCTACCAGGACGACCCCGAGGACTGGCGCAAGGCCATCGGCGAGGACCTGATGTTCCAGTTCGGCGTCTACGACGACCCGCGCTCGGTGCCGCCGATCTCGCTCAACGAATCGGGCCTGCGCTACTTCGACCAGCAGATGGAAATCGCGGGCCTGGACCAGCCCCCGCCCTTTCCCATCCGGCGCATCCTCGACGTGGGCTGCGGCTGGGGCTTCGGCCTGCGCTACCTCGCGGAGCACTTTCCGCAATGCCGCCAGCTCGACGGCATCAACATCAGCGAGACGCAGCTCGCGCACTGCGCCCGCTACCACGCCCAGCAGCACCTGAGCGACCGCGTGAACCTGTACCTGTGCGATGCGCAGGACGTCGCCCTGCTGCCCAACCCCGACACGCCCTACGACCTGGTGACGATCCGCGGCGTCATCTCGCACTTCCCGAACGATCTGTACGAACGCTCGATGAAGCAGGTGGCCGCGCGCATGCGCCCGGGGGCCAAGGTCGTCATCTCCGACAACCTCTACAACATCCCGCTGGACAACTACCGCTCCGACATCGAGGACGAGGTCGACCGCCTCGCCTGCAAGCACCGCAAGACGCCGGCCTACTTCCGCCGCGTGCTCGAAGAGAGCGGCTTCGTGGTCGAAGACATGCGCGTGCTCCCGCGCAACATCGACGTGGCGCGCTGGTTCACCGACGTGAAGGAAAACATCGAGAAGAACTTCACGCCGGACACCATCCCGCCGCCGCTGGAAGAGTTGCGCGTCATGGCAGTCAGCCTCTCGGTCGCGCTGATCAAGGACAAGTTCTCGACCTACAGCGTCATCGCGCGACGCCTCTGAATTTTCCCCACCAGGAGCGCCCACATCATGCAAGCATCCGCGCAAGCCGTCGGCATCGACGTCATCCACAGCCGCAGCCTCGACCACTACCAGGACAAGATCGAGCAGGTCTATGCCGACACGCCCGACCAGTGGCGCAAGGCGATCGGCAACGAGCTCTGGTACCAGTACGGCGTGTTCGACGACAAGATGGACCCGCACGACCTCCCGCTCGACGCCTCCGGGCGGCGCCACATGGAGCACCAGTTCGAGCTCGCCGAGCAGGCCGGCGCCGACCTCTCGCCGGCCACCGTGCGCCGCGCGATCGACATCGGCTGCGGCTGGGGGCCCGTGCTGAAGTTCATTGCGCAGCGCTACCCGCAGTGCGCGCGCATCGACGGCGTGAACGTGAGCCGCCCGCAGCTGGAATGCGCGCGCGAACTCATCGCGCACGAGGGCCTGGCCGACCGCGTGCGGCTGTACCAGTGCAACGCCAAGGACATCGGCGAGCTGCCCGACGCGCAGGTGCCCTACGACCTGGCCATCCTGCGCGGCAGCCTGATCCACTTCACGCCCGAGGTGCTGGAGCAGGCCATGGCCTCGCTGTCGGCGCGCATGCGCACGGGCGGCACGGTCATCATTTCGGAGAGCCTCTACAAGGTGGACCTGGCGACCTACAAGTCGCACATCCCGGACAAGGTCGACCGCGCCGCATCGGGCTACCGCAAGACGCCCGACGGCGTGAAGCAGGTGCTCGAGCGCCACGGCTTCGCGGTGCTCGACCAGCGCGTGCTGCCGTCGAACGCGGAGGTGATCCGCTGGTACGGGCTGGTCAAGGACAACCTGGACGCGCACCACCCGACCAGCAAGACCGCCACGTTCACCGAGCTGCGCGACATCGCCGTGAGCTTCTCGGACGCGCTGCTCAAGGACAAGGCCTCGTCGTTCAGCTTCATTGCGCGGCGGACCTGAGCATGCCCGAACCGACCCCGTTCGCCCAAACCCTGGCCCGCATGCCCGAGCTGGGCAGCAAGGTCCATCTCCCCGACCCGGGCCTCACGCTCAAACCCACCTGGCACCCGCAGAACGACGCCATCGAGGCGCGGCTGGCGGTGGACGACCGGCCCTATGTGCTGGCGCACTTTCGCAGCGAGAAGGCCACCGCCGCCTACCTCGGGCAGCGCGTGCCGGCCTACGGCGGCCTGTGCTACCCGCACGCGAAAGCGGACCGCATCTATTCCGTCATGCGCATGATGAATGCGGGGACCCTGATGGACGATGCCTTCACGCCCCTGGAGCTGAGCGCCGACCAACGCCCGCGCGACGAACTCCTGCGCCACTACCTCGATGCCCTGGAAGGCATCCTGCCGCCTGCCAGTGCGCCGCTGCCGCGGCTCCTGTTCGACACGCTGCCGCCCATCCAGGCGCAGCTGGCGCAAAAGCCCCGCGTCTGGGAGCGCATGAAGGCCGGCATCCGCAGCCAGCTGGTGCGCATGGCCGATCCGCTGGCCTACCAGATGGACACGCTGACGCTGGATGGCTACATGGACCTGCGCCGCGACAACGCGTTCGGCGAGTACCTGACCATGCTGACCGAGTACGCCCTGGACGTGGACATGACCGATGCGCTGGCCGAAGACGCATCGCTGCGCGCGGTCCGCACCGCGGCCATGGACGCGGTCATCCTGGTGAACGACTTCTTCTCGTTCCGCAAGGAGGTGCCGGCGAGGGATTCGCTCAACGCCATGTGGGTGCTGATGCGCGAGGAGGGCCGGGACCTGCAGCAGGCGGTCTATCGCCTGGCCGCGCTGTGCGCGCGCAACGAGCAGGCGTTGATCCGGTCGCGCGACGAGGTGCTCGCCGGCCCCCTTGGGCAACGCCCCGACGTGCGCGCCTACGTGCGCGAGCTGGAATACATCAGCTCGGGCAACGCGGAGTGGTGCGTCATCACGCGGCGCTACCACCTCTCGGACCAGCGCTTCGTTTCCGGCGAAGTGACCATCGCGGCGGCTCCGACGCTGGACGACATCGCGGCGGCCGACGCGCGCGCCGCCTGAACCTGCGCCACACCGACATCCCCACGCACTTCGATCCATTTCACAGGAGCAGATGCATGAATGCCGTTCTCGAAAGCACCACGCCCGCGGCGCTGGAGCCTCCCCCGAAATTCGTGATCCCCGAGATGTTGAAAGCCATCCGGCCGCGCATCAACACGAGCTACCCCTACATCAAGCGGCTGCATGCGCAATGGCTGTACGAGAACTACGGCAAGCCGGAGCCGGGCAGCCTGCACGGCGCCATCGAGCGCATGGATTCGCTCTACGACGCCAGCGTGTTCCCGGACGGCATTCCGGAGCGGGTCGCGCACCACGCGAGCATCCTGACGCTGATCTTCCAGTGCGACGACCTGACGACCAGCGACCCCGAGCAGTGCGCGAAGATCATCGCCGAAGACCCCGACGCCCACGACGCGCGCGTCATGGAAGGGCTCTGGCAGACCATCCGCCAGCATGCGCCCAGCGACGCGACCAGCGCCTGCGCGGCCGCTGGACCCGCTGGATGCACCACCTCAAGGTCGAGAAGGAATTTCGCGACAACTGGGCCAACGAGGACATGGAGAGCTTCCTCAAGGTGCGCCTGATGTCCAGCGGCATGCAGCCGTACATCGCCGCCATGGAATACGTGCTGGACATCGACGTGTCCGACCTGATCGAGGACCCCGACATGAAGCGCGCGGTGGACCTCGTCAGCTGGCACTGTGCGTTCACGAACGACGTGTATTCGTATGCCGTCGAGTACTACTCCACCGAGGACACGCTGAGCTCGGTCCTCATCATGCGCAACACCCGCGGCCTCGATGCGCAGCAGGCCATCAGCGCCGTCTGCGAAATGATGGAAGAGATGTACGCGGAGCTGGCCGGCCTGATCGCCCGGCTGCACGAGCGCTATGCCAATCACCCGCTGGGCGCGCGCCTGCACCTGTACCTGGACACCTACCTCCTGATGGTGGTGGGCACGCTGCAGTGGCACATCGAATCGCCGCGGTACGGCGGGCACGGGCACATCTGGAACGGGCTGCCCATGCGGCATGTGGATGTGAGCCTGGCGGGCACCGACAAGATGGAGGGCGCGGGCGCCCCGCAGCAGGCACCGGTCGGCTCTGTCTACGTGTCGTAGAGACCGCGCCATGAAGCTGCCGTACTTCGAGTGCCCCATTCCCAGCGCCATTCACCCCGGGGCCGCGCACGCGGATGCGCAGTCGGTCGCCTGGATGCGGCGCTTCTCCCTGTGCCTGAACGACACCGAACGCGACCGCATGGCCCGCTCCGGCTGCGGCGAACTCGCGGCCCGCATCGTGCCCGACGCCACGCCGCAGACCCTGCAGATCCTCTCGGACTTCTTCATCTGGAACGTCTCGTTCGACGACGAGTATTGCGACGAAGGTCCGCTGAGCCGGCAACCCGGCCGGCTGGCCGGCGTGCTGGCGATGATCCATCGGGCGATCGAGACGCCGGAAGACAGCGCGCAGGTCGACGACCGCTATGCCGCAGCCATGTGCGACATCCGCCGCCGCCTGGACGCGCACGCCACCGCCGACCAGATGGCCCAGTGGCTGGCCGCCATGCGGGGATGGTTCTTTGCCGAGGTCTGGAAGGCGGGCAACGTGGCGTCGGGCCATGTCCCCTCGCTGAACCAGTACGGGCTGCTGCGCCTGTACAGCGGGGGCGGCCTGGCCTTTCCCACGCTGGCCGCGATCGCAGAAGGCTATGCGGTGCCCATCGACCTCCTGGAAGATCGCCGCGTCAGGGCGCTCGCGGAAATGGCGCTCACGCTGGCCACCTGGAGCGCCGACATCGTGTCGTACGAGAAGGAGGTGGCGCGCGAGCAGGGCGGGCACAACCTGATCAGCGTGATCCAGCACGGGTCCCAATGCTCGCCCGCGGTGGCAGGCGCACGGGCCGTCGCCATGTACATGGAGATCATGCAGCTCTTCCTGGGCCTGCGCGGCGAGCTCATCGCCGCCGGCACCTCGCCCGCGCTGCAACGCCATGTGCAAAGCCTGGGCCGCATCGTCAGGGCCACGTTCGACTGGTGCCACGGCTCCGAGCGCTACGTGCAGGACGGCGTGCCCGACGAAGCCGGGCCGCAGGGCGCCCCTGCGCCGAAGGCGGAATCCACTGCGTCCGCCATCCCGTGCATCGCCTGGTGGTGGACGCACGACCCCGCGGCGCAAGAAGCCCGCCGGGGCACGCCGGCCCTGCACGTCGCAGGCCAGGGTGAACGCGCCCGTGCGGGAGCGCTCCCATGAACCCGCCCACGATGCCGCGCGTGATCGATGCGGCCTTCCAGGAAGCGGGCCATCTCGCGCCGCCCCCCACGGCAAGCTGCGGTCCGGCCGCGCACACCATCGGCCTCCAGCAATTTCGCAGCACCGTGGGCGAAACACGCCGCCCGCTGCCCTATGCCGAGGGCTGGTTCCTGGGGTGCTTCTCCAGCGAGCTCGCGCGCGGGCAGGTGCTGACGGTCCCGTTCATGGGGCAGGAACTCGTCCTGTACCGCACGCACGCCGGGCTCGCCCGCGTCGTCGAGCCGTACTGCCCGCACCTGGGCGCGCACCTGGGCCACGGCGGCAAGGTCGACGGCGAGAACCTGGTGTGTCCGCTGCACGGGCTGGCCTACGGGCCGGACGGCGGCTGCGTGCGCACCGGGCATGGCGAGCGGCCGCCGCGCGCCGCGCTGACCGCGCGCCACGTCCGGGAAATCGACGGTGCCGTCCTGGTGTGGGTCGACCATGCGGGCCGCCCTCCCCAGTGGGACGTGTCGCACCACGACCTGGGCGACTTTTCTTCCGCCTGCTACATCCGCAAGACGTTGGACGGCTACGCGCACGATGCAGTGGAGAACGGTGCCGACATGGTTCATTTCGGCTGGCTCCACGGGCTCTCGGACATGACCATGTCTCACCGGGCGGACGACTGCAGGTTCGAGATCTCGCTATCGGCCCGCTGGAAAGGGCTGCACATCCGTGGCGAATTCATGAACTACGGCGTCGGCTATGTGATGGGCTCGTTCGAGATGCCCGACCTGGGCGTGCGGCTGCAGACGCAGGTCTTCTTCACGCAGATCGCACCGCTGAAATGGAAGCTGGCGATCGCGGATCGGCTGCGCATCGTGCGGCTCGGCCGCGCGCCCCGCATGCTGAGGAGCGCGATCTACGCCGTGCTCACGCCGATCGCCAGCCGATGGATGCGGTGGTTCATCGAGCCGGACTTTCCGATATGGAATGCCAAGAGCTTCATCAAGCATCCCAGGCTGACCGCGGGCGACAAGACCCTGATCGTCCACCGGCGCTGGGCGTCGCAGTTCTATCCGGGCGGCCTCGTGGACGATCCCGGCGCACTGCAGCATGCGGGAGACCACCATGCCCCTTGAAGCCCTGCTGCCGTACGACGTCCGCGAGGTCCCGGTGCCGCAGAGCGGACCCGCCGGCCCCTTCGACACCTGGATGCACGACGCGGTCCGCCGCACCGAGCACGCACTCGCCGCCGGCCTGCCGCCGGCCGAGACCCTGCCCACGCACCTGCACGAAGCGCTGCGCTACGCCGCGCTCGGCGGCGGCAAGCGCATCCGCCCACTGCTGTGCCAGGCGGCGGGCGCCCTCGTGGACGCACCACCCGACGCGCTCGACGCCACGGGCGCCGCGATCGAGATGGTCCACGTCTACTCGTTGGTGCACGACGACCTGCCCGCGATGGACGACGACGACCTGCGCCGCGGCAAGCCGACCGTGCATGTGGCTTACGACGAGGCCACCGCCATCCTCGTGGGCGATGCGCTGCAGGCCCAGGCCTTCCTCACGCTGAGCGAGCTGACGCTGCCGGCCGAGCGCCGCATCGCGCTGGTGCGCGAGCTGGCGCAGGCGGCCGGCTCGCGCCAGCTCGTGGGCGGCCAGGCCATCGACCTGCAAAGCGCAGGCCGGTCCTTGAGCCAACCCGCACTCGAGCAGATGCATCGCATGAAGACCGGTGCACTGATCCGCGCGGCCGTGCGCATGGGCGCGCTGTGCGGCGCGGCCGACGTGCCGGCCAACGCCGCGCTGTACCGCGCGCTCGACGACTACAGCAGCGCCATCGGCCTGGCCTTCCAGGTGGTCGACGACATCCTCGACGCGACCGCTGACACGGCCACGCTCGGCAAGACCGCGGGCAAGGACGCGTACGACGACAAGGCGACCTGCGTGTCGATGCTCGGCCTCGACGCCTCGCGCACGCTGGCCCGCACGCTGAACGCGCGCGCCCATGCGGCGCTCGCACCCTTCGGTGAGCGCGCCGCGCGGCTCGGCCAGCTGGCCGACCTGGTGGTCCAGCGCGCGCACTGAGCCCCACCTGCGAATGCCCCCGCCCCAGGAGCCCCGACATGCCTGAACCGACGACCCATTTCATGAGGGAACCGCTGGGCGTGAACAGCGCCCCGTCGGTTGCCGACGAACGCCACGCGCGCGTCGTGGAGGTTCGCACGCCGCCGCGGCCCATGCGCAGCACCACGGGAGAGACGCGCCCCCCCCATCCTTATGCCAACGGCTGGTTCGCCGTGTGCTTCAGCCACGAGGTCAAGCCGGGCGCGGTGCACATCGTGCCGTTCGCGGGACAGGAGCTGGTGATCTACCGCACGCAGTCGGGCCTGGCCCGTGCCATCGATCCGTACTGCCCGCACCTGGGTGCGCACCTGGGCCACGGCGGGAAAGTCGACGGCGAGAACCTCGTGTGCCCGTTCCACGGCCTGAGCTTCGGCCCCGATGGCGGCTGCGTGCGCGCCTGCACGGGCCAGACCCCGCCGAACGCGGCGCTGACGGGCCGCTACATGAAGGAGATGAACGGCGCGATCATGGTGTGGCGACACAGCGAGGACCGGCCGCCCGACTGGGACATTCCGGAAATGGACCTCAGCGACCGCCTCAACCCCCGGTACGGCAGCCACGAACTCGAAGGCTACTTCGACTCGATGGTCGAGAACAGCATGGACCTGACCCACTTCGGATGGGTGCACGGGTTCACCGAGACCGCGCTGTCGCACGAGGTGGACGGGCACAAGCTCATCGTCACGATCACCGCCCGCTGGAAGGGGCAGCGTTTCCACTCGCGTCTGACCAACTTCGGCCTCGGCTTCACCCGCGGGGAGAACGCGCTGCCGGACCTCGGCGTGCAGGTCGTGACCCTGGCCTTCGCGACACCCGTCGCGCCCATGAAGTGGACCTTCCGCTGGAGCGACAACCCCAGCGTCGCGCGCTTCGACCGCTGGCCTGCCCCGCTGCGCAAGCTCGCCTACCAGGTGCTCAATCCGCTGGCGCACCGCTGGCTGATCTCGGTGGTGGGCGGCGACTTCCCGATCTGGGACGCCCGCACCCGCCTCCCGCATCCCAAGCTCATGGCGGGGGAGCGCTCCTTCACCGCCTTCCGGCGCTGGTCGGCCCAGTTCTACCCGCCCACCTCCGGCGACGACGCGCAGGCCAACCATGTCCTGCGCATGTCTGCGGGACGCTGAGCCACCCCACCAGGAGTTCCCACCATGCGCGTCATCCTTGCCCAGCCCCGAGGCTTCTGCGCCAGCGTCGTGCGGGCCACCGACACGGTCGAACATGCGCACGCACTGAGCCGCCCGCGCACAGGTGCGTCCCCCCCTTCGAACAAGGAGCCTCGGCCATGACTGAACCCTCGACCCGCCTCATGACCGGCCCCCACGCCGGCGAGCACGCCCCGCGCCTCGTGAGTGCCCGCAAGCCGCTGCTGCACACGCGCAGCGCCTCGGGCGACACGCGCATGCCGCTGCCCTACACCAACGGATGGTTCGCCGTGTGCTTCAGCCACGAAGTCAGGCCGGGCGCATTGATCACCGTCCCGTTCATGGGACAGGACCTGGTCGTCTACCGCACGGCGTCGGGCCTGCTTCGCGTCATCGAGCCGTACTGCCCGCACCTGGGCGCCCACCTCGGGCACGGCGGCACGATCGACGGCGAGCACCTGACCTGCGCGTTCCACGGCCTGGTGTTCGGTCCCGATGGCGCGTGCGTGCGCGCCTGCCCGGGCCAGACCCCGCCGCGCACAGCGCTGACGAGCCGCTACGCCAAGGAAGCGAACGGCGTGGTCATGGTGTGGCGCCACAGCGAGGACATCCCGCCCGAATGGGACTTTCCGAGCCTCGACCTCGACGATCGCATCTACCCGCAGTACGGACAGCGGGAACTCGACGGCTACGGCGACGCCGTGGGAGAGAACAGCGTGGACATGATCCATTTCGGATCGCTTCACGGCCTCACCGAGGCCGCGATGACGCACGAGATGGAGCAGCACACGCTCACCGTCTCGATCAGCGCGCGCTGGAAGGGCAAGCGGCTGAACATGCGCCTGACCAACTTCGGCCTCGGGCACACCCGGGCGGAAAACGAGATGCCGGAGTTCGGCCTGCGGGTCACGACGCTGGTCTATGCCACGCCCATCGCACCGCTGCGCTGGACCTTCCGCTGGATCGACATCCCCAGCGTCGCGCGGTTCGACGGTTGGCCCTCGCCCGCCAGAAAGCTCGCCTACCGCGTGCTCAACCCCATGGCGCATCGCTGGCTGATCTCGTTCTCCAGCGAGGACATGCCGTTCTGGCGCACCCGCGCCTTCCTCAAGCGCCCCGCCCTCATGGCGGGCGACCGCTCCATCGCCGCCTTCCGCCGCTGGTCCGCGCAGTTCTATCCCGCCACCCCGCCCGGCGACGCGGACACCGAGCCGGTCCTGAGAGCGTCGGCGGAACGATGAACCACCCCCACCAGGAGCTCCCACCATGCGCGTCATCCTTGCCCAGCCCCGAGGCTTCTGCGCCGGCGTCGTGCGGGCCATCGACACGGTGGAGCACGCGCTGCGGCGCCACGGCACACCGGTGTACGTGCGCCACGAGATCGTCCACAACAAGCACGTCGTCGACGGCCTGAAGGCGCAGGGCGCGGTGTTCGTCGAAGAACTCGCCGAGGTGCCCACCGACGCGGTCGCGATCTTCAGCGCGCACGGCGTGAGCCGCGCGGTGGAAGCAGAAGCCCGCGCGCGCGGCCTGCGCGCGATCGATGCCACCTGCCCGCTGGTCACCAAGGTGCACGAGCAGGGGCGCCGCTATGCCGCCAAGGGCTATGCGCTGATCCTCATCGGCCACGCCGGGCACCCCGAGGTGACAGGCACGCTGGGGCAGATTCCGGCGCCGGTCACGCTGGTGCAGACCGAGGCCGACGTGGGCGCGCTGGTGCTCGATGCCGACACGCCGCTGGCCTACATCACGCAGACCACGCTGTCGGTCGACGACACGCGCGGCATCATCGACGCGCTGCAGCGGCGCTTTCCGCAGATCGTCGGGCCCGACACGCGCGACATCTGCTACGCCACGCAGAACCGGCAGACGGCCGTGCGCGAACTGAGCCAGCAGGTCGACGTGGTGCTGGTGGTCGGCGCGCAGAACAGCTCCAACTCGCAGCGCCTGCGCGAGATCGCGGCGCAGGCCGGCGTGCGCAGCTACCTCATCGCGCAGGGCAGCGAGCTCAAGCCCGACTGGGTGCGCGACGCCGGCGCGGTGGGCGTCACCGCCGGCGCCTCGGCGCCCGAGACCATGGTGCAGGACGTGGTCGCCGCGCTGCGCCGGCTGGCCGAGGTGGAACTGCTGACGCTGCCCGGGCGCGAGGAGCACGTGGTGTTCCGCCTGCCGGCCGAACTCGCCGCGGACGCCGCCGAGGTGGCCACGCCATGACGCCGGGTGCGCGCATCGCCGCGCCCGCGCACGCCCACCGTCAACGGAGAAGATGATGACGAGAACTGCAGCCCTCCCCCAGGCCACGGCCCGCGACGTCGCCCCGCCCGCATCCGGCGGCATGCCATCGAACAGGCGCAGCACCGTGGGTGAAACACGCGCACCGCTGCCCTACCCCGACGGCTGGTTCTCGGTCTGCTTCAGCCGGGACCTCCCACCGGGCACCGTGCGCACCGTGCCCTTCATGGGCCAGGACCTGGTGCTGTACCGGACGGCCGCGGGGCGCGCCTGCGCCATCGACCCCTACTGTCCGCACCTGGGGGCCCACCTCGGCGTGGGAGGCAAGGTGCAGGGCGAGGAACTGGTCTGCCCGTTCCATGGCCTGGCGTTCAGCCCCGAGGGCGGCTGCGTTCGCACCGGGCAGGGCACCACGCCTCCCGATGCATCGCTCACGCTGCGCTACACGAAGGAAGTCAACGGCGCGGTGATGGTGTGGGCGGACCACGAGAACCGGCCGCCGAACTGGGAGGTGCCCGAGCGCGATCTGAGCGCGTTCGCATCGCCGCCGCAGCACAGCAGCCACGAGATGCGCGGCTATCCCCAGGACACTGGCGAGAACAGCGTCGACCAGGTGCATTTCGGCTGGCTCCACGGACTGACGGACACCGCCGCGACCTACGAGGTGGGCGACTGCTGGATGGAAACGCTGCTGACCGCGCGCTGGCACGGGCAGCCGATGCGCATGCGCATGCGGCAGTTCGGCATGGGCCATGTGCAGGCGGAAAGCGAGATGTCCCGCATCGGTTTTCGCGTGATCACGATGCTGTACTCCACGCCCACCGCGCCCATGAAATGGACCATGAGCTGGATCGACACCTTTGAGCTCGCGCTCTTCGAACGCCTGCCCCGGCCGCTGCGAAGGGCCGCCTATGCGCTGCTGGGTCCGGTGGCCAAGCGCTGGCTGGCCAGCTTTGCCCAGATCGACTTTCCGATCTGGAACGCCCGCGCCTTCCTCGGCCGTCCCAAGTTGCTCCGGGGCGACCGCGGGATTGCGGAGTTCCGGCGCTGGTCCGCCCGGTTCTATCCGCCGTCGTCCACCGACAAGCGCGTCTTTCCCATCCGCCCGGTGCCGCCGGTCTCGTCGGCGGCCTCGGGTGCGGGCGCCGCCGGTGCATCGGCAGAGCCTCTCGCGCCCATTTCCTGACCCGGCCCCCAGAGACCACTGCAACTCCACCATGAACTACCCCGACCGCATCGTCTTTCCCGAAGTGAGCTTCCATATCCCGGAGATGTTCTGCAGCGTGCCCCCGAAGATCCACACCGACTACCCGGTGATCGACGAGCGCAATGCCGCCTGGGGCCGCGAGTTCCTGCCGTTTTCGGACGAAGCGACGCGGCTGAAATTCCTGCGCCTGCACCTTCCGATGTGGGATTGCCTGCTGTTTCCGATCGGCTCGGCCGACCGCATCTTCCTGACCTCGTGCGTGACGGGCCTCATCCTGGCCATCGACGACATGCCGCTGGGCCGGCACGCGGTGTGCGGCGACGGCGACGTCGCGCTGCTGGAAGGCCACCCGCTGGCACGCGCGGCCGCGGACATCTTCGGCCGGCTCAGGCAGTCCATGTCGCCGCAGGTCTACCGCCGCTATTGCCTGGAGTGGAAGGCCTGGTTCGACAGCGTGGAAGTGGAGGCCGGGCTGGTGGCCGAAGGCAAGGTGCTGCCGTACGACGAGTTTCTTGCGCTGCGCCATCCCAACACGGGGCTGCTGCCCTACTTCCCGGTCTCCGAGTTCATCTACGACCTGGACCTGACCGAGCTGCTGGCGCAGGACGCCGACCTGCAGCGCGCCATCCTGGCCACCAACGAGCACGTCGCGCTGGTCAACGACCTGCTCTCCCATCACAAGGAGCATGCCGTGGGCGTGACCCTCAACGCGATGGAAAGCCTGCGCATGGCGCACGGCCGCAGCCCGCAGGAGGCCGCGGACATCCTCTGCCAGCGCATCCGCGAGGCCGACCGCACGCGCGTCGACGCCTGCGAGCTGCTGCGCCGCCGCTACGCCCATCGCCCCGACGCCGATCGCTTCGGCCTGTACCTGGACAGCTTCGGCCTGATGTGCGCCGGCAACCTGCGCTGGATCCTGGAGAACGACCGCTACGTGGACAGCCGCGGCAACGGCTGGGACTGGACGCGCTCGCGCCACGTCGTGCTCGACCGCCCGTAGCGCCAGGGTGCCGCCACGATGGACCAAGGAGCCTCGACCATGCCCGGATCATCAACGCGCGTCGGCAAGGCCACGCCATGAAACCGCCCGTCGCACGCCGCCTCTCGCGGCAGGTGCGCGTCGGCGCGGTGCGCATCGGCGGCGACGCGCCCGTGGCCGTGCAGGCCATGACCAACACCGACACCGCCGACGCGGTCGCCACCGTGGCGCAGGTCGCCGCGCTCGCGCGCGCGGGGGCCGAGCTGGTGCGCCTCACCGTGAACAACGAAGAGGCCGCCGCGCAGGTGGCGCCGATCCGCGACGCGCTCGCGCGCCAGCAGGTGCACGTGCCGCTGGTGGGCGACTTCCATTTCAACGGCCACCGCCTGCTCGCGCAGTACCCCGACTGCGCGCAGGCGCTGGCCAAGTACCGCATCAACCCCGGCAACGTCGGGCGGGGCGACAAGCGCGACGCGCAGTTCTGCCAGCTCATCGAGATCGCCTGCCGCCACGGCAAGCCGGTGCGCATCGGCGTGAACTGGGGCAGCCTCGACCCCGCACTGCTCGCGCGCCTGATGGACGCGAACGCGCAGGCGGCGCAGCCCCAGCCCGCCGACGAGGTGATGCGCCAGGCGCTCATCGTCTCGGCGCTGGAGAACGCCGCGCGCGCCGAAGACGTCGGCCTGCCGCCCGATCGCATCGTGCTGTCGGCCAAGGTGAGCCAGGGGCAGGACCTGATCGCCGTGTACCGTGAACTCGCCGCGCGCTGCGACTACCCGCTGCACCTGGGCCTGACCGAAGCCGGCATGGGCTCCAAGGGCATCGTGGCCTCGGCCACCGCGATGGGCGTGCTGTTGCAGCAGGGCATCGGCGACACGATCCGCGTGTCGCTCACGCCCGAGCCGAACGGCGACCGCACGCGCGAGGTGCTGGTGGCGCAGCAGATCCTGCAGTCGATGGGGCTGCGCGCCTTCACGCCCAGCGTGACGGCCTGCCCCGGCTGCGGGCGCACCACGAGCACCTTCTTCCAGTCGCTGGCCAGCCAGATCGAAGGCTGGCTGCACGCGCAGGCGCCGGCCTGGCGCGTGCGCTTTCCGGGCGTGGAAGACATGCACGTGGCCGTGATGGGCTGCGTGGTCAACGGCCCCGGCGAGAGCCGGCTGGCGCACCTGGGCATCTCGCTGCCGGGCTCGGGCGAGCAGCCCGTGGCGCCGGTGTACATCGACGGCGAACGTGCACTGACGCTCAAGGGCGAGCACATCGCCGACGACTTCACGCGGCTGGTCGAGACCTACGTGGCCGCACGCTACGGCGCCGACGCCGAGGCGAGCGAGCGGCTCGGTGCGTGGATGAAGCCGTCGTCGCGCGAGCGCGTCGTGCCGATCGCTGCCGTCTGAAGGCACTGCCATGGCCACGCAACGCCTCACCCTGCTCGGCGCCACCGGCTCGATCGGCGACAGCACGCTCGACCTCGTGGCGCGCCACCCCGACCGCTTCACGGTGCATGCGCTGACGGCGCACCGCAACCTCGACAAGCTGTTCACGCACTGCGTCGCCTTCCGCCCCGAAGTGGTAGTGGTCGGCGATGCGCCAGACGCCATGCGGTTGCAGGCGCGGCTGCGCGCGGCCGGCCTGCGCACCGAGGTCATGCACGGCCCGCAGGCGCTGTGCGAGGTCGCGCAGTCGGCGGGCTGCGACACGGTGGTGGCGGCCATCGTCGGTGCGGCGGGGTTGCTGTCGTCGCTGGCGGCGGCGCGCGCGGGCAAGAAGATCCTGCTGGCGAACAAGGAGGCGCTCGTGATGTCCGGCGCGCTGTTCATGCGCGCGGTGGCCGCGCACGGCGCCACGCTGCTGCCGCTGGACAGCGAGCACAACGCGATCTTCCAGTGCCTGGCGGGCGCGCCGGCCGGCGGCGCGGGCGTGCAGCGGCTGGTGCTCACCGCGTCGGGCGGGCCGTTCCTGCACCGCCCGCTGGAGGCGCTGGACCGCGTCACGCCCGACGAGGCCTGCGCGCATCCCACCTGGCGCATGGGCCGCAAGATCTCGGTCGACTCCGCGACGATGATGAACAAGGGCCTCGAGACCATCGAGGCGCGCTGGCTGTTCGCGATGCCGCCCGAGCGCATCGAGGTGGTGATCCATCCGCAGAGCGTGATCCATTCGATGGTGGCCTATGCCGACCAGTCGGTGCTGGCGCAGCTGGGCCGCCCCGACATGCGCACGCCGATCGCGCACGCGCTGGCCTGGCCCGAGCGCATCGACTCGGGCGTGGCGCCGCTGGACTTCCTGCAGCTCGCCCACCTGAGCTTCGCCGCGCCCGAGCTGAAACGCTTTCCCTGCCTGCGGCTGGCGCTGGAGGTGCTGCGCGAGGGGTGCACGGCCAGCGTGACGCTCAATGCGGCGAACGAAGTGGCGGTCGATGCCTTCCTGAACGGGCGCCTGCGCTACACCGACATTGCCCATGTCGTCGAGGATTGCCTGCAGCACGCGCCTGCGTCCGCGCACGAGAACATCGACGACATCCTCGCGGCCGACGCGCACGCGCGCGTGCTGGCGGGTCAGGCGATCCAGCGTGCGGCGTTGCGGTCCCCATCGCCGGCTGTCCCGCTTTCCGAGTCGGTCACCTTGGACGAAGGCATGGGCGCGCGGCTGTAGCGCGACAGCCACTTGGCCGCGACGGCCAACGCCATCGGCGGCGGGGTCTCACGCACGGCGCGCGACGCGCCATGCGCCTCGTGCGCCGCGCCGGTCACCATGGCAGCGAGTAGGTCTTGGTGTTGGTGAAGCTCTTCATCGCCTCGAGCACGCCTTCCTTGTAGCCCAGGCCCGAGTCCTTGATGCCGCCGAAAGGCGTGAGCTCCAGGCGGTAGCCGGGCACCTCGCGCACATTGACGCTGCCCACGTTCAGCTCGCGGATGAAGCGCGTGATGTAGTCCAGCCGGTTGGTGCAGATCGAGGACGACAGGCCGTAGGCCGTGCCGTTGGAGATGCGGATCGCCTCGTCGATGTTCCTGAAGCGGATCACGGGCGACACGGGGCCGAAGGTCTCGTGCTTGGCGACGGTCATCTCGGGGTCGACATGGTCGAGCACCGTCGGCGAATAGAGCGCGCCGCGGCGCTCGTTGCCGTACAGCAGCTTGGCGCCTGCTGCGATGGCTTCGTTGACCACGGCTTCGAATTGCTTCGCAGCCGCCTCGTCGATCACGGTGCCCATGTCGGTGTCGGGGTCCATCGGGTCGCCGTATTTCAGCGCGCGGGTCTTCTCGACCAGCAGCTCAACGAAACGATCAGCGACCGATTCGTGCACCAGCATGCGTTTGACTGCGGTGCAGCGCTGCCCCGAATTCTTGTAAGACCCATTGGCAGCCAGCGTCGCCGCCTCCTCGATGTCCGCGTCTTCCATCACGATGATCGGATCATTGCCGCCCAGCTCCAGGATCTGGCGCTTGTAGGTGGCCTTGCCCGCGATGTACTTGCCGATGGGCACGCCGCCCGTGAAGGTGACGAGGTCGACGTCGGCGTTGGTCAGCAACTCGTCGGCGATTTCCTTGGGGTCGCCCGTGAGCACCGACAGCATCTGCGGCGGCAGTCCGGCCTCGTACAGGATGTCGGCCAGCAGGAAGGCCGTGAGCGGTGTCTTCTCGCTGGGTTTCAGCACGATGCGGTTGTTGGTCGCAATGGCCGGCGCCACCTTGTGGATCACCTGGTTCAGCGGGTGGTTGAACGGCGTGATGGCGGTGATGGCGCCCAGGAGCGGCTCGCGCATCGTGTAGACCTTGCGGCTCTTGCCGTGGTGCGTGAGGTCGCAGGAGAACACCTGGCCGTCGTCCACCAGCGCCTGGTTGGCGGCGAACAGCAGCACGTCGGAGGCGCGGCCCACTTCGTACAGCGAGTCCTTGCGCGACAGGCCCGACTCGAGCGTGATGGTGCGCGACATCTCGTCCAGGCGCGAAGCGATGATCTCGCCGGCGCGCATGAGGATCTTGTAGCGCTCGTAGCGCGTGAGCGTGGGCTTGTAGTCGCGGGCGATGCGCAGGGCATGGCGCACGTCGTCCAGCGTGGCCTTGGGCACGGTGGCGATCACCTCGCCGGTGTACGGGTAGGTGACCTCGATGGTGCGGTCGCGGTGGACTTTCTCGCCGGCGATGCGCAGGGCTTCACGGTACACGGTGCCGGGCTTCAGGGCGGCGTGGTCGGACTTGCTCATGGAATGCTCCGTCAAATAAGTTCAGGCGGCGGCCACCAGCGGGCCTTGGGCGTGGTTCAGTGCGAGGTCGAGCGCGTCGAAGTTGCGCAGCCGGCGCGTGCTCGCCACGCCCGCGACGGGGCGGTTGCAGATCAGCGGCACCTTCTGCTCCGACACGCCGCCGTGCGAGCGCAGCGGCACTTCGAGCGCCGTGAGGTCGTGGCGCGTGGCCGAGGTGCCGATGACGGTGCTCTGCTCGCTGACCACCACGATGTCGCCGATGCGGTCGGGCGGCAGCTCGAAACGCTGCGCGGCCTCCTTGCGCGAGAGCACGAGCTGCATGCCGGGGATGCGCTGGATGCGGTCGATCCAGCCGGGCACCTCGTCCTCGCTCGGCACATACACGGTGGCGAACGAGCCGAGCGCGCCGTGGTGCACCACATACGGATCGGTGATCGGCAGGATCACGCGCGCGCGGTCCGGGCCGTACCAGCCGTCGAGCACGTCCTGCAGGTAGATGACGTTGGGCGAACCGTCGGCACCATGCTTGTCGTTCATGCCGTGGTCGGCCGTGAGCACGATGGTGGCGCCCAATGCATCGAGCTGCGCGAGGTAGCCGTCCATCATCTTGTAGAAGGCATTCGCGGCGGGGCTTCCCGGCGCGGCCTTGTGCTGCACGTAGTCGGTGGTCGACAGGTACATCAGGTCGGGGCGGCGCGATTCCATCAGCTTCACGCCGGCGGCGAACACGAACTCCGACAGCTCCGCGCTGTACACCGAAGGCACCGGCATGCCGACCATGTCGAGCACGTTGTCGATGCCGTTCTCTTCCATCGTCACCTGGTCCGACTTCTCGGACGAGAAGCAGATGCCCTTCATCTTGTGGCCCAGCAGCTTGCGCAGCTTGTCCTTGGCCGTGACCACGGCCAGCTTGGCGCCTGCGTCGGCAAAGGCCGCGAGCACGGTGCCGGCGCGCAGGTACTTGGGGTCGTTCATCATCACTTCCTGGCCCAGCTCGCGGTCGAAGAAGTAGTTGCCGCAGATGCCGTGCACCGCCGGCGGTGCGCCGGTCACGATCGACAGGTTGTTGGGGTTGGTGAACGAGGGCACGACGCAATCGGCGAGCAGGTCGGCGCCGCCCTTGCGCATGGCCTCGAGGTACGGTGCCACGCCGGCCGCAATGGCCGCGTCGAGGTACGCGGGCTCGCAGCCGTCGACGCAGACGACGACGACCGGGCGGACCATCCAGCGGTAGCTGCGGCCGTTGACTTCGAGTGAGTCGGATTTCATGAAGAGATGCTCCTTGGCAAGTTGGGTGTGTCGGTGCGCGGGCCTCAGCGGCGGATGAACAGCGCGATGAAGGCACTGATGAGGCAGCTGGCCGCGACGATGGGGAACACCACCGAGGTGCTGCCCGAGTGGTCCAGCATCCGGCCGATCAGCGGTTCGCCCAGGCCGGCCAGCAGGTACGAGAAGAAGTTCATGACACCGGTGGCGGTGCCGGCGCGCTTGGCGCCCACGAGGTCGGGGCACAGGGCCCAGAACGACGAGGCCGGGCCGTAGACGAAGAAGCCCGCAAGGAACAGCAGCCCCAGGCCGAGGATGCTGGTGGGCAGCAGGTACATGCCCATCGAGGCGATGGCGCCCAGCAGCATGTACAGCACGATGGCCTTGTAGCGCTTGGAGCCGAACACCTTGTCGGAGATCCAGCCGTTGGTGAGCGCGCCGAAGGCCATGCCCACGGGCAGCGCCACCGAGATCCAGGCCGGGTCGATCATGCCGTCGGCGGCCTTGGCCCAGTCCTTGCCCAGGAAGTGCACCGGCACCCAGACGATGAGGCCGTAGCGTGCGGCGTTCTGGAAGCCGATGGCCAGCGCGGCGATCATCAGCTTGGGGTTGCTGAGCACGGCCTTGTAGCGCGACCAGGAGCTTTCTTGCGGCTCGCCGTCGGCCACGCCGGCCTTGTCGGCTTCCTGCGGGTTGTTGTTGGCCACGCCGGTGTCGGGCGACTTGAAGCCCAGGTCTTCCGGCCGTTCACGGGCGATCAGGTAGAAGGCAATGCCACCCACCAGCATCAGCAGCACGGGGAGCCGGAAGATCCAGCGCCAATCGAGGTGCAGCACGTTGACGACGATGATCGAGGTCACGAACGACAGCACCGAGGCGCAGCCGGCGGCGAACACGTAGAAGCCATAGACCTTGCCGCGCTCGCCCGCGCCCCACCAGTTCGACAGCAGCCGGCTGCCCGGCGCCCAGCCCAGGGCCTGGAAGTAGCCGTTGATGCCCCACGGGATCGCCAGGCTCTTGAAGCCGACCGCGAAGCTCACGACCCAGTTGGCGGCGCACGAAAGGATGGCGCCGGCGGTCATCACGCGGCGTCCGCCGAACTTGTCGCCCAGATTGCCGTTGATGGCCTGCCCGACGGCATAGCACCACAGCAGCGAGGTCGAGGCCCAGCCCAGCATTTCCTTGGAGAGGCCGAACTCCTTCTGGATGCCGGGGATGGCGAAGCCGAAGGTCTGGCGCCCCGTGTAGAAGAAGAAGTAGCAGAACATGGCCGCCAGCAGCATCCGCCACTGCGCCTTGCGGAACGAATTGTCGAGGGGGCGTGCGTAGGTGCCCGCCTGCAGGATGGGATTGGCCGCTTGCATGGTATGTCTCCTTGTCTTGACGGGCGTGGGGCCCGTGGGGCCGGCTCGATGGCCGGCATATGGCTGTCTGTCTTGTCTTGCTGACTTGTCTCGCTGCGCAGTCCCTGCCTGTCAGGCCAACGCCGCCGTGCCGATGAAGTTCTTGCCGCGCGCCCCGTCCATGGCGCGCGCGATCATGGCCGCCGCTTCGCTGTCCGCCACGCCATAGTCGGCAAACTCGGTCTTCACGCCAAGCCCCTGCAGGAAAGCCCGCAGTTGCTGCGTGGCGGTGGCCAGGTCGGCGCCGAACAGCAGCTGCAGCGTCCGGTCGCGGTCGGGCGAGCGGGCCCAGGCTTTCTCCAGCACGAGGGGCAGCGTGAACGAGCAGGCGATGCCGTGGGCCAAGCCGTGGCGCAGCGTCATCTCGTAGGAGATGGAATGCGCCAGCGCCGTCTTGGTGTTGGAGAACGCCATGCCGGCCTTCAGCGCGGCCAGCGCCATGCGCTCGCGCAGGTCGAGGTTGCCCAGGTCTTTGAGCAGCGCCGGCAGGCAGTCGAAGATGTCGCGCACGGCCGAGACGGCGAAGGTGTCGGAGACCGGGTTGGCGTTGACGTTCCAGATCGCTTCGAGCGCGTGCGAGAGCGCATCGAGCCCCGTCGACACCGTGGTGCCCGCCGGCACCGAGAGCATGAGCTCGGGGTCGACGATGGCGGCCTCGGGCCAGGTGGCGTCCAGGTGCAGCGAGTATTTCTTCTGGTTGCCGGCGTCCCAGATGGTGGCCCACGGCGTCACCTCGCTGCCGGTGCCGGCTGTCGTCGGCACGGCGATCAGCGGCTTGACGCTGGCAGGCACGAAGGGCTTGCCGGTGGCCAGCAGCGCAACGAGCTCGTCGAACTGCCCGTTGGCCGTGCCCACCATCAGGGCCTTGGCCGTGTCGATGGCGCTGCCGCCGCCGACCGCCACGATGGCGTCGCAGGGCGCGTCCGACTGCCAGAAGGTGTTGTACAGGTCGCGCAGGTGGGCGACGTCGGGGTTGGGGCGAACGTCGTCGATCACGGTGACGAGCGCGTCGCCCAGCAGCGCCTGCAGGCGATCGACCAGGCCCAGGCCGCGGGCCTCGGGGAAGGTGACGAGGGCGACGCGGCGGCCCGCCAGGAGCGAGGGCAGCCGTGCGAGGCTGCCTCGCCCGGAATGAATGGACACGGGGTTGCGGTAGGCGTGGGGCATGTTTTTTGTCTCCGGTTTCTGTCTGGGCCGCAGTGTCGAAGCGGCGTGCCGGGGCGTCCAATCGCATTTCGCGCGTGCAACCCGTCCAAAACCGATGGATGCCTTGGGGAAAGCCTGCATAGGCGCCAGCGCCGCATCTGAGGGAGGCTCGGCGCACGCCCCTCACGACCGCCTCATGTTTCACCAGTACTACAAGTGGATCCGCTGCTTCCACGCCGTCGCCAAGACCGGCGGCTTCACCACGGCCGCGCGCTACCTGCACATCGGCCAGCCCACCGTGACCGACCAGGTCAAGGCGCTGGAAGAGCGCTTCAACGTCGAGCTGTTCCTGCGCAGCGGGCGCGCCGTGCGGCTCACGGCCGCGGGCGAGCAGCTGTATGCGATCACGCAGGGCCTGTTCGGGCAGGAGGAAGAGGCGATGCAGTTCCTGCAGCGCGCTCACAAGCTGCGCACGGGGCTGGTGCGCGTGGGCGCGGTGTCGCCGCCCATCGCGCTGGAGCTGGCGCGCAGCTTCAAGCGCAGCCACGCCGGGCTCGACCTGACGGTGTCGATCGGCTCCGAAGCCTCCACGCTCGGCGGGCTGCAGGACTTCGACATCGACGTGGGCATCCTCGTGGAGCCGCCCGAGATCGAAGGCCTGCACCAGGTGCCGTACCGCGTGGAGCGCATCGTGGCCGTGGTGCCCGCGAAGCACCCGTGGGCCAAGAAGCGCACCATCGCCACGCGCGACATCGCGGGCGAGCCGGTGATCCTGCGCGAGCCCGGCTCCAAGACGCGCCACCGCGTGGAGCGCGCCTGCGCGCAGCAGGGCGTGCAGATGAATTGCGTGATGGAGATCAACAGCCGCGAGGCCATCCTGCATGCCGTGGCCAACGGCATGGGCGTGGGCTTCGTGACGCAGATCGAGTGCATTCCGCTGCCCGGCCTGAAGATGGTGGAGATCGACGACGACGAGCTGTCGATCAGCTACTCGCTGTGCTGCCTGGCGGTGCGCAAGGACCGGCCGCTGATCCGCGCGCTGTTCGAGGTGGCGCAGCAGGGCGACGACACGGCCGACTGAGCAGGGTTTCGTCGCGGGCGGCACACCCCGCGGCGGGCTTCTTCGCTATCCTGCCGTCTGGCCCCAGACGAAGGATCGACCTTGAACTTGTACCCCGCCCTCCAGGACGCCGCCGCGCGCGACTTCGGCACCCTTGCCGACCTGGTCCGCCTCCACGCCCAGCACACCCCCGAGCGCCCCGCGCTGGCCGATGCCCAGCAGACGCTGGACTACCGCGCGCTCGACGCGCTCATGGACCGCATCGCCGCCGCCCTGCAGCGCGACGGCCTGCGCG
>NZ_BCUS01000101.1 GCF_001591345.1 Variovorax boronicumulans NBRC 103145 | reverse complement strand
CCGAGCGCCGCGCCGACTTGGCCGTGCTCGACCTGGCGCACGGCCGCTACCAGCTCGTGATCGGCTCGGAGCCGCTGAGCTATGCGCTCGAGATCGACCTCGTCGGCTCGGTGCCCTGGCGCGACTGGCCGATGAACCCGCAGCGCAGCCCCGTGCGACTGGTCCTGCAGCGCGACGGCCAGCAACTGGTGCTGCAACACGGCCAATCGGCCGCGCATGGCTGGCGCTACAGCCTGAGCAAGGAGCTGGCGTCGCCGAGCCAGCCTTTCGAGCTGGTGGCCGAGCGCCAGGTCGGCTGGGCCGAGTTGCCGTGGCGCACCATCGGCGGCTGGGCGGTGGCGATGGCGCTGTTGCTGGCGGGCCTGTGGGCCGCGCAGCGCCAGCGCATCGCGCGGCGCCGCGCCGAGGAGCTGCTGCGCCTGGGCCAGGTGGCGCGGCTCAATGCGCTGGGCGAGCTGTCGGCCGGGCTGGCGCACGAACTCAACCAGCCGCTCACGGCCGTGCTGGCCAACGCCCAGGCCGCGCGCCGCCTGCTCGACGACGATCCGCCCGACCTCGCCACCGCGCGCGACGCGATGGGGCAGGCCGTCGAGCAGGCCCGCCGTGCCTCCGGTGTGGTCGGCCGACTGCGCCGCGTGATCGAACGCCCCGAGGCCGGCGGCGACGTGAAGCCGCTGGTGCTGCAGGAAGTGGTGCGCAGCGCCATGCACCTGCTGGCGCCCGAGTTCGCGCGCCACGGCGTGGCGGCCCAGTTCGACGCCAGCGCACAGGCGCCCGTGCGCGTGCAGGCCGAGGCCGTGGCGCTGGAGCAGATCGTGCACAACCTGCTGATGAACGCGATGCAGGCGCTGGACCTCGTGCCCGCGGCCGAGCGGCGCCTCGTGGTCTCGGTCGGGCGCAACGGCGAGGAGGGTGTGCTGACCGTCACCGACAACGGCCGCGGCATCGCGCCCGAGGCGCTGCCGCGCCTGTTCGAACCTTTCTTCAGCACGCGCGAAGGCGGCCTGGGCCTCGGCCTGAGCCTGAGCGAAACGCTGGCCAGCGGCATGGGCGGCAGCCTGAGCGCCGCCAACGCCTCGCCGCGCGGTGCGCGCTTCACCTTGCTGCTGCCACTGGTGGCACCTTCGACATGAACACGTTGACCGCCGACCAGCCCCAATCGCCCCTGATCCACCTGATCGACGACGACCAAGCCGTGCGCGACAGCCTGTCGCTGCTGATCGGCACCGTCGGCCTGCGCGTGCAGGGCTGGGCCGATCCGCAGGCCTTCATCGACGGCTTCGACCGCGCGAGCGTCGGCGCCATCGTGCTGGATGTGCGCATGCCCGGCATCAGCGGCCTCACGGTGCTCGACCGGCTGGTGGCGCAGGGCGTCGACCAGCCCGTGATCATGCTGACCGGCCACGGCACGGTCGAGATGTGCCGCCGCGCCTTCAAGGCCGGCGCGGCCGAGTTCCTGGAGAAGCCGGTGGACGATGAGCAGCTGCTCGAAGCCCTGCAGCAGGCCGTGCGCCAGCATGTGCGCACGCGCGAGCGCTCGCAGGCCGACAACGCCGCGCGCGAGCGGGTGGCGCAGCTGTCGGAGCGCGAGCGCGAGGTGCTGGCCTTCATCGTGCAGGGGCTCACCAACAAGGAGATCGCGCGTGTGCTGGCGCTGTCGCCGCGCACCGTCGAGACCCACCGCGCCAACCTGTTCGCCAAGCTCGATTGCGACTCGCTGGCGCAGCTGATCCGGCGCTACGCCGTGCTGGCGTCGGATGCGGGAGAAGAGGGCGCTCCGTAGAACTACGGAGTGCCGGGCGTAGCCGTACGAATGGTTGCAGCGGACCGTATTTTTTACAGTGACACCGTGGTCGGCACAGGCCGGCACGAACCCTCTCATCACTGGAGAAACAACACATGCAATCGATCATCCGCGTTGGCGGCCTCGCCGTTCTGCTCGCTGCTTCCGTCGCCCAGGCCCAGACGCCGGCCCCCGCCGTGCGCACCGAGAAGAACATCTCGCTCGCGCTGGCCAACCAGATCGCCGCAGAAACCGTGGCCGCCTGCGCCGCCAACGGCTACAACGTGGCCGCCACCGTGGTCGACCGCGCCGGCACCGTGCGCGCCGTGCAGCGCGCCGACAACGCCGGCCCGCACACGCTGTCGTCGAGCGAACGCAAGGCCTGGACCTCGGCTTCGGCCAAGAGCCCCACGCAAGCCATGATGGAAGGCGCCCAGAAGAACCCCGGCGCCGCCAACCTCGTGTACCTGCCGGGCTTCCTGCTGCTGGGCGGCGGCGTGCCGATCAAGTCGGGCAACGAAGTGATCGGTGCCGTGGGCGTGGGCGGTGCGCCCGGCGGCCACCTCGACGAGCAGTGCGCCAACGCCGCGCTCGAGAAGGTCAAGGGTCAGCTCTGATGACCGCGCGCGGTCTCTGGTCGGCGGTGCTCGCCGCCGCGATCGGCTGGAGCGCCGCGCCCGGCGCGGCGGCCCAGGTGCCGCCGCTGGCCGCCGAAGTGCTGGCCTACGAGGGCCTGCACCGCGCGGCCTGGCACGGCGACCTGCCCAAGCTCAAGAGCCTGATCGCCTCCGGCGCCAGCCTCGATGTGCGCGACGCGCGCGGCCGCACGCCGCTGCAGGTCGCCACCTATGCACGCCAGCGCGACGCCGTGACGCTGCTCGCCAAGGCGGGCGCGAACATCGACCTGCTCGAAGACGACCGCTACGACGCCGTGACCATCGCGTCCGTGGCCGACGACGTGACCACGCTCACGCTGCTGCTGCAACTGGGCGCCAAGCCCGGGCAGGTCACCAGCCGCTACGACGGCACCGCATTGATTGCCGCTGCGCACCTGGGGCACGACGAGGTCGTGCGCCGGCTGGTCGCGGCCGGTGCGCCGCTGGACCACGTGAACAACCTGCACTGGACGGCGACGATCGAGTCGATCGTGCTCGGCGACGGTGGCGCACGCCACCAGCGCACGCTGGCCGCGTTGATCGCCGGCGGCGCCAACCTGCAACTGGCCGACCGCCAGGGCCTCACGCCACTGCAGCTCGCAAAGGCGCGCGGCTACACCGCGATGGTGAAGCAGCTCGAAGCGGCACGCGCCAAGTAGCCTGCTGCACCGCAAGCCGGGGGCGACTCGGGGACAATCGGACCTCCCCACGAGGAACCCGCCCCATGTACATGCCTCCGCAGTTCAACGCCAAGGACCCGGCCGTCGCGCTGGGCCTGATGCGCGACCACCCCTTTGCCAACCTGATCTCGAACGACGACGAGGGCCTGCCCTTCGTCACGCACCTGCCCATCGTGGCCGAGCAGCGCGAGGGCGATGCGCTGGTGCTGCTCGGCCACTGCGCCAAGCCCAACCCGCACTGGCGCTACCTGCAGACGCGGCCGCGCGCGGTGGTGGTGTTCCAGGGGCCGCACGCTTACCTGTCGCCCTCGGTCTATCCCGACCTGGCGCGGGTGCCGACATGGAACTACCTCGCGGTCCATTGCACCGTCGAAGCCCGGCTCGTCGAGACGCCCGAGGCCAAGGACGCGTTGCTCAAGAAGCTCATCGGCGACCACGAGCCGGCCTACGCCCAGCAGTGGAAGGACCTCGGCGAGGAGTTCCAGCGCAAGATGCTGGCCGGCATCATGGGCTTCGAGCTGCACGTGACGGCGCTGCAATGCAAGATCAAGCTCAACCAGCACCGGCCCGAATCGCATGCGGCGATGCGCGAGGTCTACAGCGCCGGCTCGGCCGACGAACAGGCGCTGGCCGTGTGGATGGACCGGCTCGGCATGGCCGTCGCAGCGGAGGCACGCTGAGATGCGGATGTTCGGTTTGATCGGCCTCGTGCTCGCGCTGGTCGTCGTCGGGCTGCTGGCGAAGCAGCAGCTGTCGCGCACCGCCATCGCCAAACAACCGGCCGCACCTGGTGCATCTGCGCCGGCGGCTGTCGATGCGCGCACGCAGGCGCAGCAGGTCCAGCAACAGGTCAAGGACGCCCTCGACGCCGCGGCCCAGGCCCGCAAGATGCCCGATGACAACTGAGCCGGCCGCATCGACATCGGACGCGCACTGGATGGCGCTCGCGCTGCAGGAAGCGCAGCGCGCGGCCGACGCGGGCGAGGTGCCCGTGGGCGCGGTGCTGCTGAAGGACGGACAGGTCATCGCGACCGGCCGCAACACGCCCGTGGCGCAGCACGACCCGAGCGCACATGCCGAGATCAACGCATTGCGCGTTGGCGCCGCCGCGCTCGGCAACTACCGGCTCGACGGCTGCGAGCTCTTCGTCACGCTCGAGCCCTGCGCGATGTGCGCGGGCGCGATGCTGCATTCGCGGCTGGCGCGCGTGGTGTTCGGCGCCGCCGACCCCAAGACCGGTGCCGCGGGCTCGGTGCTCGATCTCTTCGCCGAGCCGAAGCTGAACCACCACACGCGCGTGCAAGGCGGCGTGCTGGCCGACGACTGCAGTGCGCTGCTGCAGCGCTTCTTCCAGCAACGCCGCAGCGCCGCGCGCGCGCAGGCCGAGCCGCTGCGCGACGATGCCTTGCGCACGCCCGCCGAACGCTTTGCGGCGCTCACCGATTTCGACTTCGCGCCGCATCACGCGCAGGACTTGCCAATCTTGCAAGGCTGGCGCCTGCACTGGGTCGACGAGGCCGGCTCGGCCGGCAGCGACGGCCGCGTGGCCGATTGCCTGTGCCTGCATGGCCCAGGCGAGTGGGGCTACTTCTTCCGCCACCTCGTCGGCACGCCCGGCCTGCGCACGCTGGTGCCCGACCTGATCGGCTTCGGCAAGAGCGACAAGCCCAAGCGCGAGGCGACGCACCAGCTCGAATGGCACCGCGACGTGCTGCTGGCGTGGCTCGAGCAGGTGCATCCCGAACCGCTCGCGCTGGTGCACAGCGCCGCAGGCGGTGAACTGGCCGTGCTGCTGCAAGCAGCGGCACCGGGCCGCTTCAGCGCGACGCTCACCGCCCCCGACAGCGGCGTGCGCGCCAAGGACGCCTGGCGCGCGCCGTTCCCCGACCGGGGCTACGAAGCTGCGCTGCGCGCGCTGGGTTCACGCGCAGCATCGGGCGGTCCAACGGCGGCGCAGGCCACCCCCCTGGCCCGGCAGATCCGGGACGCAATGGGATACTCGACGACGTGACGTCCAAACATATCTACATCTATTCCCCCTCCAGTGCCATTCGCGACAAGGCCGCCTTCCGGCGTGGCGTGGCGCGGTTGAAGGCCCTGGGCCATGAAGTCGAAGTCGATGAAGCCGCGCTCTTGGCGTACCAGCGTTTCGCGGGCGACGACGCCACCCGGCTCGCCGCCATCTCGCGTGCGGCCGCCAGCGGCGCCGACGTGGCGCTGATCGCGCGCGGCGGCTACGGCCTCACGCGCATCCTCGACGCGCTGCCGTACAAGGCGCTGGCCAAGGCCATCGACAAGGGCACCGAGTTCGTCGGCTGCAGCGACTTCACGGCCCTGCAGAACGCACTGCTGGCCAAGAACGGCGCCGTCACCTGGTCGGGCCCCGCGGTCGGCGAAGACTTCGGCGCCGAAGGCGGTGCCGACGACATCATGGAAGCCTGCTTCGACGACCTGTTGAGCGGGCAGGGCGAGGGCACCGGCTGGCGCATGCCGGCGCGCGACGCCGAACTCAAGGTCAAGCCGATCGAAGACGCCGTGCTCTGGGGCGGCAACCTCTGCGTGCTGACCAGCCTGCTGGGCACGCCGTACTTCCCGGTGGTCGACAAGGGCGTGCTCTTCATCGAGGACACCAACGAGCACCCGTACCGCGTCGAGCGCATGCTCGACCAGCTGAAGCTCGCGGGCGTGCTGGCGCGCCAGAAGGCCGTCGTGTTCGGCCAGTTCACGGGCGTGCGCAACATCGCCGGCTACGACCGCGGCTTCGGCATGAACACGGTGATCGACCGGCTGCGTTCAAGCCTGAAGAAGGTGCAGGTGATTGCCGGCTTGCCGTTCGGGCATGTGCAGACCAAGGTGCTGCTGCCGGTGGGTGCGAAGGTGGCGCTGGCCGCCGAGGGGCGCGACGTGTTCCTGGTGTGGGGCCATCGGCATGGCCACCATGACCATGCGCACCACGGTCACGACCATCACGGCCACGACCATTGAGCCAGCACGCAGGCGGCCACCGGTGCCGCTGCGATGCCGGCCGATCAGGACATCACTGGTTGGTGAAACGCTGATGGACGCGCGGGCCCATCGAGCCGGGCAGGCCGCCCTTGAACATGCTGTTGATTTCTTTCATCTGGCGCCGCGCGGCCGATTCGCCGTCGATGGCGCTCAGCGCGACCATCACGTCCTGACGCAGGTACCAGAGGGTCTCGACATCGACCGCAAAGCGCACGCGTTGGCTGACGCGCTGGATCGATTGGCCACCGCGGCCCTGGAGCACCGACAGCATCGCCGTGCGGATGCGCCCGAGCTGACTTTCCGCAACCTGCCGCGAGCCCAGGCCGGGTACGTTCAGGAGCTGAAAAAGGCGGCGAAAGAGCAGCATGTCACGAAAAGCGTATTGCCGGGAGCTGAGACGGTCGCTACCTTAAGCCTCAGTTCGCCGGGACACAAGATGTGAAACACCGTTTCTTGTTTGCAAACAACAAGCTTTAGCGGTCTCTTTTGTTGTCATTTGAATTTTGAGCGCAAAAGTATTAAAAAACTTTGGCATTCATCTGCACGATGCGCCAAGCTGGCCCAATCGCTGCAGCGTCAACAAGAAGCTTCTGCGGATCGTTCCTTGCATGTGAAGGCGCATGTCGGGGAAACTTCTCGCAGGAGCGGCGAAAGGTCCAGAGCAACATAACCAGCGCTTGCCGCCAAGAAAAAACAGTATGGGTGTCAATTCCACAGTCGTTTTCGCGGACTTGACCGGAAGTACCAGGGTCTTCGAGGCCATGGGGAATGCACGTGCCACCGAGACCGTGACGCGGCTGACCCAATGGATCGGGCGTGTGTGCGAGGCCCACGGCGGCCGGGTCGTGAAATCGCTGGGCGACGGCGTGTTCGCCATCTTCACCAGCGGCGCCGCCGCCACGCACGCGGTCATCGAGCTGCAGCGCTACCACCAGAAGCGCCTGGCCGGCTGGCCCGTGCCGCTGCGCATGGCGCTGCAGATCGGCGTGGCCAGCGGCGACGTGGTCGAGGTGGAGGGCGACTGCTTCGGCGACGCCGTCAACCTGGCCTCGCGCCTGAGCGACCTGGCCGGCCCCGGCCAGATCTGGGTCACCGAGGCGGTGATCCAGCAATTGCACGAAGGCGCCGTGCAGCACCGCGACCTCGGGCCGATCAGCATCCGCGGGCGCACCGAGATGTCGATCGTCCACCGCATCGACTGGCAGGAAGACCTGACCAGCTTCCTCACCGTGCCGGCCGCGTTGCTGCCGGCGCGGCTGCCCGATTCCACCTTCGGCCGCATCGAACTCGCGTGGCTCGACGTGCGCTCCATGTTCCGCATCGACCAGCTGCCCATTCACCTGGGCCGCGTGGGCGACGCGCAGTTCGTGGTCAACGACCCGCGCGTGTCGCGGCTGCATGCGCGCATCGAGGAGCGGCAGGGCAGTTGCGTGCTGATCGATGTCAGCACCTACGGCACCTGGGTGCGCTTCCACGGCAACGGTGGGCCGAGCCACGAGATCGCGCTGCGGCGCGACGAGTGCGTGCTGCACGGCCGCGGCGAGATCGGCCTGGGCGCGCCGCTGAGCGATTTCAGCGCGCCGACCATCGCCTTCAACACGACGGGCGACGACGTGATGCTGTCGCGCCGGGCCATCGTGAACTGAAGGCCGGCTGGGAATCCCGTTCACGTTTGGCAACCAGCTGCTGCGCTTCGAGGTGCACCACGCAGGGACATGTGGCGTTGCAGGACCACGCCGGCGCCGTTCGCGCCAGGCCTGGAGCCACCATGCATTCCCCAAGTGATTCTTCTGTTTTCAGATGGGCCGCCGTCGCCGCGATCGCCGCCGGCGCGCTGCTCGCCACGGGTGCCGCCAGCGCGCGCACGAGCTGGTCGGTGCAGATCGGCGCGCCCGGCCCGGTCTATGCGCCGCCGTACTACGTGCCGCCGCCCGTCTATGCGTACCCGGCCCCGATCTACTACGAACCGCCACCGCCGCGGGCCTACTACCGTCCGCCGCCGCCCGTGTACTACCGGCCGGCCCCGATCTACGTCCCGCCGCGCGGGCGCCTGTACTACGGTCCCGGCTATCCCTACCGTGCGCCGAACGATGACGATGACGATGACGATGACGACCGCGATTGACCCGCCGCCCGCAAGCTTGCAGGCATGCCAATTCTTGGCGTGAACTCTGACGAAAACGTCACATTCAGTCACATTTGTAAGATCAAAGAATTCATTTCATGCCTGCAGGAGGGTTGAGGCCCGGGGCATGACACTTGCCTTGCATCGTTCAACAGGCGCGCAGAGTGCCGAAGGAGCGACAAAAAATGCAGACCAGCGTTCGGCCTTTCACCGATGTCGAGGCCGCCATTGCGGCGGTGGAGGCCCTGGACGGCGAACTCCGTAAGTTCGAGCTGGCCGTGGGGGACAACCTCCAGGACAGCATCGGCCTGCAGATGGCGCAGATCACCGACCGTGCGCTCGCACGGGGCTGGGAACCCAGCGGCTTCATCCAGAAGGAAGGTTTTCGCCTCTACCGCTACCGCGCGATGCGCTGAAGGGCGATAGAAGGCCGGGTCAGCTGGGCGCGAGGATGCGCTCGAGCGCCCCGATGTCGATGGGCTTTTGCAGGTGGTGGTCGAACAGCACCTCGCCCGGCGCCGCATTCGCCGCGTCCCGTTCCGAAAAACCGGAAATCGCCACCAGCAGCCGCGGCGTGCCTTCGGCGGCCGTGGCACGCAGCCGGCGCGCCACCTCGGTGCCCGGGAAGTCGGGCAGGGTGAGGTCGATCAGCGCCGCATCGAAGCGCTCGCCGGCCGCCGCGTCCAGCGCCTGTTGCGCCGTGTGGGTGCAGCGGGCGGTGTGATCCTGCAGCGTCAGCAGCTCCCGCAGCAGGTCGGCCGCGGCCTCGTTGTCGTCGACGATCAGCACATTCACAGTTGTTTTCTCTCGGCATCCATTGATTGCGATCCCGCAGTATCGACGCTGCGCCTACCGGAATCCGTAACAGAGGCCTTGTTTGTTACTTCCCGGCGTCGGCCGAGGCAGGCGGCGGCTGCAGCGGCAGCTCGACGAAGAAGCGCGCGCCGTGGCCCGGCGTGCTCTCCACGCCGATGCGGCCCGCGTGCAGGCTCACGATCTTGTGCGTGATGTACAGGCCCAGGCCCAGGCCGGCCGCGTGCTTGCGGCTGACGTCGGTGCGCTCGAACTGCTCGAAGATGCGCTGGTGGTCCTCGGGCGAGATGCCAATGCCCTGATCGCGCACGCTCACGACCGCCCGGTCGCCATCCTGGCGCACCGTCATCTCGACCGGCTTGCCGCCGCCGTAGCGCAGCGCGTTGGTCAGGAGGTTGGTCAGCACCTGTTCGATGCGGAACTCGTCCCACACGCCGCGCAGCGCGGGGGGCGCGTCCAGGCTGATGGTGCAGCCCGCGGCCTCGGCCTGGTGGCGCAGGTTGTCGACCACGGCGCGGGCCAGCTCGGCCAGGTCGACCGGTTTGGTCTGGATCGACAACGCGTCGCGTCGCAGCCGCGTCACGTCGAGCATGTCGTCGATGAGCCGCACCATGTTGCGGATCTGCCGCTGGTCGCGCTCGATCATGGTGGGCAGCTTCTCGGGCGAGAAGCTGTCGAGCTTGCCCTTGGACAGGTGCAGCTGCCGCAGCTGCGCCTCCAGGTAGAGCGTGTTCAGCGGCGTGCGCAGCTCGTGCGACACCATCGACATGAAGTCGTCGCGCATGCGCACCGCGCGCTCCAGCTCGCGCTGCGTGTGCTGCAGCTGCTGCACCAGCTCTTCCTGCTTGCGGTGCGCGGCGGCCAGCGACTCCATTTCGTGGCGCAGCGCCTTGCGGTGCTGGTGCAGGTCGACGAACACGCTCACCTTGCTGACCACCGCATGTGGGTCGAGCGGCTTGTGCAGGAAGTCGACCGCGCCGCTTTCGTAGCCCTGGAAGGCGTAGTTCATTTCGCGCCCGGCGGCGCTCACGAAGATGATCGGGATGTGCCGCGTGCGCTCGGTGCCGCGCATCAGCTCGGCCAGTTCGAAGCCGTTCATGCCGGGCATCTGCACGTCGACGATGGCGAGCGCGAATTCGTGCTCCAGCAGCAGCGCCAGTGCGGCCTCGGCCGAACCGGCGCGGTACACCAGCCGTCCGGGCGCGCGAATCAGCGCCTCGAGCGCCAGCAGGTTCTCGGGCAGGTCGTCGACGATCAGCAGCTTGCTTTCGACCTCAATGGGCATGGGCGGGCTCCAGTAGCTGCAGCAGGATGCGCAGGTCGCGCAGCCGAAGCACGTGGTCGGGGGCGTGGCGCGCAATGGCGGCGAGGGGCATGGTGGGAACCAGGGCTTCTTTCGGGTCTTGCACGGCGGTGAGTCCGCCGGCGCGGTGG
Organism: Variovorax boronicumulans NBRC 103145; assembly: GCF_001591345.1. Classification (GTDB taxonomy): domain Bacteria; phylum Pseudomonadota; class Gammaproteobacteria; order Burkholderiales; family Burkholderiaceae_C; genus Variovorax; species Variovorax boronicumulans. Next base: position 12,526 of record NZ_BCUS01000101.1, on the reverse strand, counting down.
ATGCGCAGCAGGCCTTCGGCGCCGTCCTCGTTGGCGCCGGTCATGAGAAAACCGGCCACCGACGGCCCGTAGGCGTCGGCGGCCGAGGCCATGAGCACGTCGATGGACGGGCGCGAGAACAGCACGGGCGGCTCGCAGCTCAATGAAAAGCGACGCCCGCGCTCGATCGACAGGTGATAGCCCGGCGGCGCGAAGTACAGGCAACCGTCCACCAGCGGCATCTTGTCGAGCGCCTCGTGCACGGGGATCGGCAGGCGCTGCGCAAAGATCTCGGCCAGGTGGCTCTCGTGCGATTCGGGCAGGTGCAGCACCACCGCCATCGGAATGCGCCAGTTGGCCGGCAGGCCGTCGAGCACCGCGCTGAGCGCGTCGATGCCGCCCGCCGAGGCGCCGAGCACCACGGCTTCGACGCGGCGAACCGGAAACGGACGGTGCTGCGTGCCGGCGCGCTTCATGCGACCTTGCGGTAGATGCGCTCGGCGCGCGCGTGGGCGTCGAAGCGGTCGGCGTAGCCCGAGAAGTCGATGCTTTCCTTCGAGCCCAGGCCGAGAAAACCGCGGTGCGACAGCGACTCGTGGAACAGCCCGAGCGCGCGGTCCTGCAGCTGGCGGTTGAAGTAGATCAGCACGTTGCGGCACGACACCAGCTGCGTCTCGGCGAACACGCTGTCGGTGGCCAGGCTGTGGTCGGCAAAGATCACGTCGGCGCACAGCGAGGGGTCGAAGCGCGCGGCCTCGTAGGCGGCGGTGTAGTAGTCGGAGAACGCGCTCAGGCCGCCCGCGCGCTGGTAGTTGGCCGTGTAGCCGCGGATCGCCTCGAGCGGGAAGATGCCCTGGCGCGCCTTTTCGAGCGAGGCCGGGTTGATGTCGGTGGCGTAGATCTGCGTGCGCTCGAGCAGGCCTTCCTCGCGCAGCAGGATGGCCAGCGAGAACACCTCTTCGCCGGTGCTGCAGCCCGCCACCCACACCTTGACCGACGGGTAGGTGTGCAGGATCGGCACCACATGCCGGCGCAGCGCCAGGAAGTAGGCCGGGTCGCGGAACATCTCGCTCACCGGGATGGTCAGGAACTGCAGCAGCTGGCCGAACAGCGCCGCGTCGCGCAGCACGCGGTCCTGCAGCGCCGAGATGCTGGGCAGCTCGAGCTGCTCCAGCGCGTACAGCACGCGGCGCTTCTGCGAGGCGGTGGTGTAGTTGCGGAAGTCGTAGCTGTACTTGAGGTAGATGGCCTCCATCAGCAGGCGCAGCTCGATCTCGGTGTCGCTCAGCGGCTGGGGCTGCATGGGGGCGGTGGCCGGGTCCTGCAGCGCGGCGGGGAGGGGCTTGCGGGTCACAGGCGCTCCATCTTCGGCATCCACACGCGCAACAGCGAGAACAGGCGCTCCAGGTCGACTGGCTTGGCCAGGTAGTCGCTGGCGCCCGCGGCCAGGCACTGGTCGCGGTCGTCCTTCATGGCCTTGGCGGTGATGGCGATCACCGGCATCTTCGCGAAGCGCGGGTCGGCGCGCAGGCGGCGCGTGGCTTCCAGGCCGTCCATCTCCGGCATCATCACGTCCATCAGCACGAGGTCGATCTCGCTGACCTGGTCCAGGCGCTCCAGCGCCTCGCGGCCGTTGCGGCCGATCTCGACCGTGGCGCCGCGCTGCTCCAGCGCGCTGGTGAGCGCGAAGATGTTGCGCACGTCGTCGTCCACCAGGAGGATGGTGCGGCCCTCGAAGATGCGGTCGCGCCCGCGCGCCGTCTTCAGCATGCCCTGGCGTTCGCTGGACAGCGAGGCCTCCACCTTGTGCAGGAACAGCGTCACCTCGTCGAGCAGCCGCTCGGGCGAGCGCGCGCCCTTGATGATGATCGAGCGCGAGTAGCGCTGCAGCTCGGTTTCTTCGTCGCGCGTGAGGTTGCGCCCGGTGTAGACGATGACCGGCGGGAACGACACGATCTCTTCCGCCGCCATGGCCTTGAGCAGCTCGCTGCCCTGCATGTCGGGCAGCCGCAGGTCGGTGATCATGCAGTCGAACACGCGCGTGCGCAGCAGCGCCAGCGCCTCCTCGCCGGAGCCGACCGCGACGATTTCGATGTCGTCGTCGCCGATCAGCCGGATCACGCTCTCGCGCTGCAAGGCGTCGTCTTCCACCAGCAGCACGACCTTGACCTTCTGCGTGAGCTTTTCTTCCAGCCGGCCGAACACCTTGGTCAGCTCCTCGCGCGTGGCCGGCTTCAGCGCGAAGCCGATGGCGCCCATGTGCAGCGCGGCGGCCTGCGCGTTGTCGGCGGCCGAGACCACGTGGATCGGGATGTGGCGCGTGTGCGGCGAGTCCTTGAGCTTTTGCAGCACGTCCAGGCCGGTGCTGTCGGGCAGGCGCATGTCCAGCAGGATCGCGTCGGGCACGAACTGCGTGGCCAGCTCGAAGCCGTCGGCCGCGCCGTGCGCCACCAGGCAGCGGTAGCCCAGCTCGTGCGCCAGGTCGTACAGGATGTGGGCGAACTGCGGCTCGTCCTCGATGACCAGCACGCGGCGCACCTGGTCGCGCGGAATCGAGCGGTCGTCCGCGAAGCGCGGGGCCGGCACCACCGGCGCCGGGGCAGGGGGCGCGAGCGGCGGCGGCGACAGCACGGCGGGTGCATGCGAGGGCGAGGCGCTCGACACCGAACGCAGCGTGCCCACCGGCATGGCCGGCGCCGGCATCGTCTGCGGCGCGCGCGGCGGCAGTTGCAGCGTGAAGGTGCTTCCCTGGCCGGCTTCGCTCTTCACCGTCAGCGAGCCGCCCAGCAGCTGCGTGAGGTCGCGCGAGATCGACAGGCCCAGCCCCGTGCCGCCGTAGCGCCGGCTGGTGGTGCCGTCGGCCTGGCGGAAGGCCTCGAAGATCAGCTCGTGCTGCTGCGGATCGATCCCGATGCCCGAGTCGTGCACCGCAAAGGCCGCGCCGCCGTCGGCCGTGGCCGACACCGTGAGCGCCACTTCGCCGCGCTCGGTGAACTTGATCGCATTCGACAGCAGGTTCTTCAGGATCTGCTCCACGCGCTGCCGGTCGGTGACCAGCAGGGCCGGCGCGTCGGGCCGCAGCTCCAGGCGGAACTCCAGGTTCTTGTCGGTCGCGAGCGGGCGGAAGGTGCTTTCCAGGCTCTGGGCCAGCTTGTCGAGCGGCACCTCTTCCGGCACCAGCTCCAGCTTGCCGGCCTCGACCTTGGCGATGTCCAGGATGTCGTTGATCAGCACCAGCAGGTCGTTGCCCGAGGCGTAGATCGATTCCGCGAACTTCACCTGCTCCAGCGACAGGTTGCCCTGCGGGTTGTCGCCCAGCAGCTTGGCCAGGATCAGCGCGCTGTTCAGCGGCGTGCGCAGTTCGTGCGACATGTTCGCCAGGAACTCCGACTTGTAGCGGCTGGCGCGCTGCAGCTCGTCGGCGCGGTCTTCCAGGTCGCGCTGCACGCGGCGCAGGGCGGTGTTGCGCTGGTCGAGCGCCTCGGTGCGCTCGGAGAGCTGGCTGTTGGTCTGCTCCAGCTCGGCCTGCTGGTTCTCCAGCATGGCTTGCGAGGCGCGCAGGGCGCGCGACTGTTCTTCGAGCTCTTCGTTGGCGGTGCGCAGCTCTTCCTGCTGCACCTGCAGTTCCTCGTTGAGCTGCTGGGTCTCGGCCAGCACGTCCTGCAGCTGCTCGCGGTAGCGCGCCGCCGCCAGCGAGGTGCCGATGTCGTCGGCCACGAGGTCGAACAGCTGCTCGCTGCGCGCGTCGGGCGTGCCCGGCAGGCCGAGTTCGAGCACGCCGTTGACGGCGCCGTCGGCCGCCACCGGCAGCAGCAGCACGGCCTTGGGCGCCATCTCGCCGAGGCCGGAGTTGACCTTCAGGTAGTCGGCCTGCACCGGGTCGATCAGCATGCGGCGCTGCTCGGCCGCCGCCTGGCCGATCAGGCTTTCGGTGGGAGAGAACACCTGCGGCGAGGCTTCGGCCTCGCTGGAGAAACCGTAGCTCGCGGCGCGACGCAGCGGGCCGTGGCGCTCGCGCACATAGAGCGCGCCGACCGAGCTGCCGAGGTGGCGCGAGAAGAACGCCAGGATCTTGCGGCCCATGTCCGGCGCACTGAGTTCGCCGACCAGCTCGCCCACCAGCTCGGTCTGCGCATTGCGCAGCCAGGCCTCCTGCGACAGGCGCTCGGCGTGCGCCGCCTGTTCGCCCAGCACCACGTCGTAGCTGTCGGACAGGCGCATCAGCTGCCGGCGGCCGAAGAACGCCACCAGGCCCGAGTACACCAGCGTAAAGAGCAGGAACAACCCGACCACCCACCAGCTCGTGCGGTTGGCTTCGGTGTTGCGCTGGAAGCGCAGCGTCTGCTCGGTGTCCATGAAGGCCGTGAACTCGGCACGCAGGTCGTCGGTCAGGCGCTTGCCGCGGCCCAGCCGGACGGTGGCCTGCGGATCGATGCCGTTGCGCCGCGCCTCGATCATTTCCCGCGCGAAGGTCAGCCACGACTCCTGCAGGCCGACGATGCGGTCGACGCGCTCCACCTGCTGGCGGTTGTCCGACACCTGGCGGCGCAGCGCGTCGGTGTCGGCCTTCAGGCGCGGCAGGGCGGACTGGTAGGGCTCGAGAAAACTCTCCTCGCCGGTGATCAGGAAGCCGCGCATGCCCGTTTCCATGTCGATGGAGCGGCGTTGCAGTTCGCTGGCGGCGCGCGTGACCTGGTCGGTGTGCTCGACCCAGCTCAGGCTCGTCAGCAGATACAGGATCAGCGCGACGAACGCCACGGCGCCGATCAGTCCGCCCAGCAGCGGCAGCTTGAGGTTGCGGCTGAGCAGGCGGTCGAATTCGACGGGGTCGATCGCGGAGGGAGTTTTCATGAATGCATTTGTAAGCAAAACTTGTCAAGTCTTGCCGAAAAAGATCATTTGACCTGTCGGAGAAGGCCTCGATACCGATTTGTGTGACGTATTGCCGCATTCGGCGCTCGCTATACTGTGGTTTCATCCAGTATCGGCAGCATGCCTTCCGACCTCCATTCCGCCCCGTCAGCCGCCGTTTCGGCGGCGCACGTCGTGTCCGTCAAGGCCTTGTGCGCCTTCGGCGCGAAGGCGGGCGATCTTGACCTGCGCTTCGTGCCCGCGCCCAGCGCGCTCGAAGGCATGGCCGGCCACGCGCTGGTGCAGGCCCGGCGCGGCGGCGACTACCAGAGCGAGGTGCCGCTGGCCACCACCTGCGGCACGCTGCGCGTGCGCGGCCGGGCCGACGGCTACGACCCGGCGCAGGCGCGGGTGGAAGAAATCAAGACCTTCCGCGGCGACTTCGATGCCATCCGCGCCAACCACCGCGCGCTGCACTGGGCCCAGGTGCGCTGCTACGGCTGGATGCTCTGCGAACAGGAAGGGCTCGAGCAGCTGACTGTCGCGCTGGTCTACCTCGACCTGGCCAGCGGCGACGAAACCGTGCTCGAAGAGCAGCACACGCGCGACACGCTGCGCACGCACTTCGAGACCCTGTGCGCCTGCTACAGCGACTGGGCGCAGCGCGAGGCCGCGCACCGCGGCGCGCTCGACGACGCGCTGGCACAACTCGAATTTCCCCACGCCGACTTCCGCACCGGCCAGCGCGAACTGGCCGAGGCGGTCTACCGCGCCGCCGTGGGCGGGCGCTGCCTGCTGGCGCAGGCGCCCACGGGCATCGGCAAGACGCTGGCCACGCTCTTTCCGCTGCTCAAGGCGCGTGCGGCGCACAAGCTCGACAAGGTGTTCTTCCTCACCGCCAAGACCTCGGGCCGGCCCGTGGCGCTCGACGCCTTGCGCGTGCTGGGGCAGGGCGGCGCCCACCGGCCGCGCGTGCTCGAACTCGCGGCCCGCGAGAAGGTCTGCGAGTACCCCGACCGCGCCTGCCACGGCGAGGCCTGCCCGCTGGCGCGCGGCTTCTACGACCGCCTGCCGGCCGCGCGCGCCGAGGCCGCGCAAGTGGGCTGGCTCGACCGCGAAGCACTGCGGCGGGTTGCGCTCGCGCACGAGGTGTGCCCCTATTTCCTGGCGCAGGAAATGACGCACTGGAGCGATGTCGTCGTGGGCGACTACAACTACTACTTCGACGGCAGCGCCTTCCTCTTCGCCAGCATGAAGGACGCCGGCTGGCGGGTCGCCGTGCTGGTCGACGAGGCGCACAACCTGCTGGAGCGCGCACGCGGCATGTACACCGCGAAGCTCGAAGGTGCCGCGTTGGAAGAAGCGCACCGCGCCGCACCCGCCGCCGTGCGCGGCCCGCTGGCGCGGCTGTTCCGCGAATGGGACACGCTGCAGCAGGCGCAGACCGCCGGCTACGACACCGCCGATGAGATCCCCGAGCGCTTTTTGCGCACGCTGCAGGCCGCCAACACCGCGATGGCCGAGCACTTCGCCGCCACGCCCGATGCGGCGCAGGGGCCGCTGCAGCGCTTCTTCTTCGACGCACTGCACTTCGCGCGGCTGGCCGAGGTCTTCGACGACCACTCGGTGTTCGAGCGCACGCTGGGCGCCACGCAGGAGCAGCGCGGCCTGGCCATCCGCAACCTCGTGCCCGGGCCCTTCCTCGAAGGCCGCTTTGCCGACGCGGTGTCGGTCACCTGCTTCTCGGGCACGCTCGCGCCGTTCGCGTTCTACCGCGACGCGCTCGGCCTGCCCGAAGACACGGCGCTGCTCGACGTCGAATCGCCGTTTCGCGGCCAGCAGCTGCGCGTCGAGGTGGCGACCGGCGTCTCCACGCGCTTTCGCGACCGCGCCGGCTCGCTGCGCCATGTGACGGACATCATCGGCGCGCAGTTCGAACGCCTGCCCGGCAACTACCTGGCCTTCTTCAGCAGCTTCGACTACCTGGACAAGGCCTGCGCCGCGTTCTCGCTGCGCCACCCCGGCGTGCCCGTGTGGACGCAGACGCGCGGCATGCGCGAAACCGACCGCCACGATTTCGTCGCGCGCTTCGAAGAAGGCGGGCAGGGCATCGGCTTCGCCGTGCTCGGCGGCGCCTTCGGCGAAGGCATCGACCTGCCGGGCAGCCGGCTCATCGGCGCCTTCGTCGCCAGCCTGGGGCTGCCGCAATACAACGAACTCAACGAGATCACGCGCGAGCGCATGCAGTCGCGCTTCGGCAAGGGCTACGAGTACACCTACCTCTACCCCGGCCTGCAGAAGGTGGTGCAGGCCGCCGGCCGCGTGATCCGCACCGAGGCCGACACGGGCGTGCTCCACCTGCTCGACGACCGCTTTGCGCGCGCCGAGATCCGCGAATTGCTGCCGCGCTGGTGGCATGTGCAGCTGGCCGGGGAGGCCGGGCAGGCCGGGGAAGGCGATGCGCGCCACCCGACGCCTTGAACACGCCGGCCAGCCCGACCTGTTCGGCGAGGCGCCCGTGGCGGCCATCGAGGGCCTGCGCTACGAAGCCGGGTTTCTGTCGCGCGACGAGGAGGCCGGCCTGCTGCGCATCGTGCAGGGCCTGCCGCTCAAGGAGATGCGCTACAAGGAATACACCGCCCGCCGGCGCGGCACCAGCTTCGGCGGCAGCTACGACTTCGACACCAACCGCCTCAAGCCCGGCGCGCCGCTGCCCGAGGCGCTGCACCCGCTGCGCGCGAAGGCCGCCGCCTGGGCCGGCCTGGCGCCCGAAGAGCTCACCCACGTGCTGATCGCCGAGTACCGCCCCGGCACGCCGCTGGGCTGGCACCGCGACGTGCCCGACTTCGAGGACATCGTCGGCGTCTCGCTGTGCGGCGACGCGGTGATGCAGTTCCGGCCCTACGTGCCCGGCGCGCCCGCGTCGGGGCCGGCCGCGCTCGAATTCCTCATCGAGCCGCGCTCCGTGTACCTGCTGCGCGGACCGGCGCGCTGGGCATGGCAACATGCCATCGCCCCGACCGAGGACCTGCGTTATTCGATCACCTTGCGTACCCGGAGACCCCGCGCGCCATGAACCGCACCACCTTCCTCAAGCTGCTCACGCACCACCTCTTTCCCGTGCTGAAGGCCGAAGGCTTCCAGGGTTCGGGCCAGACACTGCGGCGCATCGACGGGCCGGTGATCCACGTGTTCAACGTGCAGGGCGCCAGCGGCGGCAAGGCCTGCTACCTGAACCTCGGCGCGCACCTGGACTTCTTGCCGCCCGAGGGCGGAACGCCGGTGGCGCCCGAGGCGCTCGAAGAATCGCACTGCGTGTTCCGCGACCGCCTGGACCCCCCGCCCGGCGCCGCGTTCGGATGGGCCTATGGCGAGACGAAAGAACAGGCCGAGGAAAACGTCGAATTCATCGTGAGCGAGTGGGAAGGGCCGGGGCGTACTTTCTTCGCACGGCATGGCAGCTATCCGCAGAGCTTCGAACAGATGCTGCGCGAGACCGACCCGCACCAGATCCATGCGCGCACCGCCTTGCACTTCGCACGGATCGCGATGCACCTGGGCGACCGCGCACGGGCACAGGCGCTGGTCGAGGCGGGGCTCGCGCGGGCGCCGGAACGGGCCACGGCCCTGAAGGCCGACCTCGCGAACGTGTTGTCGGCCTGAGCGCGCACGACAGACTGCGCTGACGCGCAGCGCCTGCCTCTTCCGACCCATGGCGGCTCACAGGCGGCCAGCATGAAGGCTTCTTTCATCCCATTTGATTGAAGGAGCGCAGACATGCCACGAGGCGACAAGTCGTCCTACACGGACAAGCAGAAGCGCAAGGCCGAGCACATCGAGGCAGGCTACGAGCACCGCGGCGTGGCCAAGGGCGAGGCCGAGCGTCGTGCCTGGGCCACGGTGAATGCCGAGACCGGCGGTGGCAAGAAGAGCGGTGCGGGCCGCGGCAAGGCCGAGAACCACGGGCCCTCGCGCAAGGGCGGGCGCCTCGGTGGCGCCGCCGCGGCGAACCGCACCGCCGCCGAACGCTCGGCCTCCGCGAGGAAGGGCGCCGCCACGCGCAAGCGCAACGCCGAGAAGCGCGGCTGAAGCCGGTTGCGAATATCAGCCATATCTTCTGTCCGAAAATCGGAGTCCACCCACCGCACACCCTGAAAAGCGGACATTCCTTCGCCATCTGTGACGGCAGCCGGACAACTTGCGTCGGCCCTGCGCCGGCGCGGCCCCGCACGAAGTCGCCAGCTTACGCGACGTTGGCCTGAACGCACGCGCTACACCGCCCAACCTCGGTCATTCCGCCTTCTTTTCGCACGCGTTCCGGGCGTTTGCCGGGGCGCGTTCGCGTCGATACGATCCGCCGCCTTGCCCTCCAGAAAGGAACGCGCGGGTGCCTCCCTCGAACGTTTTCTCCCCCACGACCGCGCCAGCCGCCGCAGGTGCCGATGCCGCCAATGCCAACGCCGACTGGCAACAGCGCAGCCGCCGCCATGTCTGGCACCCCTGCACCCAGAGCATCCGCCTCGACGTGGCGCCGCCGCTGCCCATCGCGCGCGGCGAGGGCGTCTGGCTGACCGACCACGAAGGCCGGCGCTACCTCGACGCCACCAGTTCGTGGTGGGTCAACCTGTTCGGCCACGCGCACCCGGCGATCAATGCCGCGCTGAAGGCGCAGCTGGACACGCTGCCGCACGTGATGCTCGCCGGCTGCACGCACGCGCCGGCGGTCGAGCTGGCCGAGCGGCTGGCGGCGCTCACGGGCCATGCGCTGGGCCATTGCTTCTATGCCTCCGACGGCGCCTCGGCCGTGGAGATCGCGCTCAAGATGAGCTTCCACGCCTGGCGCAATGCGGGCCGCGCCGGCAAGCGCCGCTTCGTCGCGCTGCGCGGCGGCTACCACGGCGAGACGCTGGGCGCGCTGCACGTCACCGACGTGCCCGTGTTCCGCGACGCCTACGCGCCGCTGCTCGCCAGCGCGCACCTCGTGGCCTCGCCCGATGCGCGCGCCGCGCGGCCCGGTGAAGACGCCGCCGCTGTCGCGAACCGCGCCGCCGACGAGCTCGAGGCGCTGCTGGCTGCGCAGCACGACAGCATCGCCGCCGTGATCGTCGAGCCGCTGGTGCAGTGCGCCACCGGCATGGCGATGCACGATCCGGCCTACCTGCGCCGCGTGCGCGCGCTGTGCGACTGCTTCGGCGTGCACCTGATCGCCGACGAGATCGCGGTCGGCTGCGGGCGCACCGGCACCTTCTTCGCCTGCGAGCAGGCCGGCATCTGGCCCGACTTCCTGTGCCTGTCGAAGGGCATCAGCGGCGGCTACCTGCCGCTGGCGCTGGTGATGACGCGCGAGGCCATCTACCAGGGCTTCGTCGACGACGATGCCGCGCGCAGCTTCCTGCATTCGCATTCCTACACCGGCAACGCACTGGCCTGCCGCGCGGCGCTCGCCACGCTCGATCTGTTCGAGCAGGAAGACGCGCTGAACCGCAACCTCTCGCGGTCCGCGCGCCTGCTGGCGCGGCTGCGCGAAGGGCTGGCCGGCCAGGCGGTCGACCACCTGCGCCAGCGCGGAATGATCACGGCCTTCGACGTGCGCGAGCCCGGCGCGCGCTTTGCCGAGCGCTTCCACCTCGCGGCGCGCGACCACGGCCTGCTGATGCGGTCCATTGGTGCGACCGTGTACCTGATGCCACCGTACGCCATCGCCGACCACGAAATCGACCAGCTCGTGGACGGCACGCTCGCCACGCTCCAGGCCGTCACCCACGCACCCGGCGCCCGCGCCGACGAAGGAGCCCGCGATGCTGCGCTTGCTTGAACGCCTGCAGGACGAGATCACCGCGCTCGACGCGCGCTCGCTGCGCCGCCGCCGGCAGATCGCCGAGACCGCCTGCGCGCCCGAGCAGATCCTCACGCTGGCCGGCGCCGCCGCGCCGCGCACCATGCTCGGCTTCAGCAGCAACGACTACCTGGGCCTGGCCGCGCACCCCGCGCTGGCCGAGGCGCTGGCCGAAGGCGCGGCGCGCTACGGCACGGGCAGCGGCGGCTCGCACCTCATCCTGGGCCACTCGCGCGCCCATGCGCAGCTCGAGGAGCGGCTGGGTGAATGGATGGCGCCGCACATTCCGCAGGCGCGCAGCCTGTTCTTCTGCACCGGCTACATGGCCAACCTGGCGGTGCTGTCGGCGCTGGGCGACGGCGAGGCGGTGATCTTCTCGGAGACGCTGAACCACGCCTCGCTGATCGACGGCGCGCGGCTGGCCCGCGCCCGCGTGGAACGCTACCCGCACTGCGACCTGCAGGCGCTCGACGCGCAGCTGGCCGCCTGCGACGCGCCGGTCAAGATCATCGTGAGCGACGCCGTCTTCAGCATGGACGGCCACATCGCCCCGGTGGCGGGCCTGCTGGCGCTGGCCGAGCAGCACGACGCCTGGCTGGTGATCGACGACGCGCACGGCTTCGGCGTGCTCGGCGCCACCGGACGCGGCGCGCTGCAGGCGCTGGCGCTGCGCTCCGAGCGGCTGGTGCTGATCGGCACGCTGGGCAAGGCGGCCGGCGTGTCGGGCGCCTTCGTGGCGGCGCACCGCACGGTGATCGACTTCCTGGTGCAGCGCGCGCGGCCCTACATCTTCACCACGGCCGCGCCGCCGGCGGTGGCGCATGCGCTGCTCACCAGCCTGGCGCTCATCGAAGGCGAGGAGGGCATGCGCCGCCGCGCCCAGCTGCGCGCCCGCATCACCCAGCTGCGCAGCGGCCTGAAGCAGGTGCTGCCGGCCGACGGCAGCGCCTGGCTGGCCGATTCGCCGACCGCGATCCAGCCGCTCATCGTGGGCGACAACGCACGCGCCATGCAGACCATGGAACGGCTCGACGCCCATGGCCTGCGCGTCGGCGCGATCCGTCCGCCCACGGTGCCTGCCGGCACCGCGCGGCTGCGCATCGCGCTGTCGGCCAGCCACACCGAGGCCGACGTGGCGCGGCTCATCGGCGCGCTGGGCGAGGCCTTGGCCGAACCGTGGCCGGAGGCCGCATGACGACTGCGGCGGCCGCGCAGCGCCGCTGGTTCGTCACCGGCACCGACACCGGCGTGGGCAAGACGCTGGTCAGCAGCGCCATGCTCGCGCTGCTGGCCGCCTCGGGCCTGCGCGCGGTCGGCATGAAGCCGGTGGCGGCGGGGCTCGATGCCATCGACGGCGAATGGCGCAACGAAGACGTCGAGCGCCTGCAGGCGGCCGGCAACGTCGCCGCGCCGCTGGCCTGGCGCTGCCCCTACGTGCTGAAGGCTCCGATGTCGCCGCACCTGGCGGCGCGGGAAGAGGGCGTGCAGGTCGCGCTGCCCGTGCTGCTCGATGCCTTCGAGCGGCTGTCGGCGCAGGCCGATGCGGTGGTGGTGGAAGGCGTGGGCGGCTTCTGCGTGCCGCTGGGCGACGACCTGGACACGGCCGACCTCGCGGTGGCGCTGGGCCTGCCCGTGATCCTCGTGGTCGGGCTGCGGCTGGGCTGCCTCAACCATGCGCTGCTCACCGCCGAGGCGATCCGCGCGCGCGGGCTGGTGCTGGCGGGCTGGGTGGCGAGCGTGGTCGAGCCGCAGATGCTCTCGCCCGAAGGCAACCTGCAGACGCTGCGCGCCCGGCTCGGTGCGCCGCTGCTGGGCGTGGTGCCGCACCTGGCAGAGCCCTCGGCGGCGCGCGCCGCCGAA
>NZ_BCUS01000100.1 GCF_001591345.1 Variovorax boronicumulans NBRC 103145 | reverse complement strand
CCGGCGCGGCGCCGTGCGTGAGGCGCATGAGCTGGATGTCCTTCGGCACGTCGAGCAGCACCGGGCCGGGGCGGCCGGTGGTGGCGATGTCGAGTGCGCGGCGCACCAGCGCGGGCACGTCGTCGGCCGCGCGCACCTGCCGGTTCCACTTGGTCACCGGGCGCGACATGCCCAGCGCGTCGCTTTCCTGGAAAGCCTGCGTGCCGATCACCGCCGTCGACACCTGTCCGCTGATGCACAGCACCGGCACCGAATCGCTCATCGCGTCGAGCAGCCCCGTGATCGTGTTGCCCACGCCCGGCCCCGACGTGACCAGCACCACGCCGACGCGGCCCGTGCTGCGCGCATAGCCCTCGGCCGCATGCACCGCCGCCTGTTCGTGGCGCACCAGCACATGGCGCAACCGGGGTTCGCCGTGCAGCGCGTCGTACAGCGGCAGCGCCGCGCCACCGGGGTAGCCGAAGATCGTGTCGACGCCGCACGCGACCAGCGTGTCGAGCAGCGCTTCGGCGCCGTTGCGCACGCGGGGTGGGGTCTCGGGCAGGGCCGGCGAGAGGGAGGGCGAGGATGTGGGGGGAAGGTCGAGCAGTCGCATGCCGTCAATTCTTCCGCTATTGAGGCAGAATTTGCTTCTTTCTTTTGGCTGTTTAAGCTCGAAACATGAAAACCAATCGCCAAATATCGTCAGACAGCGAAGGATCTTTCGACAAGACCGATCTGGCGATCCTGCGGGTGCTGCTGCTCGACTCGCGCAAGACCCTGCAGGAGATCGGCAACGAGGTCGGCCTGTCGCCCACCAGCTGCTGGACGCGCATCAAGAAGCTCGAGGCCTCGGGCGTCATCAAGCGCTACACCGTCGACGTCGATCCGGCCAAGCTGGGGTACCACGACTCGGTCATCGTGCAGGTCACCCTCGAGAGCCACACCGACGAAACCCTGTACGACTTCGGCCGCACCCTCGCCACCATTCCCGAGATCCAGGAGGCCTACCTGGTGTCGGGCGACTACGACTACTACATCCGCATCGCCGTGCGCGACACGCGCGACTACGAGCGGCTGCTGCGCGAGAAGCTCTACAAGATCCCCGGCATTCGCCACAGCAAGTCGCACTTCGTGCTGCGGGTGCTGAAGGAAGCGACGGTGCCGCTGATCTGACGAGGCGACGGGCCCGCATGAACGAATGGTGGGTACGATCGCCGACGAACGGCCCTTCGCAGACGCCATCCCCTTCCATGAGATCGACTTCGGAACCTCGAACCCTGATCGTCCTGAGCGGACTGCCAGGCACAGGCAAGACAACCATCGCGCGCGAACTCGTGGCGCGTGCCCCGTCGGTGTACCTGCGCATCGACGCCATCGAGCACGCACTGAAAACCGCAAGCGGGCGCACTGACGACGTGGGCCCGGCGGGCTACGTCGTGGCCTACGCGCTGGCTCGGTCCAACCTTGCGCTCGGCATGTCCGTGGTTGCTGATTGCGTCAATCCGCTGTCGGTCACGCGTGAGGCGTGGCGGGCCGTGGCGACCGAGACGTCATCGCATCTGGTAGAGGTTGAGGTCGTGTGCTCAGACGTCGTTGAACATCGCAGACGCGTGGAGAACCGGGAAGCCGACATTGCGGGCTTTGCGTTGCCGAGTTGGGAGGCTGTGCTTCGGCATGACTACGAGGCTTGGGGCACAAGCCGCCTGGTCATCGACTCGGCGCTGGTGAGTACTAGCGAGGCGGCGGATCTGATCTGGCGGCGCATGCATGAGAGGTAAATCGATGCGCTCCCGTTTCATCGACGCCTTCCTGGGCGCTATCGTGCTCGGCCCCTGGGCGGCGATGTTTGCCTATCTGGGCCTTGCACCGCTGGCCGCCTACTGGCTCGACGGCACCAAGCATCGCACAGGCTCCAGCCGCGGCTCCTCCTATTGGTGGAGCTTTTCGGACGCCGTGGCCGCGCAGTACCCGACGCTTACCTGGCTGCTGGAACTCAAGAGCCATGTCGTTGTGTGGAGCTGCCTGGCTGGCATGGTGATCGGGCCGGTGGTTGCGTGGATCATGAGCAACCGCTTGAACCGCATCCGTCGCGGCATCCGTCTGTGAATGGGGACCAGCGAGCTTCGATGAACCCAACCCTGCGCGCCGCCCTCGACTCGGATGTCGAATTTGCGTTCGATGCCAAGCGACAGGCACTCGGCCCCTACGTTGCAGCGCGGTGGGGATGGGATGACGACTTCCAGAGAAACCTGCATCTGAGCCGATGGCAAGAACGCCCGTGGTCGGTCATTCTCAAGGGAGCAACGCCGATCGGCACGATCGCCACATGGGCGGTCGATGATCACCGCCGGATTGGCGAGTTCTACGTCTTGCCGGCCTTTCAGCGCGCCGGCATTGGTTCAGCGGTGCTTCGCCATGTGCTGGAGCAAGCTGACCGAGACCATCAAGCAGTGCGACTGGAGCATCTGAAGTGGAATCCGGTTGGCGAGCTTTACGCGCGTCATGGGTTTGTCCACGAGAGCGCCGACGACACGCATTGTTTTTTGGTTCGTTGGCCGGTCGCTCCGTCTCGATGAGGTGGGTCGACGGGCAGAATTTGGTTGAAGCACTGATCGCGAGTTCAGTCCCTCAACTCTCAACCAGAAGGTGATTTTTGATCTCAGTGCAACCCGCGAAATCAGATGAATGGAAGACCTACCGGGACATGCGCCTGCGGGCGCTGCTCGACTCCCCGGACGCCTTCGGAAGCACGCATGAAGCAGAGGCCACGAGAACCGACGCGATGTGGTCCGCTCGAATTGCCGCGGCTACGTCGTCCGGGAAGGATCGTGTCCTTTTCGCGTTCAATCGCGACGACGCATGCGGTCTGATCTGGTGCAAGTTGTCCAGTGATGAACCGGCTGTCGCCCATCTTTTCCAGATGTGGGTTGATCCCGCATCACGAGGGATGGGAGCCGGTCGAGCTTTGCTCAAGGAGGCGATTTCCTGGGCCGAGAGCGTTGGAGTGAAGCGCGTTTTCTTGGGCGTCACTGCCGGAGATACGCCGGCGACGCGCCTGTACGCAGCTTGTGGCTTCTGCCCCGATGGCGCGCTGGAGCCACTACGGGAACACTCGAATCTGATGGTGCAGCCGATAAGCCTTGCACTCGGCCCTGTTGGATCGACCGACTGACTTTCGCCATCGGCCACCTTGCCCTCGTTTAAGCTCAACCGACAAAACTCTCTCTGAGGTTTCGCCATGCTCCAAATGCGCCCCGGGTGTGAATGCTGCGACCGAGACTTGCCGCCGGATTCGGCCGATGCCCGCATCTGCTCTTTCGAGTGCACGTTCTGCAGTGATTGCGCGAACCAACGCCTCGCAGGCACATGCCCAAACTGCGGCGGAGAGCTGGTCCCGCGCCCGTCGCGGCCAGCGGCAAAACTTGAAAAGTTTCCAGCATCGACCACGCGGGTGTTCAAGCCTGAGGGGTGCGCAGCGGCATCCTGAAACGCCGCGATCACGCGTCCTGTCAACGATCGGTCATGGCCAAGAGTGATCGCCCGCGACCAATAAGAATTCGGCAGGCCTCGTCAGCCCACTTCAGGGATTCATTTTCAGGAGACCACCAATGTCGATGATCGGCAGCTACCTTCGAATCTCCCCCGACCAACTCACCGCGCTCATCAACGAGCCTGCCCTTGCTGCGGAACTGGCGTACCCCGACGATGGCGAGTTTCCGGAGCCTCCGGTCAGCTTCGATCTGGACAAGTCTTGGCATCTGATCCACTTTCTCCTGACAGGAGAGGCATGGGGAGGCGAAGGCCCCCTTGCCATGGCCGTACTCGGGGGTGAGGCGCTTGCCGATACAGATGCTGGCTACGGCCCCTTCCGATACCTACGGCCTGACGAGGTGCGCGCGACAGCCAACGCGCTGAACTCCATAGACGCATCGACGCTGTGGAGCCGCTTCGATGCAGACCGTGCCGAGGCCGCAGAAATCTACCCGGGATGGACTGGCGAAGACCTTGACCGTCAATACGTGTGCCATCACTACGAAGCCTTGCGCGAGTTCTACAACGCGACCTGTTCGGATGGCGGGGCGTTGCTCTTGTACATCTGCTAGTGCGACTTGGCGCAAGCGAAGGAGCGCATTTTCGACAGCCCATGCAGTCCGCATTCGGCCAAGACCAGCCCTTCGCCGGGCCGATCGTTCGTAAACTGGCAATGCCCTTCACAGCCTGACGTCAAACGATGGACTTCTACGACGACCTCGCCCCGCTGTATCACCTGATCTTCCCCGACTGGAGCCACAGCATCCAGCGGCAGGGCGAACAGCTCGACAGCGTCATCCAATCAGAATGGCCCGGGCATCGCACGGTGCTTGACGTCTCCTGCGGCATCGGCACCCAGACTCTCGCGCTTTCCGGGCGGGGCTACTCCGTCGTCGGGTCAGACCTGTCGGCCAAAGAAATCGAACGTGCACGGCGTGAAGCGGCTCTTCGAGGTTTGGCCGTCGACTTCAAGGTCGCAGACATGCGTACGGCCCACGAGGACCACGGTACTGGATACGACCTCGTCATTTCGTGCGACAACTCGGTCCCTCACCTGCTGACCGACGAGGACCTGCTGCTTGCATTGCGCCAGTTCCTCGCATGCTTGCGCCCCGGCGGCGGATGCGTCATCACGGTCAGGGACTACGACAAGGAAGAGCGTGGGACGAACCTCGTCAAGCACTATGGCGCACGGGTTGAAGACGGCAAGCGGTACGTCCTGTTCCAGGTCTGGGATTTCGACGGCGACCACTACGACTTTTCCTTCTTCGTCGTCGAAGACGAACTGACCACCGGGTCGGTGAAGACCCGTGTCATGCGCTCCAGGTACTACGCAATCTCGGTCGACCGCCTCTGCGAGCTGATGCGAGAGGCTGGCTTCGAGAATGTGAAGCGACTCGACGCCGCGTTCTATCAGCCCGTCTTGGTCGGAACCAAGCCTGCGACTGGCTCGCTTGCTTAGAGCTGACCAGAAGCGGACCTTCCGACGTACCTTGTCCAACCTAGCCACTCGCAACCTCCCCTCATCGAATGGAAAGCATCACATCACTTTCTCCGGAGAACATTTCTGAGTTCGTGCCACTGTATCGCTCAGTGTTTAATGCACCCCCTTGGAACGATGGCTGGACGGAGGCAGTAGCTGCTGAGCGGCTTGCAAGTTTTGCGCAATCACCCGCGTTTCAAGGCATGGGCTTGTCAATGCATGGAGAAGCCATTGGCCTTGTTCTGGGCTGGGGTGAGCGTTGGGTGCAAGGCTGGGTTTTTCACATCAAAGAGATGTGCATCCATGAACGCTACCAAGGACAGGGATTCGGCGCGAAGCTTATGCGGGGCTTCGAGGAACACCTTCAAGCGCGCGGCTTCATGAGTGCGAATCTTCAAACAGGCGAATCGGTTCCCGCGAGGAAATTCTATGAAGGCCTCGGCTACAAGCAGTGCGGATACGTCAGCCTGCTCAAGAAGCTCGGTTGAAGCTGTATGTCGGCTCAGGCCCCCTCTTGCGCCGTCCATCGTGCAGCAGGCCGCGCACAGCATGGGCGGCAATGCGAGACTCGCGACAGGCCTCGATGACTGCGGCGTCGGGTTTCTGGTGAGCGTGCCGAACACGGACTTCCGGGCCGGCTGAACACTGCCATGCAGGAATGGCGAAGGACTCGCGCATGAAGAAGAAGGCTTCTGACACCCTGGGGCTCACGCTGCGTTGCGGCGCGCTGCTGCTTTCGGGCCTGCTGGTCTTCAGCACCGCATGGGCACAGCCACTCAGTTTCGCAACCGACCCCGCAGCGCTGGCGCACATGGCGCTGCGCGATGAACGCGGCTCGGTCTCGGTCGGTGTGCTGCACGCGGGCCAGGCACGCTTTGCCTTCCTGCAGAACGACGGCGGGGTCACTCCGCCCAATGGCGATGCGGCAGATGCAGTCGACGCCAGTGCCCAGCCTCTCTACGAGATCGGCTCGATCAGCAAGGTCTTCACCGGCCTGCTGCTGGCGCAGAGCGTGGAGCGCGGCGATCTGTCGCTGGACGACAACCTGGGCGCGCTGCTCGAGGGCAAGGCCGGGCTCTCGCCGGCCGTCGCCGCCATCACGCTGCGCCAGCTCATCACGCACAGCGCCTGCCTGCCGTGGGACCCGCCGGACTTCGAGGGCTACGCTTCGGGCGATCCCTTTTCGAGATACAGCCGCCGCCGCTTGCTGGCGGCGTTGTCCAACCAGCCGATGACTGCCGCGCCGCCCTGTGCGGCGGCGTACAGCAACTTCGGCCTGGGCGTGGTGGGCTTGGTGCTCTCCGAACGCTACGGCAAGCCATGGCAGCAAATGGTGCGCGAGAACATCACGGGCCCCCTCGGCATGCAGGACACGGTGCAAGACCTCGGCGACAAGGCGGCGCGCATGGCGCCGGCCTTCAACCACGAGGCCACCGCCCCGCTGTGGGACTTCGATGCCTTGGCCGCCGCAGGCGCGTTGCGCTCCACCCCGTCGGACCTGCTGATCTTCAGCCGCGCCTTGATGGCCGGCCGCAGCGGCCCGCTCGGCCCCGCCGTCGAACGCCTGCTCACGCCGCTGGGCCGCTACCGCGAGAGCGAGATCGGCTACGCCGTGATGATGCGCGGGCCGCCAGGCAAGCGCACCTACTTCCATTCCGGCATCACCGGCGGCTTCCGCGCGCTGTGGATGATGGCGCCCGATACGCAAGAGGCCGTGGTGGTGCTCGCCAGCAGCGCGCATGCGCAGCCGGGCCGCGTCTTCACTGCCCTCGCGGCCAGCCGGTATCCGGTGGCCCTGTCGCCTGTCACGCTCGATGCTGCATCGCTGGGCACTTATGCGGGCGTGTACCAGGTCGACCGAAACATGGCCTTCACCTTCGTGTCGCAAAACGGCAACCTGTACCGCCGCGCCAGCGCGGGCGGTTACCGGCCACTGCGGCCGGCAGGCAACGACACCTTCGTCGACACCGAAGTGGGCGCGGTCTACGTCTTCGCCCGCGAGAACGGTGCGCTGGCCCGCGTGGACATCACGCAGGGCGGCGGTCGCCTGCGGGCCACGCGCACCGACAAGACGGCGCCGACTGTGGCGGTCGTTACGCCTGATGTGGAGGCGGACTACGCAGGCCGCTACCACCTCGCCCGGACCTTGCGGCGCAACCTCGATTTCGACGTGAAGGTCGAGAACGGCCAGCTCGGCGTGCGATCGGGCAATTGGGAACGCAGGCCCGTCTTCCCGATGGCAGATCGGCCCGATCGCTTCGCCTATGAGAACGCGCGCAGCCAACTGCAGTTCGAGCGCGATGCCGACGGCAAGGTGGTCGCGCTCGTGCTGTACGAAGGCGGCGAGTTCCGAATGCGGCGGGTGGCGGACTGAGTCCAGGCCTCGCGCGCGGTGACTCGGCGATTTACCATCGCTGATTTTTGCGACTACACCCCATGCATCAATCACTTGGCCTGGTGTCCCTCGTGGTCCCCGACTACGACAAGGCGCTCGAATTCTTCGTCGGCACGCTGGGCTTCGAACTCGTCGAAGACACGCCCGTGCCTGCGCAAGGAAAGCGATGGGTCGTGGTCAAGCCGCAGGGCGGAACAGGGGCGTGCCTTCTCCTGGCGCAAGCGTCGGCACCAGAACAGCAACGCGCCATCGGCGACCAGGCTGGCGGCCGTGTGTTCCTCTTCCTGTACACGGACGACTTCTGGCGAGACTACGAAAAGTACAAGGCCGCAGGCGTCGAGTTCGTCCGCCCGCCTGAGGAACAGCCGCACGGGGTCGTGGCTGTCTTCAAGGACCTGTGCGGGAACATGTGGGACCTGATCCAGCCCAATGCCAGCAACAGGAGCTGGCAGCTGTAAGAATGCCCTCCCACCGTTGCACGAACCACACTCTCCACCTGCGAAAGAACCGCCCATGACCGAGACCACCAAGGTAAAAGGACCCGCCTCGTACTTCCCCTCCATCGAGAAGACCTACGGCCAACCGATCGTGCATTGGATGGACATTCTTCAGGCTGCGGGCCCCCTCAAGCACATGGAGCTCGTGAGCCAGCTCAAGACCCAGCACAAGATGGGCCACGGGCATGCGAATGCGTTGGTTGCGGCGTTTCTTGCGAAGAAGTAATACCCGCGGCAGGCCAAGCATGCATACCTTCGGCTCATGGCGGCGCGAGTGGACGACGATGCGTTTTCTTTCATCGAGCGGCGCGTGCGTACTGGCTGCTGGCTGCTGGCTGCTGGCTGCTGGCTGCTGGCTGCTGGCTGCTGGCTGCTGGCTGCTGGCTGCTGGCTGCTGGCTGCTACGGCAATCGGCTAGAAGCAGGTCCCGTGACACCATGAAAGACGATTAACGAATGGCAATGAAGCAGGCCTTCTGGATGGCATTCGGCTATGCATTGGCCGTGCTCGTGCTACTTGCCGTGTTGGCGATTGCGGGGTCACTCTTGATCGCAGCAATTCTTCCAAGAGCACATCCGTGGGGAGACCGCCTGAGAGCGTTTGCTGCCCGGGTCCCGGAGCTGGCTGCTCATGGCGCTTTCTGGCTCCGAGCGCTTATTGTTTTTGGGGGGCTAAGCCTGCTTGCGGTGCTGGTTCTTCTGAACGATCCGGCCTTCCGCTTTTAGACATCCCACATGAAAGCGCCACGCGAAATATGGACTGCGGCCGTCTTGTCTTTGGTAGTTCTCTTGGTCAGGAGTTTTGGCAGCTTTCGGTCCATCGGTTCGAACGCCGAAGCGCGTGCAGACACCACGTTCTCCCTTGTTTGGATCGTTGTAGTGCTTGCCGCCAACGCACTTACGGCCGTCTTCATCTATCAAACGATCAGAGGAAAGAACTGGGCGCGCATTGGCCTGTTGCTGTGGACCGTCGGTTCTTGGATGCTCTGGTTTTTCTACCCCCAACGACTGGCCGACCATTCCGGCTGGACTTTGCTGGTGGCGGGCACGCTGTACCTCATGGAGCTCGTTGCATTGATTCTTCTTTTTCGAGGCAGGGGCGGCGCCTGGTTTTCGTCGGGCACCGGGGCTGTGCGCTAAGCCCCAATCGAACCGCTTTGGACCACAACGCGCCAGCCGCACACGAGGCTGCAGCCCGCCGGAAGCAATCATTCGGCACGACCTCTTGTTCCGGCCAAAGCCTCCGCCTAGCATGCACCTCACCCTCAGCCAGGAGAGCCCATGCAGCTTCACACCGCCCGCATCTTCGTCCAGGACCTCGCCCTCGCCTCCCGCTTCTATGAACAGATCCTCGGCCTGCCCCTGAAGGCCGACGGACGCGAACATGGCTTCTGCGTGTTCGGCGCAGGTCCGATGAGTCTCGTGGTCGAACGTGTCGACGAAGACGCGCCAGCAGAAGACCAAGCCCTGATAGGCCGCTTCACAGGCCTGTCTTTCGACGTGGAAGACATCCAGGCGAAGTACAACGAACTCTCGTCACGCGGCGTGACCTTCAGCGGCCTCCCCGAGCCGCAGTCCTGGGGTGGCATCCTCGCCACATTGCGCGACCCCGCCGGCAACGAACTTCAGTTGGTGCAGCAGCCCCGAACGTAGCCATAGGTGCACACTCGTCATACAATGAGAATAATTCTTATTTGGATGGCCTGGCCACCGCACTACGTCCGCCATGGCCGCCGATCCCGCTCTGCACCCGCACATCCACACCCTCTATAGCGAGCACCACGGGTGGTTGCAGGGCTGGTTGCGCAGGAAGCTCGGCAATGCCTTCGATGCGGCAGACCTCGCACAAGACACCTTCCTGCGCATCCTCACCGCGCCAGACCACACGCCCGAGAAGCAGTGCGACTGGCAATTGCGGGAGCCGCGCGCCTACCTGACGGTGGTCGCCAAGCGGCTGCTGGCCAACCTGTACCGCCGGCGTTCGCTGGAGCAGGCCTACCTCGACGCGTTGAGCGCGTTGCCCGAGCCGATGGCGCCCTCGCCCGAGCAGCAGGCGATCATTCTCGAGACCCTGCAAGAGATCGACGCGATGCTCGACGGACTGGCGCCGCCGGTGCGCCAGGCCTTCCTGATGGCACAGCTCGAAGGGCTGGGCTATGCGGAGATCGCAACGAAGCTGGGCGTGAGCGAGCGCACCGTCAAGCGCTACATGGCCGAAGCCATGGCCCGCTGCATCCTGCTGGTCGCGTGACGGTGCAACGCACGATGGTGATCGGGGTCGACAAGGCCGTCGCCCTGCAGGCAGCGCAATGGTTCGTCCTGCTGCAGTCGGGCGAGGCCACGGCGGCCGATCGCACGCAATGGACGCGCTGGCGGGCGGCCGACCCCGCGCACGAAGCAGCCTGGCAGCGCGCCGAGCAAGTCAGCAGCAAGTTCGGCGGGCTGCCGGGCGCGCTGTCGATGCCGGTGCTGGGCCGAGCAGTGCGAAGCGATCGCCGCACCGCCGTCAAGGCACTCGCCGTGCTGCTGACCGCGGCGCCTGCCGGCTGGCTGGCCTGGCGCGCGTCGCCGGCGCGCGAATGGCTGGCCGACCACCGCACCGCCACGGGCGAACGCCGCGAACTGCGACTGGCCGACGGCACACGCCTGCAGCTCAACACCGCGACGGCCATTGACGTGGCCTACGGCGCGACGCAGCGCCTCGTGCGGCTGCATGCGGGCGAAATCCTCATCGAGACGGCACCCGATGCCGTGCCCTCCTCCGACGCCGCCTACCGCCCCTTCATCGTCGAGACCGCGCAGGGGCGCCTGCGTGCGCTGGGCACGCGCTTCGTGGTCCGGCAGCATGAAGGCGATCGCAGCCATCTGACGGTGCTCGACGGCGCGGTCGAGGTTCGCCCCGACCACGCGCGCAGCCTGGCGGCGGTGGTGCGTGCCGGCGAGCAGACCATGTTTTCTTCGACGGCCATCGGCGAGATCACGGCGGCAGCGCCCGATGCCGATGATTGGTCGCGCGGTGTCCTGCGCGCCAGGAACATGCGGCTGCACGACTTCCTCACCGAGCTGGGCCGCTACCGGCCCGGCGTGCTGCGCTGCGATCCGGCCGTGGCCGACCTGCGCGTGTCGGGCGTGTTCCAGTTGCGCGACACCGGCCCGGTGCTCGACAGCCTGCCGCAGGCCTTGCCGGTGGACGTGCTCTTTCGCACGCGCTACTGGGTCACGGTGGTGGCGCCGGGCGGTTGAGGCATCGGGTGCCGGCGGCGGTTTCGGCCGCTGCGATTTTTTCTGTCGCGGCCTGTCCCCTTTTCTTTCCTCGCGTGTGAAGCCTTGAGGAACAGCAACTTCACACCCTTGCAGGAGAGAGAGAAATCCATGGCCCGTCGCCGACCGTCCCCCCTTGATTCCGACACCGTCTCGTTGCGTGCGCTGTCGCTCGCCGTGCATGGCGCGTTGTTCGCCATGGCGTGCGCCGCCGCCGGGACCGTCGCCGCGCAGACACCGGGCGCACCCAACGCACCGGCCGCACAAGCCGAAGCACGCAAGGCCTACAACATCGCACCCGGCCCGCTCGACGAGGCACTGTCGAGCTTCGCTGCCTCCGCCGGCGTGAGCATCACGATTCCGCCTGCCCTCGCGCAGGGCAAGCGCTCGCCCGGCCTGCAAGGCCAGCACGCCGTGGGCGAAGGCTTCGCGCGGCTGCTGGCCGGCTCGGGCCTCGAGGCGGCGGGCGGCGCGGGCGGCGCGTATGCGCTGCGCCGCTCGAGCATCGGCGGCCCTGCAGACACCGGCGCCGACGGCAGCACCACGCTCGCGCCGGTCACCGTCACGGCCGAGGCCGAACGCAGCGCCACCACCGAAGGCACGCGCTCGTACACGGCGCGCGCGCTGACCCTCGGCAAGGGCGAGCAGGCGCTCAAGGACATCCTCCAGTCGGTCAGCGTGATCACGCGCCAGCGCATGGACGACCAGGGCCTCGTCGACCTGCGCGATGCGGTCAACAACGTCACGGGCGTGGTGGGCGTCAAGGGCGTGGGACCGGGCATGGTCCTCACGTCGCGCGGCTTCCAGATCGACGCCTGGCAGTACGACGGCGTGCCCGTGCCGCGCAACATGTACTCGCTGGGCAACTGGGCCACCGAAGACACGGTGTTCTTCGACCGCGTGGAAGTGCTGCGCGGCGCCTCGGGCCTGCTGCAGGGCACCGGCAGCCCGGGCGGCGCGATCAACCTCGTGCGCAAGCGCGGCCAGCCCGAGAAGACGCTCACGCTCACCGGCAAGGCGGGCTCGTGGGACCACTACGGCGCGCAACTCGACGCCGGCGGTCCGCTCAATGCCGAAGGCACGCTGCGCGGCCGCGTGGTGGTCGACGAAGACCGCAGCCACTCGTTCACCGACTACGTGTGGCGCAAGACGCGCTCGCTCTACGGCGCCATCGACTACGACATTTCTCCCGACACCACCGTCGGCTTCGGCGTGAGCCACTCGCACGCCAAGGGGCGCCCGATGCTGCGTGGTTTTCCGCGCTACCCGGACGGCACCGACATCGGCCTGCCGCGCTCCGTGTTCACGGGCGCCCTGTGGAACCACAGCGACGTCGAGCAGACCACGGTGTATGTCGACGCCGAGCACCGCTTCAACGACCAGTGGAAGCTGAAGTTCTCCGCGCTCGGCATGAACGAGAAGAACAGCGCGCAGCACCAGCGCATGCACGGCGACGTGCAAGCCGACGGCAGCGGGCTAAACTTCGCCGACTGGGACACCCGCTTCGATTCGCGCAAGCTCGGCTTCGACGTCTACCTGCGCGGGCGCTTCGACGCGCTGTCGATGCAGCACGACCTGACCATCGGCGCCAACTACTCGAAGTTCGAGTCGACCGACCGGTATGCGCGCCGGTTCAGCGGCGGCGGCAACATCTTCGCCATCGACCACAACCGCCCGGCGCAGAACTACGACACCATCATGGCGGCGGGCGGCGGGAAGAGCCACACGCACTACGACGTGCGGCAAAAGGGCATCTACGGCAGCTGGCGGGCCCAGCTGGCCGAGCCGCTCACGGCCATCGTCGGCGCGCGCCTGAGCTGGTACGACTATCTCTACTCGAGCCAGTCCGCGGGCTTCACGAGCACCGTCAGCACGTCGGGCGAAGTGACGCCGTACGTCGGCCTCGTGTTCGCGCTCAACAAGCAATGGTCGGCCTACGCGAGCTACACCGACGTGTTCGAGCCGCAGACCGAGCGCACCGTCTCGGGCGACGGGCTCAAGCCCATCATCGGCAGCAACTACGAGGTCGGCCTGAAAGGCGAGCTGATGGACGGCCGCCTGAACACCTCGCTGGCCGTGTTCCGCTACAACCACACCAACCGCGCCGTGACCGACCGCGACGGCGGCTTTGCCTGCGACGGCTGGTACTGCTCCAAGTCGTCGGGCAAGGTGCGCAGCCAGGGCTTCGAGGCCGAGGTCAGCGGCGAGGTCGCGCCGCGGCTGCAGCTCACGGCGGGCTACACCTACAACACCACCCGGTTCCTCGAAGACCCGGACAACAAGGGCAAGATCTTCAGCCAGTGGACGCCCAAGCACATGCTGCGCGTGTGGACCAACTACCAGCTGCCCGGCGACTGGAGCCGGCTCAGCGTGGGCGGCGGCTTCAGCATCCAGAGCCACACGCTGGGCTACGACCGCACGTACAAGGTGCCCGGCTTCGCCGTGTGGAGCGCGCGACTGGCCTACCAGCTGACGCCGGAGGTGACGCTGGCCGTCAACATCAACAACATCTTCGACAAGCGCTACTACATCCCGGCCTACAGCGAGGCCAACGGGAACAACAACTACGGCGATCCGCGCAATGTGCTGTTCACGGTGAGGTACACGCCGAAGCTGTGAGTTGCGGGAAGGGGCACGCGGGAGGCGTGGCCCTTTTGGGGTATCGATTTCCAAGCATGAGAGGGAGGCAAGGCTGACGCGCAACGCGTCTCTCGCTCCTGGGGTCACTCCCACCAAACATTCGTCATGGGCAGCCTTTCGGCACAACGACCTGCCAGCGTCTTCTGCGGATAAGGCGGCACGTGCGCCACATCCACAGTTTCCAGGATGCTCAGCTGCCGCATCAACTCGGCAAACGACGGTGCGCGAAACTCGCCCGCGTGCTGGTTCAGCGAAGCTTGCATTTCGCCGTCGCTCGTTCTCACGTGTGGGTGCAGCAAGATCAACGCCGTGCTGTCATCGTCATACTTTCCGATGAGGATCGCGCGGGCATGGTCGCTCGTGCGTCCGGACACCGAATCCTGGGCGACGCCATAGACGAAGTATTCGGAGTCGTCCGAATGAATGGGCACGGTCTGCTTGATCGCCCAGTAGTCGGGCTCCAGGTCCTTGAACAGGCCCACGTCGTCCAGCTCCAGCATTCCCACGAATCGGGACCGGTTCTGCGGGTTGAATGCTGAGGGTGCGAGCGCCTGCGACTTGTAGGCGACCCAGAAATCCTTGTACGACTTGGGGAGCTCTGTCTTCAGCCGGGCCTCAAGCCGGGCGAGGCCGACCCTCAACTCGGCCTCGGTGGGAGCCGGTGGACCGCCAGGCGCTTGCTTCCCCAGCACTGTCAGATGGCCCTGGCCTCTCGCGGCCTCTGGCTTCGTCGAATATAACTCGAACGACGCTTTGCGCCAGCAGTCCATGAAGGCGCTCCAGTCGCTGGGACTTCCCGCATAGGCCGAATGCCGGTCGTGCAGACGGGTCGCGATCTTCGCGGCCTTCGTGCCGTCGGCCTTTGGCTTCGGATCGGGTTCATCCCCGCAACCCGACAACATGAACAAGGCGCACAGGCTGGCCAGGCATCGAAAACGGAGAGACGGCTTTGCCACCGCGGCTGACAATGATTTCAGGACACCCATGCCAACAGGCATCAGAACCTGATCCGCACCGAAGCCGCACTGCGATCGGCTTCGCCGTGGAACACGGCCTCGATGTTGTTGCCATCCGGGTCCAGCACGAACGCCGCGTAGTAGCCCGGGTGGTAGAGGCGCTCACCTGGCGGGCCGTTGTCCCGCCCGCCGTGCGCCAACGCAGCCTTGTAGAAGGCATCCACCATGGCCCGGTCTTGCGCCTGGAACGCGATGTGATGGCGTCCGGTCAGCGCGCCCTGCACTTCCTCGCTGCCGGGCGCCGAGACGAAGAGTTCATCGGCCCAGAAGTTGTGTTCGTCGGAGCCGCCCATCGGGATGTTCAGCACCTCGAAGACGGCACTGTAGAAAGCCTTGCTGGCCGCCAGATCGCGAACGACCAGTCCGATGTGGTCGATCAGGCGGCCGCGATGCAATTCTTTTTGTGTACTCATGAAGCGCTCCTGTCGGTGGAGGTCGGAGTGGCGGAATCTACCAAAGCCAACCTTGGATATCGAGCGACAGGGTTTGCATCTCAGGGCCGACTCAGCTTCAGCAATTTCTTCCATGCGGCCAGCGACGCGCCATGCGATGGCGGGTGCGCCTGCAGCCATGTCTGCGCCGATGCGTGCGGCGGGTAGTGGCTTCGCAGCGCCGGATCGGCACCTGCCGCCACCAGCAGCCGTGCGATCTCGAGGTGGTTGCGCGCCACCGCGCGCATCAGGGCGTTGTCTGTCCAGAACCCGGCCGGCGACAAGGCGCTTTCATTGCCGGGCGCGGGTGCGAACGGCAACCGGCCGACAGGCAGCGCGGCCTGCAGCAAAGTCGGTGAACCTGCCTGCGGCGCGAGCGAAGCGTCGTTGCAAGGAGGCGGCAGCACATGGACCAGGCGAGGCAGCCCCGACGAGGTCTGCGGCTGCGGCACCAGCTCGCTGCGCAGCGGCGCGGGGGTCTGGTGGTTCACGTCGACGCCCAGGGCCAGCAAGGCGCGCACGGCCTCCATGTTGCCGGCATCGACCGCCGACGCCAACGGCGTCATGCGTCCGCAAGCGACCGCCTCGAAGGCGCGGTAGGCGGCCAACGCTTCTTGCGGCTTCTGCTGCAGGATCAGCAGGTAGACCCGAGCCTCGGCCGGTGCCCCCGCTTCGAGGGACGGCCACTGCGGCGGGACCATGGCCCGGTGCAGCAGGCGGGCGGCCTGCAGATGCCCCTGCGTCGCGGCCGCACGCACAGTGCGCTCGGTCGCCGGCAGGCCCTGCGCCAGCAGCAGGCGAACGATCCCCGCATCGCCGCCCCTGGCCGCTGCATCGAGCGCGTTGAGCCCATCGGCATCGGTGCCCCGCACCGCATCCGGCGCCATGGCCGCCAGGAGCTGCCGGACGCTTTCGAGGCGGCCCTTCTCCGCCGCCACCGCCAGCGCCGACACGCCCTGCGCATCGCGCACATCCGGCCGCGCGCCGGCGGCCAGCAGCAGCCGCACGCGCGCAGGGTCATGCGCGTGCTCGATCAGCGGTGGGTTACTGGTCGCAGCATTGGGGTCCGCGCCCGCAGCCAGCAGCGCCTGGATGACCCAGGTCGTGGGCGCGAAGAACAACGGAAGACCGCCGTTGCGATCGGGCGTGTCGGGGTTCGCGCCCGCCTTCAGCAGCAGCGCCAGGGTCTGGCGGAAGTTGATGGCGTGCGTGTCGCTGATACCGCCGGAGCCCGCGAACTTGGCGGCGCGCAGCAGCGCGGTCTCGCCGTCGTTGGCATTGCGGTAGTTCACATCGGCATGGCGGCGCAGCAGGAACTTCACCATCTGCGCGTTGCCTTGCTGCGCGGCCTTCATCAGCGGCGAGTCGCCCACATTGAAACCGTAGCCCTGCACATCGTTGGCACCGAAGCCCTGTGCAAGAAATGCCTCGACCTCGCGCAGGCGACCGCGCTCCACGGCATCGAAGAACGGGATCTGCGCTTGTGCGGACATCGTGTCACACGCGGGTTCGGCCTTCGCCGGATGTGCGGCCATGTGGAGCACGAGACCTGTTGCGAGGGCCCTGCACCAATGAAGAAAGGGGCGTCGCGCGAACACGGCGATCAGGCCCCGGCGGCCTGCTGATCGATGCTCGCCACCAGGCCTTGCAGCCACAGGCGGTGATCGCTGAAGGTGTTTAGTCGCTCCTCGGCCTCTTCCCGCGCAGCCAGGTGCAGGTCCAGGTACCGGAACCCGACGCGCTGCGCGGCCTCTTGCAGAGCCTCCTCGGGCACATCGTTTTCATACAGCGCGTCGAACTGGGTCACCCAGAAGCCTTGCTCGGTCAACGCGATCCGCTCGAATGCGCGAGGGTCTTCCACGCTGAACTCGACGAACTCCGGGCCATCCGGATGTGCGCGCAGGCCCGTGACCCGGCTGCCGCGATCCCACAGCGGAATCCATGGCGGCCCGTCGGGTGCGCGGGCGCCGTGGTACGCGAGGAACGGCGGCCCCAGGCAGACCGTGCGGAACACTTCATGGAGGCACTCGCCCATCGCCAATTGCACCAAGGGCGCGGACGCGCCGAGCTGCTGCAGCGTCGCCATCCGCAAAGTCTCTGCCACCACCGTCATCCTGCGTCCTCCTTGATCTGCTTTGGGCCGATGTTAGCCATGCCCGCCCTGTGCAGCCGCTCTTGTATTCTTGCGTCCACGCCGCGCGACGTTCATTGGCGGACTGCGCGGCCGCTTCAAGCCATGACTCCCTCTCACACAGACTTCTTCACCGACAAAGGCTATGTGCGGTTGGAAGGCTTCCATCCGCAAAAGCAGATCGCGGGCCTGCGGCAGAAGCTGCTCGATGAGATCAAGCGCCTGAAAACCACGTCCGGTGGGAAGAGCCTGTCGGGCGCGCTGCACAAACTCCCCGTCTTCCAGCAGATCGGCAAGCTGTCGGCGCTCGTCAAGGTGCCCGGCGTGCATGAAGCGCTGGTGACGCCGGCGCTGATCGACTGCGTCACCCGACTCGGTGGGCGCGCCCCGACCGCCATCCAGGACACGCAGCTGCTGCTGTCCCCGCCCCTTCAAGGCGCCTCGACCCTCACTGGTTTGAACTGGCATGTCGACGTCTCGACCCGACCGCAAGACCCGTTGCCGGGGATCCAGGCCTTCTTCCTGATCGACGACGTGGCGCCCGGCGGCGGCGCGACGCTGGCGTTGGCCGGGTCGCATCGCGTCGGCACACCAGGGCGCGTTGCGGCCTCCGAGCTGCGGCAGCTTCTGAAGACGACCGGCGACCTGGCGCAAAGCCTTCACCCACTGGGCATCGGCCTCGTCGAGATGTCAGGACGCGCCGGTGACGTCTTCCTGATGGACCTGCGCCTCTTGCACACGCCCTCCGTCAACTCGACGAAGAACGTGCGGATGATGGCGACGACGCGCTGCTTCCTGAACACCTAAGGTGAGTTCGCGAAGGGCCTCGCATCACCAAACAGGTTACCCACCGCACTGGCATCGCACCCGCCTCAGGCGTAAGCTGACCACCACCCGGCCAGCCAAGGCCATGCCGCCAAGCGGCACCCGCTGCGCCGAACTGTGCGAAAGGACCCACCATGCTGTCCGACTCGTCTGTCACGACCATGCTTCCGGTAAAGGACATGGACCGCGCGCGTGCCTTCTACGAGGGCTGCCTGGGCCTGAAGGCCGGTGGCTTGCGGCCCGACGGCAAGTTCGTCTACACGGTGGGCGGCAGCACGCTCGCGCTGTTCCCCAAACCCGAGGGGACCAAGGCCGACCACACGGCGATCAGCTTCCAGGTGCCGGACATCGCCGCCAGCATCGACAAGCTCAAGCGCGCCGGCGTGGTGTTCGAGGACTACGACTTTCCCGATCTGAAGACGGTCGACCATGTCTTCGTGCTCGGTTCGGAAAAGGCGGCCTGGTTCAAGGACACAGAAGGCAACTTCCTGTGCATCCACGAGGACCTTGCACCGGCATAGTCGGGTCGCCGTCAAAGGTCCAGTGACGGCCCCGCGAAGTTCCGCGAGCAGAGCGCTCAGGAGCGAGTTGCGCGAGTCGTGACGGTACCCTCCGACGAAGGTGCAGTAGGCGAAGCAGCGGGTGTGACAGGTACGCTCACGGCAGCCTTCTCTTTCTCTTTCTCTTTCTCTTTCTTTACCTCCTCTTGCTTTTCCTTTTCCCTCTTTGCTTTGGCTTCCTCCTCATTCTGCTCCGCATCTGCAATCTTGATGACCCTGTGCACGGACGAATTGCCATCGGCACTCTTCGTCTCCTGCAGGCGCCATCCGCGTGGTAGCAAGAACTCGTTCCCAAGTTCAACCTGAGTCGGAACGCCTCGTTGAATTGTTCCCTCTGGAGTTCCACCACTCAGTCTTCTCAAAGACTCATAGTCGGCCAATCCTGCTGCAACTGAGCAATCGAGGGCCATCTTCATGGCGACTGCGGGCTTGTCCGTGCTGTTCGCGTCTCTGTAGTCCTTGAATCCCGCTTGCGCGACACGTGCAACACGCTGCTGTCGGCTCAATTCCACTGACGCGGACAATGCTTCACCCATTGAAATCTGCAGGCCGTTGGCGGCCCCCGACACGCCGGACCACGCCGTTGCGGCAGTCCCCTTGCTGAGCGGCATGAACACAGAGCCGGCAAGCACGCCCAGGCTGCCGATGCTCCACTGGCCAATACCCGCCGCCCCGGCGTATCTGCTGTGAAGGTTGTGAACCTTCACGCAATGATTTGCTGCTGCAAGAAGCTGCGCATCAACTGGGGTGAATTGCCCTCCCGCATCCCAGGGAAGCTTGTCGGGCGCTATACAACCGCACAGCAGTGCCGACACTGCCGCCACCAAAGTGACGCCGTGATATCTCCTCATGCGAACCCCTCCATCCTCAGGCTTTTGTTGTACATCCTTGTAACAGGCAGACGTATTTCCATACAAGGAGAGATTCCCTCAGCAAACGCGAACACGGGACCAAGGATTTGCCTTGCCCGCCCTGCGAATCGTCTGAAGAGAGGCCTGCCCCCGAACGGCCTCATCGAACGAATTACCGCCCCGCGAAGGCTTTTGCAAATTCCCCGCAATCCGCTCCCGCAGCCACTGATGCCCCGCATCGTGGTACCTGCGCTCGTGCCCTTACATCGCCATCTCGTAGCCCGGTACCTCCAGCGGAGCCTCCACCACGCGCAGCTCCGGCGCGCCGCAAGAGGCCTCGCCGCCAGCGCCTCATCGGTGAGTCGACGAAGCCGCCGCCAGGCGATACACCCACGTGCGAGTGCGCTTCGAGCCTGGAGCCAACCAGCTATGGCGCCAGAGACGGGCCGCCCGCGGACATCCGTCCCGCGGCACGCCGCGTCGAGGCGAACACGCTGGTGCCCAGCCACCGCCACAGGTCTTGCGCGTCGCACCTCGCCCCATCGACACGGATCTCGCGCGACTGAAGCGCCTGCGCAGGCGTGCGATCGCCCGTCCACACTTCGGTCAAGGCGCGCACGGAGGCATCCACCACGAGCGTCAGCTCGCGCCCCGGGTCGTCGCGGCACAGATCGGCCACGCCGTCCTCCACCACGAGCCACCACGCGCGCTCGCGCGTCCGTGCGTCGCGAAGCTGGAAGTGGATGATCACGGGTCGGGGCGGGAACTCCTGAATGCACGCGAACCGGCGCATGTCCCACATGAGCAGGCCCGCATCCAGTTCGTCGTCGCGCAGGCGGCTGCCGATCCACTGCGCCCCCCAATGGCCCAGCGCCATGACGATGGGTCGAAGTTCCTCGCCGGCCTCGGTGAGGCTGTATTCCCACACCTTGCCAACGGTGTTGCGGCGCACGACACCGAATTCCTCGAGGCGATGAAGCCGCTGCGCCAGCAGGCTGGTGGACATTCGCGGTACCCCGCGATGCAGGTCATTGAAGCGCTTGCTGCCGCACAGCAACTCGCGCACGACCAGCGGCGTCCATCGCTCGCACAACACCTCGGCCCCCCTGGCGACGGTGCAGAACTGACCGTAGGTGTTTTCCATCGCCTCGTCTCCAGAGCGGCAACGCTTCAGATTCTGGACTTGTTCGCTCGCCTGGTCACGCGCAAGCTGCCCCCGACTTCCTCACTCATTTCGGAGACGACTCATGACGATCCAACTCACACGCATGGACGGCGGGACCGTGGACCTTTCGCCGGAGATCCTGCAGTCGTTCAAGGCCACGTTCAAAGGCCAGGTGCTGACCGCGGAGGACCCGGCCTACGAGGAGTCGCGCAAGGTCTGGAACGCGATGATCGACCGTCGCCCGGGCCTGGTGGCGCGCTGCACCGGCACGGTCGATGTCGTGCAGGCCGTCCGGTTCGCGCGCCAGCACGGACTTCTGAGTTCCGTGCGCGGCGGCGGCCACAACATTGCAGGGCTTGCGGTCTGCGAGGGCGGCCTCATGATCGACATGTCGCTGCTCAGAGGTGTCTGGGTCGATTCAGCGCGTCGCACGGCGCGCGCGCAAGCGGGCTGCACGCTGGGCGACGTCGACCGCGAGACACAGCTGCACGGGCTCGCCGCCGTGCTCGGTTTTGTATCTGCCACCGGGATTGCAGGCCTCACCGTCGGCGGCGGATTCGGCTACCTCACGCGTCGCCACGGCTGGACCTGCGACAACGTGGTCTCGATGGAGGTCGTGACGGCCGGCGGCGAGGTCCTGCGTGCGTCTGCGGACGAGAACGAGGACCTGTTCTGGGCGCTGCGTGGTGGCAGCGGCAACTTCGGCATCGTCACCTCCTTCGAGTACCGGCTCTTTCCCGTCGGCCCCGAAATCCTGGGCGGTGCGATCGCATGGAGCGGCGACGACGCCCGGCAGGTTCTCGACGCCTACCGTGCGTTCAGCGCAGAGGCCCCGCGCGAACTGACCAGCGTGGCGGTTCTGCGGATCGCGCCGCCGGCGCCCTGGCTCCCGAAGGAGGTGCACGGCAAGCCGATCGTGGCCATCTTCGTCTGCTACACCGGCAAGGTCGAAGAAGGAGAGGCATTGATCGCACCGCTGCGCGCGCTTGGCCGGCCGGTGGCCGACATCGTGACGCGCCGGCCCTACACGCAGATGCAGAGCCTGCTCGACGCCACGCAGCCCAAGGGACGGCGCTACTACTGGAAGTCGCACTACCTGCCAGGCATCGATCAGCGGACCATCGACCTCGCCGTGACGCATGCGGGCCGGATTCAGTCGCCCCATTCGGCCATCCTCCTGTTCCAGATACAGGGTGCGCTGGGCGAGCTGCCTGCCGGGCATTCGCCGGCGGGCAACCGGGACGCGGCCTATGTGCTGAACATCGCGGGCTCCTGGGAGCAGCCGGGCGACGACCACATCCACATCCAGTGGGCGCGGGACTGCTTCGAAGCGACGCGCGCCTGCTCGACAGGCGGGGCCTACATCAACTTCCTGACGGAGGAAGAGGGCCAGGACCGCATCGAAGCCGCGTACGGCCGGGCCAACCTGGACAAACTCGCGGCACTCAAGCGCAGGTACGACCCCGGGAACTTCTTCCGTCACACAAAGAGCGTCTCCGGCTGAACCGATCGTCGGCGACTTGTTGACGGCCCTTCACAGCTGCATCCAGCGCGGGCGCCCGGTGACCTAGTCCCACGCAGGAAGCTGCAGCAGGGCATCCGTGGGACGGTCCAGGATGTCGACGCCAGCGAAAGCGGTCCCGCCCGGCAAGAGCCGGGCGTCGCAAATGACTTCCCAGCCGTGGTTTTCAGTGCGCCGGGCCAGGCACACCTCCTCGCCGACCGCAAGGAGCTTGACGCATTCGCCGACGCTGACGCGCTGTGCGGTGCCAAGGGAAAATTCCGTCGAACCGAACTCCTTCTCCACGACCGGGTGAATGGCGACGAGGTCCACCTTTCCGTCCTTGAAGTGAACCGCGGTAATTGCGTGCTGGGCCATCTTCGACCTCCATTCGTGCAGAGAGAGCCCCGACAGGCCCACGCTTCGACTGTACGCCCGCAGCGGCAAGTTCCCCGTCGTCATGGCGAAAAGCCGATGCCGGCAAAGGGGGCGACTGGCTCGCCAGCCGGCGCTACAAGCTGCGGGCGATCTGCTCGCGCAGCCACCGATGCCCCGGGTCGCGATGCCGGCGCTCGTGCCACAGTATCGCCATCTCGTAGCCCGGCACCTCCAGCGGCGCTTCCACCACGCGCAGCCCCGGCGCGCCGCGCGCCAGGCGCTCGGGCAGCATCGCGACCATGTCGGTGCTGGCCAGCACCGACATCATGAAAAGAAAGTGCGGCACCGACAGCGCCACGCGCCGCGTGAGGCCCTGCGCCGCCAGCGCTTCGTCGGTCGGCCCGGCAAAGCCGCCGCCGCTGAGCGACACCACCACATGCTCCAGCGCGCAGAACTGCGCGAGCGTGGGGCGGCGCTTCAGGCGCGGGTGCCCTGCCCGTCCGGCCAGCACGTAGCGCTCGTGGAACAGCACGCGCCGGTGCAGGCCCGGCGGCGCGCCCACGCTGGTGTGGAAGAACAGGTCGATCTCCGCCTGCTCGAGCTGGCGCGCCATGCGCGTCGGCACGGCCTCGACCACGGCCAGCCGCGTGTGGGG
>NZ_BCUS01000099.1 GCF_001591345.1 Variovorax boronicumulans NBRC 103145 | reverse complement strand
CGACGCGTCGGGCGTGAGGCGCCGCAGCACGGCCTTGACGCGCGCCGCCAGCTCGCGCAGGTCGAAGGGCTTGGTCACGTAGTCGTCGGCGCCCACTTCGAGGCCCACCACCTTGTCCACCGGGTCGCCGCGGCCGGTGACGATCACGAGGCCGCAGCGCCAGTTCTCGCGCATGTGGCCGGCGATGGAAAAGCCGTCTTCGCCGGGCAGGCCGAGGTCCAGCAGCACGAGGTCGGCCGGGTCGGCGGCCATGAGCGAGCGCAGCGCCGCGCCGTCGTGGATCTGGGTGACGCGATAGCCGTGGCCCTGGAGGTAGTTGGCCAGCAGCAGCGTGATGTCGACCTCGTCGTCGAGCACCGCGATGTGGGGGGCAGAAGTCATGCGGGGGCTGGGAGAAAAAACGCCGGCGCCACGGGGAAGGGCGCAGGGAGCCCGGAAGCGTAGCACGCAAGGCGCGGCTCTGGCAGCGGCAGCGCCCGCCGTTGATCTGGCGCAAGGCCTGCGGGCGGGGCGCTTCCGAGAATCGCGCCCGTTGTCCACAGGGTCCAGAAGGTACGAACGAATGGCATCTTTTCTTTTCTCGGGCGCGCTCGACCTCCCGTGGTGGGGCGTGCTGCTGGCCGCACTGGCGCTGACGCACGTCACCATCGCCTCGGTCACCATCTTCCTGCACCGCCACCAGGCGCACCGCGCGCTCGACCTGCATCCCATTGCCAGCCACTTCTTCCGCTTCTGGCTGTGGATGACGACAGGCATGGTCACCAAGCAGTGGGCCGCGGTGCACCGCAAGCACCACGCCAAGTGCGACACGCCCGACGACCCGCACAGCCCGCAGGTGGTGGGCCTGAAGCGCGTGCTCTGGGGCGGCGTGCTGCTGTACGTGGCCGAGGCGCGCAACCCCGAGACGCTGAGCCGCTACGGCCACGGCACGCCCGACGACTGGCTCGAGCGGCGGCTGTACACGCGCTATCAGACGCTGGGCATCACCTGCATGGGCCTGATCGACATGGCGCTGTTCGGCGTGCTGCCGGGTGCGCTGGTGCTGCTCGTGCAGATCGCGTGGATTCCGTTCTGGGCCGCCGGCGTGGTCAACGGCATCGGCCACTTCTGGGGCTACCGCAACTGGCCCGCGTCGGACGCGAGCACGAACATCTTTCCCATCGGCCTGCTGATCGGCGGCGAGGAGCTGCACAACAACCACCACGCGTTCCCGACCTCGGCCAAGCTGTCGAACAAGTGGTTCGAGTTCGACATCGGCTGGGTCTACATCCGCGCGTTGCAGGCGCTGGGGCTGGCAAAGGTGAAGCACCTGGCGCCGAAGCCGCGCCTCACCGCGCCGCGCGCCACCGTCGACCTGCTCACGGTGCAGGCGGTGATCCGGCACCACTACGACGTGCTGTCGAACTACTCGCGCTCGCTGAAGCAGGCCTGCACCGAGGAGCTGGCGCGGGTGCATGCGCTCGCGCCGAACAAGGCCCGCGCATTGCGCGCCGCGCGGCCCTGGCTCGGCAAGGAAGAGAAGGCGCTCGACGCCACGCGCCATGCCCAACTCACGCAAGCGCTGGTGGCTTCGCAGGCACTGGAAACGATGTACGCGATGCGGCGCGAGCTGACCGCGCTGTGGAGCCGCTCGGGCGCCACGGGCGAACAGCTCGTGAAGCGGCTGCAGGACTGGTGCGAGCGCGCCGAAGCCAGTGGCATCGCACCGCTGGCGGCCTTTGCGGTGCGACTGCGTTCCTACGCCTGAGGACGGCCCTCGCCGGTGCCGTCAGGCCGGCCCGACCTGCACCGCCACCTTGAGCGGCACGGCCCGGCGCAGCGCACTGCCCACCGGGGAGTGGGCCTCGGCCCAGTGCACGAGGTCGCGCAACGCCTGTTCCGGCACGCCGTCCGCGGCGATCCGCACCGCGACGTGCATGCGGCTGGGGCCGGCGGGCACGGAGGCCGGTTCGCCGAGCAGGCCGCGGCTGTCCGACTGGCTGCCGACGACCACTTCGAGGGTCGTCAACGCGATGCCGAGCTGCGCCGCCCGCATGGCGATCACGGTCGTTTCGCAACTGGCCAGGGCGGCGCGCATGAACCAGCCGGGGGATGGCGCTTCAGCCTTGCCTCCGATGGCCTTCGGCATGTCGGTCGCGATGGATTCCCCCGTGGGCCCGGTCACGCGAAAGTGCAGGCCCGACACCAGCGTGGCCGTGGCCGGCTTGTCCTGGGTCAGGGCGTCCTGGGGATGCGTCGCGAAGTGGCTCGCGAGGGTGTCCATGGACTGCCGGATGTGCTGGGGTGAGCTCATGACGCTGCTCCTTGAAGCGGGGAACGGGCGGGCGGCTCTTGCGCGAAAGAAGCCGCGAGCGGAGCAGGCCATTCTGGGCGCGGTGCCGGGCCCCGTCAAACCGGCGGCGGGTGGCCGGCCTACTGGTTCGCGACCTGCCCATCCGGCAGGCTGAAGCGCTCTGACTCCACCTTGGCCGCGGCTTCGGGCGCGCGGATCAGCAGCACCGGCACGGGCGCGACCCGCAGGATGTGTTCCGCGCTGCTGCCTATGGCCCAACGGCTCAGGCCGCGCCGCCCGTGCGTGCCGAGCACGATCAGGTCGGCCTTCGAATCGACGGCTTCGGTCACCACCTGGTCGTGGACCGCGCCGGCCTTGAAGCCGTCGCGCAGCACGACCTCGGCCTCGACGCCTTCGGCCTGCGCCTGGGCGCGGGCGTTCTCGAGCAGCGTCACGGCGTTGGCGCGCAGCGCCCCGAGCCAGTCGCCCGAATGGCCGACGTAGACGTCCATGCCGAGCGCGAACGAGAGTTCGTCCAGGATGTGAACGATGCGCAGGCGCCCACCGGTGAGCTTGGCCAGGCGGATGGCTTCGGCCAGGCCTTCGGCGGAGGTGGAACTGCCGTCGACGGGAACCAGGATGCGTTGGTACATGGTGTGGAACCTCCAGGGTGCGTTGATGAGAAAGAGGAGATGCCATGCCAGTCTGTGCCTGGCTGCATGCACGGGCCTTGATCTGGAACAAGCCCCGGCCGCGTCGGACTTGCGACCCTTGGGGCCTTCGAAAGAAGGAGACCCCGCCATGACCCATGCCGCCGTCCGGATCATTCGCCAGGAGCACGCCGCGCTGGCGGCCATGCTGCGTTCCATCGTGATGCTGCTCGACCAGCACCGCCGCAAGGGCACGATGCCCGACTTCGCGACGTTGCGCGCGATGCTGTTCTACGTGGACGAGTTTCCCGAGAAGCGGCACCACCCGAAGGAGACCGAGCTGCTCTTTCCCCGGCTGCGCGCCTGCACGCCGATCTCGCGCGACCTGATGGACAAGCTGGACAACGACCATGCCTGGGGCGAGCGCAAGATCCGCCATGTCGAGCACGCGCTGCTCGCCTTCGAGATGCTCGGCGAGCCGCGCCGCCTGGCCTTCGAGCAGGCGATGAACGAGTACGTGAGCTTCTATCTGGACCACATGGCGCACGAGGAGCGCGAGATCCTGCCGCTGGCCGAGCGCGTGCTCAGCGCCGACGACTGGCGCGAGCTTGACGCGGCCTTCGGCGAGAACCGCGACCTGTTCTCCAACCACCCCGCGCCCGACGAGGTGTATGCGTCGCTCTTCACGCGCATCGTCAACGCGGTGCCCGCGCCGATCGGGCTGGGGCCGGCGCTGTAACGACGGCCTGCGTCCGGATCGCGTAGGCTCGGCCTGACACCCTTCAGGACGAACGAGACGGCGAGATGGACATCGATCAGATCAGGGGAAGGCTGGACTTCCTTCGCGAGGCCGAGCGCCTCAAGAGCGTGCTGCGCAGCGCGCACACGGCCTCGGGCCGCACCGAGAGCACGGCCGAGCACAGCTGGCGCCTGTGCCTCATGGCCATGGCCTTCGAGGACGAGCTGGCCGACCTGGACCTGCTCAAGGTGCTGAAGATGTGCGTGGTGCACGACCTGGGCGAGGCGATCCATGGCGACATTCCCGCCATCGTGCAAGGCGCGCATCCCGACAAGAGCGCGCAGGAGCGCGAAGACCTGCAGGTGCTCACGCGCACGCTCGATGCGCCGCTGCGCGCCGGCATCCTGGCGCTGTGGGACGAGTACGAAAAGGCCGAGACGCCCGAGGCCCGCGCGGTGAAGGCGCTGGACAAGCTTGAGACGCTGCTGCAGCACAACCAGGGCGCGAACCCGCCCGACTTCGACTACGAATTCAACCTCGGCTACGGCCAGAAGCACACCGGCAGCCGGCCGCTCTTTCGCGCCATGCGGGCTTTGGTGGATGCTGACACGCAGAAGAAGGTGGAGGCTGCGCGAAGGGCGCAGGCGGGGCCAGCGCTGCGTCCCGAGCAAGCGGGCGACGAAGCCGCGATCCGGCAACTGACGGTGGCGGCCTTTGCCGGCGCGGCGCATGCCGACGGGACCGAGCACCTCATCGTCGACGCCCTGCGTGCCGCCGGCCAGCTCACGCTGTCGCTCGTGGCCGAAGACGGCGGCGAGATCGTCGGCCACGTCGCGGTGTCGCCGGTGGCAGTTTCCGACGGCACGGCCGGCTGGCATGGCCTGGGGCCGATCTCGGTGGCGCCCGCGCGCCAGGGGCAGGGCATCGGCCGGCTGCTCATGGACGCCGCGCTGGCGGGCCTGCGCGACGCCGGCGCGCAAGGCTGCGTGCTGCTGGGCGACCCGGCTTTCTATGGCCGCTTCGGCTTCGTCGTGCGGCCCGGGCTGGTGTTGCCGGGCGTGCCGCCGGAATACTTTCAGGCCGTGTCGTTCCACGGCGCGTGGCCGGTCGGCGAGGTGCGGTACCACGCGGCGTTCGGCGTCGGTGCCTGACGCACGGACCGGGGGCGCAAGGCGTTCATAATCGCCCCCGTCATGCCTGCCCGCCACCTGCCTTCGGACACTGCCCATGCGCCGCGCGTGAAGCGCGCGCAGACCTCGGTGTCCGCGCGTTCCGCGACCCCCGAACCACCCCGCCGCCGCATCCATGACGGTGGTGCGTCCCGCAGCCTTGCGGGCTTCACCGCGATGGAGAGCAGCGCACCGGCCCGCGCGCCGTCGGCGGCGCGACCGCGCAACTGGCGCACGACCCTGCTGGGTGTGGCGCTCGGGCTGGTGATCGCGATGCTGTTGCTGATGAAGTGGCTGCTCGACTACCAGGTCGATGCGGCGCAGGCGCGCCACGCGCAGGAAGCCCAGGCGCGCACGCAGGCCGCGCGCTGCTTCGGCCGCGATGCCGGGCCGTCGTGCCCGCCGGCCGGTCGCACGGTCGTCGAGACCGTCGAGTCGGCCGCCACGCGGTAACCCCCGGGCACCGCGTGCGCGGTGCCTCGTTCGTTCAGTTCAGCGCAGCACCAGCACCGGAATGTGCGAATGCGTCAGCACGTGCAGCGTCTCGCTGCCCAGCAGCAGCCGTGCGAGGCTGCGGCGCCCATGCGAGGCCATCACGATCAGGTCGCAGTCCTGGTTCTTGGCGGCGTGGATGATGGCTTCGGCCACCTGGTTCGACTTCATGACCACCGCGTCGGCGCGGCGCACGCCCTTGGCCAGGGCGGTGTCGCGCACCGCATCGGCCACGCGCTGGGCCGCCTGCTCGACGTGTTTCTGGTTGGCCTCGAAATCCGTCTGGTTCAGCAGCATCGAGCCTTCGAAGTAGCCATAGGGCTGGATGTGCGCGACGTTGACGCTCACCAGCTCCGCGCCGGTCAGCAACGCGAGGTCGATGGCCGCGGCCACCGCCTTGTCCGACAGCGAAGAGCCGTCGGTTGCGACGAGAACACGCTTGTACATGGCAGGCTCCTTGGCCCCCGGCACCGCGGGTGCCCTCACTGCCCAGTCTAGGTCGCGGGGCCCGGTCTTTCAAGGCGCGGCGCAGCGGCCGCGCCGATCGCCGTCAGCTGCTCGTGCTGTGGCGCCGGCCCAGTGCGAACACCGAGTTCGGCGCGTCGACCACGAAGGGCTTGCGCACCGGCGAGCCGACCACGGCCGTGGTGCGGCGCGCGGCCGCGCTGGTGGCGGGTTGCACGCCCTTGGCCTTCTGTTCGTCGACCAGGCTCTGCAGCGAGATCGAGCGCAGGAACTCGACGGCGCGCAGGTTCACGGAGGCCCAGAGGTCGTCGATCTCGCAGCGGCCGGGTTCGTCGGCCGAGCCGGCGGCGCGCGGGCGGATCTTGCTGGCGCCCAGGTCCTCGATGGTGAGCACGATGTCGGCCACCGTGATCTCCGCGGCCTTGCGGCTGAGCGAGTAGCCGCCGCCGGGGCCGCGGGTGGATTCGACCAGCCCGTTGCGGCGCAGCTTGGCGAACAGCAGTTCCAGGTACGACAGCGAGACCTGCTGGCGCAGGCTGATCGAGGCCAGCGTGACGGGGCCCGAGCGGCCGTGCAGGGCGATGTCGATCATCGCGGTGACCGCGAAGCGGCCCTTGGTGGTGAGGCGCATGGTGTTTCCTTCCTTGCTTGTCGTTCTGTGTGCGCTTACTCGTCGCGGCCGCCGGCGATGCCCAGCAGGGCCAGCAGCGACTGGAACACGTTGTAGAGGCTCAGGTACACGCCCAGCGTGGCCGAGATGTAGTTGGTTTCCAGGCCGTCCTTCACGCGCTTCAGGTCGTGCAGGATGAAGGCCGAGAAGATGCCGATGGCGGCGACCGACAGCGTCATCATCAGCGCGCTCGACTGGATGAAGACGTTGGCGATGCCCACCACCAGCAGGCCGATGGCGCCCACGAAGAGCCACTTGCCCATGGCCGAGATGTCGCGCTTGATGACCGTCGAGAGCATGGCCATGCCCAGGAAGATGCCGCCGGTGCCGGCGAAGGCGGTCATCACCAGGCTGGCGCCGTTGGACAGGCCGAGCACGCTGCCGACCAGGCGCGACAGCATCAGACCCATGAAGAAGGTGAAGGCCAGCAGCACGGGCACGCCGGCGGCGGAGTTCTTGGTCTTCTCGATGGCGTACATGAAGCCGAAGGCGCCGCCGAGGAACACCATGATGCCGATGCCCGGCGACATGGCGCGCGTGAGGCCGGTGGCCACGCCGAGCCAGGCGCCCAGCACGGTGGGCACCATCGACAGCGCGAGCAGCCAGTAGGTGTTGCGCAGAACGCGGTTGCGTTCCTGGACCGAGGCCAACGGTGCGCCGAAGCTGGAGGGGTAGGCCGATTGGCTGGAGTTCATCGAAAAATCCTGAAAAAAGAGAGAGGGCCGGACGGGTCGCATGACACGTGCGGCGGGGCCGTCGAACGGCTGAAAAGAAGAGGCAGGGGCGTCGCGCTAAACGGGCGACGGGCCGGATCGGATGAGCGCAAACGCCCGGACTGCGACAGTCCTCAGGCGTTCGCTCGCCGCCGCGCGGCCTCAGGCGGCGAGGAGGGCGTGGGGCCGGGGTGGCCGCTTGGGCCGGTCGAGCAGCGGCGAGAGCACCGAGGTGGAGCCCAGCCGCGGCGGTTGCGCGGACAGCACCAGCAGGTTGCGCGCGTGGGGACGGGCATCGACCAGTTCGGCGTGCTCGGAGCCCGCTTCGTCCATGGCGGACGGGTCTTCGGACGACGTCTTGCCGATGTCCTTGTCACCGCCATCGGCCAGCGAGGCGGCGAGCGTCGCGACGGTCTGGCGTTCGCCGGACGACGACGTCACATGGTGGCCGCCGACCAGCCCGTGCGCGAGCACGGCGAAGCCGTAGCAGGACAGCATGAAAGCGAGGACGGTAGCGGCAAACCAGCGGGACATGTAGGGGTATTTTACCCGCCGCCACGGATCGGCTCCGGCGGGCGCGAATTCATCCGACCTGCGCGCACGGGTGTTGCCATCGTCCATCGGGTGGAACGCTGCAGGCAAATTTCGCCGACTACCGGACTTTCGGGCGCGCTTTTACGCTGACGGACATGCATCGGGGGCCATTTTTCCCCGGCATTCAACCTCGCAAAGGAAGCCTCTCATGTCCAAGCCTTACACCCGTCTCGACAAGAACGATGTCGCCGTGCTGCTGGTCGACCACCAGACCGGCCTGCTCTCGCTGGTGCGCGACATCGACCCCGACAAGTTCAAGAACAACGTGCTGGCCCTGGCCGACATCGCCAGCTACTTCAAGCTGCCCACGGTGCTGACCACCAGCTTCGAGAACGGCCCCAACGGCCCGCTGGTGCCCGAGCTGAAGGCCCAGTTTCCCGACGCGCCCTACATTCCCCGCCCCGGCCAGATCAACGCCTGGGACAACGAGGACTTCGTCAAGGCCGTGAAGGCCACGGGCAAGAAGCAACTGCTGATCGCCGGCGTGGTCACCGAGGTCTGCGTGGCCTTCCCGGCGCTGTCGGCGCTGGCCGAAGGCTTCGACGTGTTCGTGGTCACCGACGCCTCGGGCACCTTCAACGACGTGACGCGTCAGGCCGCGTGGGACCGCATGTCGGCCGCCGGCGCGCAGCTGATGTCGTGGTTCGGCGTGGCCTGCGAGCTGCATCGCGACTGGCGCAACGACATCGAGGGGCTGGGCACGCTGTTCTCCAACCACATCCCCGACTACCGCAACCTCATCACCAGCTACACGCAGCTGACCCAAGGAAAGTGAGCACCCCATGACCACGCCGAACACCGTCGCCAACTTCAACGGCGCCAAGCCCGTCATCGACCCCGACGACGCCGTGATGCTGCTCATCGACCACCAGAGCGGCCTGTTCCAGACCGTGAAGGACATGCCGATGACCGAGCTGCGTTCCAACGTCACCACGCTGGCCAAGGTCGCGACGCTGGCGAAGATCCCGGTCATCACCACCGCCTCGGTGCCGCAGGGGCCGAACGGGCCGCTGATTCCCGAAGTGCACAAGTACGCGCCGCATGCGCAGTACGTGGCGCGC
The DNA here is from genome assembly GCF_001591345.1 of Variovorax boronicumulans NBRC 103145. GTDB lineage: Bacteria > Pseudomonadota > Gammaproteobacteria > Burkholderiales > Burkholderiaceae_C > Variovorax > Variovorax boronicumulans. The sequence goes on along the minus strand of NZ_BCUS01000099.1, from coordinate 15,575 downwards.
AAGGGCGAGATCAACGCCTGGGACAACCCCGAGTTCGTGGCCGCCGTGAAGGCCACCGGGCGCGGCACGCTGATCATTGCCGGCACCATCACCAGCGTGTGCATGGCCTTCCCGAGCATCGCGGCGGTGCACGAGGGCTACCGCGTGTTCGCGGTGATCGACGCGTCAGGCACCTACTCGAAGATGGCGCAGGAGATCACGCTGGCGCGCGTGGTGCAGGCCGGCGTGGTGCCGATCGACACCGCGGGCGTGTGCTCCGAAGTGCAGAAAACCTGGCACCGCGATGACGCCGCGCAATGGGCCGAGGCCTACAGCGCCGTGTTCCCGCCCTACCAGCTGCTGATCGAGAGCTACATGAAGGCGCAGGAGGTCGTGACCAACAGCGAGCAGCTGGATTCGCAGCGCGCTTGATCATCCCGATGCGACACTGACGAACGCCGCGCCGCACGCGAAACGTGCGGCGCGGCTTTCCTTCTTCTTTCAACGCACGGCAAGGAGCCCCGCATGGACAGTCCCCGCATCCTGATCATTCCCGGCAGCGCCCGCGACGGCTCGCTCAACCGCCGGCTGGCGGCCGTGGCCGCGGCCACCGCGCGCGCGGCGGGCCTGCAGGTGACGGAGATGGACCTGCGCGCGCTGGCGCTGCCCGTGTACGACGGCGACCTCGAGGCTGCCTCGGGCGTGCCGGCCGGCGCGCACGAACTGCGCAGCGCCATCGCGGCGAGCGACGGCGTGCTGATCGTCACGCCCGAGTACAACGGCTTTCCCACGCCGCTGGTCATCAACGCCTTCAGCTGGCTCTCGCGCATTCCGCCGGGCGAGGGCCACGCGGGCGGGCTGGCCGCCACGGCCAACAAGCCGGCCGCTCTGCTGTCGGCCTCGCCCGGGCCGCTGGGCGCGCTGCGCTCGATGAACTTCCTGCGCCAGTACCTGCAGATGGCCTTCGCCATGCTGGTGGCGCCGCAGCAGTTCGCGCTCGGTCGCGCGAACGAGGCCTTCGAGGCCGACGGTGCGCTGAAGGACGCGCGCGCCGCGCAGTCGGTGCAGAAGGTGGTGGCGGCGCTGGCCGCACTCGCGACGGCGTTGCCCACGCCACGTTGATTCGCGCAGGGGCGGGGTTCGTGCTGTCGCGCGAACGACCGTCCCGATCCGCATCGCGACGTATCTTCGACCGCACATTGGAAGAAGGACGAGACGACATGCAATTCGAATTCACGCCCCGGGTGCTCGCGCTGCGCGCCGAGCTGCTCAAGTTCATGGACGAGCACGTCTACCCGAACGAGAAGCGCCGCGAGGAAGAGCTGGCCGCCAACGCCCGCGCCGGCCGCCCGTATGCCGAGCTGCCGATGATGGCCGGCCTCAAGGCCAAGGCGCGCGAGCGCGGCCTGTGGAACCTGTTCTTGCCCGAGTCGGAGCACGGCCCGGGCCTGACCAACGTCGAGTACGCGCCGCTGTGCGAGATCATGGGCCGGCGCTACTGGTGCGCCGAGATCTTCAATTGCTCCGCGCCCGACACCGGCAACATGGAAGTGCTGGCGCGCTACGGCACGAAGGCGCAGCAGGAACGCTGGCTCACGCCGCTGCTGGCCGGCGAGATCCGCTCGTCGTTCGCCATGACCGAGCCCGAGGTGGCCTCCAGCGACGCCACCAACATCCGCTGCAGCATCCGCCGCGAAGGCGACGAGTACGTCATCAACGGGCGCAAGTGGTACATCACCGGCGCCATGAACGAGCGCTGCGAGATCTTCGTGCTGATGGGCAAGACCGACCCCGACAACGCCGACCGCCACAAGCAGCAGTCGATGGTGCTCGTGCCCAAGAACACGCCCGGCATCACCATCGTGCGCGACATGCAGCTGCTGGGCATGTACGACCCGCCCTTCGGCCACCCCGAGATCGTGTTCGACAACGTGCGCGTGCCGGTCGAGAACATCCTGCTGGGCGAAGGCCGCGGTTTCGAGATTGCGCAAGGCCGCCTCGGCCCCGGACGCATCCACCACTGCATGCGCGCCATCGGCATGGCCGAAGCTGCGCTCGAGATGATGTGCCAGCGCCTGGTATCGCGTGTCGCCTTCCACAAGCCGCTGTCGGAGCAGGGCGTGTGGCGCGAGCGCATTGCCGAGTCGCGCATGCTCATCGAGCAGTCGCGCTGGATGGTGCTCAACGCGGCCTACCGCATGGACACCGTCGGCAACAAGGTGGCCGCGAAAGAGATCGCCATGATCAAGGTGCTCACGCCGAACAACTGCGTGAAGGTGATCGACTGGGCCATGCAGGCCTTCGGCGCGATGGGCTTGAGCCAGGACACGCTGCTCACGCACTTCTACGCCTACGAGCGCCACCTGCGCGTGGCCGACGGCCCCGACGAAGTGCACCGCAACGCGATCGCCAAGCAGGAGCTGGCGGCGTACCAGTAACGGCAGCGCCGCCGCGAGCGCGTCAGTCGACGCGCTTCGCGCGCTCCAGCATGGCGTGCAGCAAGACGTTGCAGCCGGCCGTCAGGTGGTCGGGCTGCGCGTCCTCGATCTCGTTGTGGCTGATGCCGTCCTTGCAGGGCACGAAGATCATGCCGGCCGGTGCCAGCCGCGCGGCATAGATCGCGTCGTGGCCCGCGCCCGACACCACGTCCATGGTCGAGTAGCCGAGCCGTTCGGTCGCGCGGCGCACCGCATCCACGCAATCGGGGTGAAACGGGCAGGGTGGAAAGTACGACACGCGCTCGATCGTCACGCCCAACCCGGTCTCGCGCCCCGTGCGCTCGACGAAGGCGAGGATCTCGCCGTGCATGCGGTCGAGCAATTCGCTGCTCACGTTGCGCAGGTCGACCGAGAACTTCACCTCGCCCGGAATCACGTTGCGGCTGTTCGGGTGCACCTGCACCATGCCGACCGTGCCGCGCCCGTAGGGCGGGTAGCGCAGCCCGATGGCCACCACCTCCTGCATGATCCGCGTCGCCACCTGCAGCGCATCGCGGCGCAGGTGCATCGGCGTGGGGCCTGCGTGCGCCTCCATGCCGGTGACGACGCAGTCGTACCACGAGAGGCCGAGCACCGCCGGCACCACGCCGATGACCTTGTCCGCATCTTCCAGCACCGGCCCCTGTTCGATGTGCGCCTCGAAGTAGGCGCCGATGGGGTGGTCGCCCGGCGTCTGGTCGCCGATGTAGCCGATGCGCGCCAGCTCTTCGCGCACCGTCTTGCCCTCGGTGTCTTTCGCGGCGTAGGCGTGCTCCAGGCTGAAGGCGCCGCAGAACACGCCCGAGCCCATCATCACCGGCACGAAGCGCGAGCCTTCCTCGTTCGTCCAGAACGCGACTTCGATGGGCGCTTCGGTGCGAATGCCCTGGTCGTTCAGCGTGCGCACCACTTCCAGTGCCGACAGCACGCCGTAGTTGCCGTCGAACTTGCCGCCGGTGGGCTGCGTGTCGATGTGGCTGCCCGACACGATGGGCGGCAGCGCGGGGTTGCGGCCTTCGCGGCGCATGAAGACGTTGCCGATCTTGTCGACCGTGATGCTCAGGCCGGCCGCCTTGCCCCACGACACCACGAGGTCGCGGCCCTGCTTGTCGAGGTCGGTCAGCGCCAGGCGCTTGACGCCGCCCTTGGGGGTGGCGCCGATGCGGGCCAGTTCCATCAGCGAGTTCCACAGGCGCTCGCCGTTGATCGTCAGCACCTGCGTGTCCACTGCTGCATTCATGTATGACTCCTTGGGGGTTCAGCGCGCCACGGCCGTGGGCGCGTGCTGCTGCTTGAAGCGTTCGAGCGCGGTGAACATCGGCGCGAAGGGCGGGCGCTTGAGGTAGCGGCCGGTGCCCGGCTCGGCGCGCAGATCGCCGTCGCGCCAGACCCAGCGGCCGGCACTGACCGTGTGCCTGGGCACGCCCGTTACTTGGCGGCCTTCGAAGATGTTGAAGTCGCTCTTCGAGTGCTGCGTCTTCACCGACAGCGTCTTGGTGGCCTTCGGGTCCCAGACCACGATGTCGGCGTCGGCACCGGGCTGGATCACGCCCTTGCGCGGGTACAGGTTGAACAGCTGCGCCGCGTTGGTCGAGGTGACACGCACGAACTCCGACGGCGTGAGCCGGCCGGCGTTGACGCCCGCATCCCACAGCACGGCCATGCGCTCTTCGACGCCGCCGCAGCCGTTGGGAATCTTCGTGAAGTCGTCGCGGCCGGCGGCCTTCTGCTCGGCGCAGAAGGTGCAGTGGTCGGTCGCCGTGGTGTGCAGGTTGCCGCCCTGCAGGCCGCGCCACAGCATGGCCTGGTTCTCGCGCGAGCGGAAGGGCGGGCTCATCACGTGGGCGGCAGCGCGCGCAAAGTCGGGGTCGCGGTAGGCGCTCTCGTCGACCACGAGGTGGCCGGCCAGCACTTCGCCGTACACGCGCTGGCCGCGCGCGCGGGCACGGGTGATGGCGTCGAGCGCCTCGCCGCACGACACGTGCACCACGTAGATCGGCACGCCCAGCACGTCGGCGATGGCGATGGCGCGGTTGGCGGCCTCGGCCTCGACCATCGGCGGGCGCGACAACGGATGGCCTTCGGGGCCGCGAATGCCCTGCGCCAGCAACTGCTGCTGCAGCATCGCGACCAGCTCGCCGTTCTCCGCATGCACCGTCGGCATGGCGCCGAGCTCCAGCGAGCGCTGGAAGCTCTTCACCAGGATCTCGTCGTCGGCCATGATCGCATTCTTGTAGGCCATGAAGTGCTTGAAGCTGTTCACGCCATGCTCGTGCACCAACGTGCCCATGTCCTTGTGCACGCTGTCGTTCCACCAGGTCACGGCCACGTGAAAGCTGTAGTCGCCGGCCGATTTCTCGGCCCAGCCGCGCCACATGCGAAAGGCGTCCATCAGCGACTGCTGCGGATCGGGAATCACGAAGTCGATGATGCTGGTGGTGCCGCCAGCCAGGCCGGCCGCCGTGCCGCTGAAGAAGTCGTCGGCCGCCACCGTGCCCATGAAGGGCAGCTGCATGTGGGTGTGCGGGTCGATGCCGCCGGGCATGACATAGGCGCCCCCGGCGTCGATCACCTCGGTGCCGGCCGGCACCTGCAGGTCGGTGCCGACCTGGAGGATCTTGTCCCCCTGGCAGAGCACGTCGGCACGGTGCTCGGCATCGGCGTTGGCCACCGTGCCACCGCGAATGAGAACGGTCATGGCGTGGGTTCCTTTTCTTTCTTGCTCCAGCTGGGGTTCTTGAGGGGTGGGACCAGGCCCTGAAGCTGCGGTGCGCGCGCCTTCATCAGCCCCATGTAGACCACGGCCGACAGCACCACGCCGACGAACCAGGCGTAGGTGTAGATCGTCTTGAAGAACTCGGGCATCGACGGCACGGCCGACGGAAAGGCGGCGTTGAGGAAGCCGGGGATGTTCGGCAGCACGCCGACGATGAAAGCGACGATGGCCGCCATGTTCCAGCCGTTGCCGTAGCTGTACGCGCCGTTCTCGCGGTAGAGCGCATCGACGTCCAGCTCCTTGCGGCGGATGAGGTAGTAGTCGGCAATCAGGATGCCGGCCACCGGCCCCAGCAGCGCCGAGTAGCCGATGAGCCAGGTGAAGATGTAGCCCTGCGTGGTCTCCAACACCTTCCACGGCATCATCACGATGGCGATGCCGGCCGTGATGTAGCCGCCCGTGCGGTACGAGATCTTCTTCGGGTTGAGGGCAGAGAAGTCGTAGGCCGGGCCCACGAGGTTGGCCGCCAGGTTCACGCTCACGGTGTCGATCAGCAGGATGATGAGCGCGAGCAGCACCGCGGCGCCGGTCATGCGGCTGGCCAGGTCCACCGGGTCCCACAGCGCCTTGCCGTAGATGACCACCGTGGCCGAGGTGACCATCACGGCCATCATCGCGAGCAGGCCCATGGGTGCGGGCAGGCCGATCACCTGGCCCACCACCTGGTCGCGCTGCGAGCGCGAGAAGCGTGTGAAGTCGGGGATGTTCAGCGCCAGCGTGGCCCAGAAGCCCACCATGGCCGTGAGCGATGGCCAGAACACGGCCCAGAACATGCCGGCCTTCTTTCCGCCCGCTTCGAACTGCGAGGGCTGGTCGAAGATCGGGCCCAGGCCGCCCGCGCGCTGCACGGCCCAGTAGAGCAGGGCGACGCACACGATGATCTTCAGCGGCGCGGTGTAGGTTTCGAGCCGGCGGATCGACTCGATGCCGTGCACCACGAAGTACAGCTGAATGGCCCAGAAGATCAGGAAGCACACGAGCTGCGCGCCATTGATGCCGAGCATCGGCAGCTTGTCGCCGCCCAGCGGCTGGCCCATGAGCACGCCGACCAGCGTGTAGATCATCTGGCCGCCGAACCAGGTCTGGATGCCGTACCAGCCGCAGGCCACGATGGCGCGCAGCAAGGCGGGCAGCCGCGCCCCGCGCGTGCCGAACGAGGCGCGCGCCATCACCGCATACGGAATGCCGTACTTCGCGCCGGCGTGGCCGATGAGCAGCATCGGCACCAGCACGATGGCGTTGCCGAGGAACACGGTCAGCACCGCCTGCCCCCACGACATGCCGCCTTCGATCAGGCTGGCCGCCAGCATGTAGGCGGGGATGCACATCACCATGCCCACCCAGAGCGCGGCGAAGTGGTACCAGCGCCACGTTCGCTGCGCCAGCGTGGTGGGCGCCAGGTCCTCGTTCCAGAGGTTTGCGGCGGGTGCGCCGCCGTGCTGTGGGGTCGTCATGTGGGTTTTCTCCTGCACGTGTGTCGTGCGTCTGGCCGTGTGGTCGTTCCCCTCCCGCCGCCGCCCGGTCTGCGCCGGGCTTGGTCATTCACTTGCTCACTCACTCGCTTGTTCGATATCCCGTTCAGGCGGGGCTGCCGGTGCGCATCGGGTTGTTGGGGTGCGTGGTCCAGTTGGCGTAGTGGCCGACCACCGGGTGGCCGGTGCGCGCGTCCGTCTCGCCGGCCTTCAGCGTGCGCATCGACAGCGCGCCGGGCACCGGGCAGATCGACACGCACAGGTTGCAGCCCACGCACTCTTCTTCCTTCACCTCGAAGAAGCGCATGCCGTCCTTGGTGGCGCTGATGGCCTGGTGCGAGGTGTCTTCGCACACCACGTGGCAGCGGCCGCACTGGATGCACAGGTCCTGGTGGATCACGGCCTTGTCGACGTGGTTCAGGTTGAGCTGCTGCCAGTCGGTGATGCTGCCGACCGCACGGCCGCGCAGCTGCTCCAGGTTGGCGTAGCCCTTCTGGTCCATGAAGTTGGAGAGGCCGTCGCACAGGTCCTGCACGATCTTGAAGCCGTAGACCATGGCGGCGGTGCACACCTGCACCGAGCCGCTGCCCAGCGCGATGAACTCGGCCGCGTCGCGCCAGGTCGAGACGCCGCCGATGCCCGAGATCGGCAGGCCGGCGGTCTGCGGGTCGCGCGCGATCTCGGCCACCATGTGCAGCGCGATCGGCTTGGCGCCGGGGCCGCAGTAGCCGCCGTGCGAGCCCTTGCCGTCGGTGTGCGGAAACATCGCCATCGCGTCCAGGTCGACGCCCATGATCGAGTTGATGGTGTTGATGAGGCTCACCGCGTCGGCGCCGCCCTTCTTGGCCGCGCGCGCGGCGGGGCGGATGTCGGCCACGTTGGGCGTGAGCTTCACGATCACCGGCAGCTTGGAGTAGTGCTTGCACCACTCGGCCACCATCTGGATGTACTCGGGCACCTGGCCCACGGCCGCGCCCATGCCGCGTTCGCTCATGCCGTGCGGGCATCCGAAGTTCAGCTCGATGCCGTCGCAGCCGGTGTCTTCCACCATCGGCAGGATGTTCTTCCAGGCCTCCTCGGTGCACGGCACCATGATCGACGCCACCAGCGCGCGGTCGGGCCAGTTGCGCTTCACGCGCGTCATCTCTTCGAGGTTGGTGCGCAGCGGCCGGTCGGAGATCAGCTCGATGTTGTTGAAGCCCGTCACGCGGCGGTCGGCCGCATACGACACGGCATAGCGCGGGCCGTGCACGTTGACCACGTTCGGGTCTTCGCCCACGGTCTTCCAGACCACGCCGCCCCAGCCGGCCTCGAAGGCGCGGACCACGTTGATCTCCTTGTCGGTCGGCGGCGCCGAGGCCAGCCAGAAGGGGTTGGGGCTGCGGATGCCCACGAAGTCGATGCTCAGGTCTGCCATGTGAATTGCTCCTGTCGCGCCACGGCGCGCTCGGATGAGAGGTAAAAAGGAAGAGAGGGCGCGGTCGCGTCAGGCCGCGCGCAGGTGGCGGTCGATGGACAGCGCGGCCTGCTTGCCGTCTTCCACCGCCTCGACCGTGAGGTCGCGCCCGCCGAAGCGCGCGTCGCCGCCGGCCCAGACCTTGGGGAGCGAGCTGCGGCATTCCGCATCGGTGCTGATGCGCCCGCCCTGCAGCTGCACGCCGCTGTCTTCCAGCGCCGTCGCGACAAAGCTCTGGCCGATGGCGCACAGCACCATGTCGGCCTGCAGCGCGAGGGCTTCACCCGTTTCGACCAGCTTGCCGTCGACCAGCGCGGTGCGCGCGAAGTCGATGCCGCGCAGCACGCCGCCCTTGGCGCGCAGGGCCTTGGGCGCGGCCCAGTGGATGATGCGCACGCCGTTCTCCTTGGCCCAGCTCTGCTCGTCGACCGAGGCGCCCATGGCCTCGGCGCCGCGCCGGTAGACGATGCTCACGTCTTCCGCGCCGAGCTTGCGCGACTGCACGGCCGCATCCACGGCGGTCATGCCGCCGCCGATCACCACCACATGGCGGCCGATGGCCACGTCGGCCGGCGATGCGGCCTGGCGCAGTTCGGCGATGAAGTCCACCGCATCGCGCACGCCGGCCTGCTCGCCCAGGCCCAGCGTGTTCACGCCCGCCAGGCCCAGGCCCAGGAACACCGCGTCGTAGCCGGTGGCGAGCGCGTCCAGGTGCAGGTCGCGGCCCAGTGCCTGGTTGTTGCGCACCTCGATGCCGCCGACCGACAGCAGCCACTCGATCTCGCGTTGCGCGAAGTTGTTCACCGTCTTGTAGCTGGCCAGGCCGTATTCGTTCAGGCCGCCCAGCTTGGGGCGCGCATCGAACAGCGTCACCTGGTGGCCCAGCACCGCCAGGCGGTGCGCGCAGGCCAGGCCGGCCGGGCCCGCGCCGACGACGGCAATGCGCTTGCCCGTGTCGGCCGCGCGCACGAACAGCGGCGCGCCGGGCGCGTCGAAGAAGGCATCGGTCGCATGGCGTTGCAGCAGGCCGATCTCCACCGGCTTGCTCTCGTTGCTGTTGCGCACGCAGGCCTGCTCGCACAGCACCTCGGTCGGGCACACGCGGGCGCACATGCCGCCCAGCGGGTTCTCTTCGAGGATGGTGCGCGCGGCACCGCGCAGGTTGCCGTCGGCGATGCGGCGGATGAAGGTCGGGATGTCGATGCCCGTGGGGCAGGCCGTCTGGCAGGGCGCGTCGAAACAGTAGTAGCAGCGCTCGGCCTCGATGTTGGCCTGCACCACGTTCAGCGGCGGGTGGGCGTCGCAGAAGTTCTTGGCGTACTGCGCGGGGTCGAGACGGCCGGCGCGCACATCGGAGGCAATGTGCGCGCTGGGCGCGACGGGATTCATCGTGCTGCTCATGGGCTTTCAAGCTCCAGGTCGTGGTGGGGTAACCGTGTGCGACATGAGAGATCGAGCCCTCATGAAGTTTGACCAAGTGGTCGAATGTCGCGATGATTCAGCAAACGAGGGGTGCCGCCCATACACAGTTGGCGCGGCGCACGAGAAAGTGTTTGCCGCTGCCGACCATGCTGTTTGGTGCACTCCCCAGCACAGTTGCCCAGGGCAAACCCTGTCCAGACAGGCCGCATGCGTTTCTCAAGGAGACCCGGTGATGCAGAGTTCAAGCAACGCGTCGGCGCTGCGCCAGCCGGCGCAGGCCGGTGCCGGTTGGATGCAGGGCCTGATGGGCGACATGGACGAAGCCGCGCCCGGCCTCGGGCTGGCGCAGCGCCTCGTGGTGGGTGTTGAGCTGCGCGTCATCGACGGGCGCCTCGCACCCGGCACCAAGATGCCTTCGGTGCGCGCGCTGGCCGGCAAGCTGGGCATCAGCACCTTCACCGTCACCGAGTCGTACAGCGCCTTGCGCGCGCGCTCGGTGCTGGCCTCGCGGCCGGGCAGCGGCTACTACGTGCTGCACCGGCCTTCTCGCATTGCATCCGACGACGCCGATGCGGTGCCGCGCATGACCGACACCGCCACGGCCCACGACCGCCCGCCACCCCCCGAATACCGGGGCGATGACCTGGTGCGCGAAGCCATGCGCCGCGTGGCCCGCTCGGCCCCCGAATGGGACAGCGGCACGCGACATGGTTTCGGCCTGCCGCGCCTGCGCGAACTGATCGCCGCGCGCCATCGCGTCGAATTGCCCGCACTGGGCCCGCAGCAGGTCATGACGGCAGCGGGCAGCCTCGGCGCCACGATGTGTTTGCTGCAGGCCTGGACCGAGCCCGGCGACGCGGTGCTGGTCGAATCGCCCGCACCGCGCCAGCTGCGCAGCCTGATCCGCACGCTGGGCCGTCGCATGCTCGAAGTGCCACGGCGCGGCGGCTGCCTCGACATCGCCGCGCTCGACGGCCATGCCGTGCTGTTGCCTGCGGCAAGCCGCCAGCGCCTGCTGTTCCTGTCGACGGCAGTTTCCAATCCGCTGGGCGTGTGCATGAGCCCGCAGGGCGCGCACCAGGCGCTGCAGGCGGCCGAGCGGCATGACCTGCGCGTGATCGAGCTCGACACCTGGCGCGGGCTCTCGCCGCTGCAGGCGCCCAGCCTTGCCGCGATGGACGGGCTGCAGCGCGTGGCGCAGGTCGGTGGCGTGTCGACCACGCTCTCGGCCAAGCTGCGGCTTGCACATGTGCTGCTGCCGCAGCATTGGGTCGACGATGCGGCCTTGCGCTGTCTGCACACCACGCTCGGGCCGAGCGAGTTCGAAGAGCGCGTGGCCTGCGAGGTGCTGGCCGATGCCGGCTATCCGCGCTTCCTGCAGAAGCTCAACACCGCGCTGAAGATCGCCGGTGAGCGCACGCTGTCGCTGCTGACCGGCGCGGGCCTGCAGGCGCTGTGCGTGCCCGATGGCGGCCCCTTTCTCTGCGCAGGCTGGCCGCCCGGCTGTGAGCCTCGTCCATCGAGCGATGCGGTGCTGCAGGAGGCGCGCAAGCAGGGCTTGCCGCTCGCGGCCGCGACCGATTTCGGCGACATGCCGCAGCCCTTTGCCTGGTATCGCTTCAACGTCGCGCACTGCGGCGACGAGCGACTGGTGCGCTTCCTGGCGCGGATGAAGAACCCATGAGTGCCGCGCCACCCCTGCGAACTGCGGCGCGTCCTCCCGCCGTGAAGCGCCAGGCCCGCCGCCAGAACCTCGAGAGCGCCATCCTCGCGGTGGCGCAGGAGCGCTTTGCCCTGCACGGCTACGGCGGCGTGTCGGTCGACGACATCGCGGCCGACGCGGGCATCTCCAAGCAGAGCCTGCTGTACTACTTCCCGTCGAAGAAGGCGCTGTACAGCCGCGTGTTCAACGACGTTCTCGACTCGTGGCTGTCGAACCTCAACAGCCTGGCCGACGCCGACCTCGACCCGCACGCCGCGCTGGAGCGCTACGTCACGCAGAAGCTGCAGTTCTCGTACGACCACCCTTCGGGCTCGCGGCTGTTCGCGCAGGAAATCATTTCGCAGGCGCCGCAATGCGCCGACGACATCGAGGCCAAGCTGGTACCGGCCTTCCGCGCCGAAGCGGCCGTGCTGAACCGTTGGATGGCCAATGGCGACGTGGCGCCGCTGCCGGTGCCGCACCTGCTGTTCACGCTGTGGGCCATGACGCAGACCTACGCCGACTTCGCCTGGCAGATGCGGATGCTGCTCGGCAAGCAGGCGTTGGAGCCGGCGGATTTCGACCTGGCCCGCGAGACCATCCTGCGGATGCTCGAAGGCGCGCTGGGGCTGAGGCGGCCCGCCACCTCGGCGGTGGTGACGAGCGGGCACGCTGCGCTGCCTTCCGTGGAAAAAGCCGGGAAGGAGCGGGCCTAGTCGCGCGTCTCGAGCACCATCGACACCTCGACCACGCCGCCGCGAGGCAGCGACGCGACGCCCACGGTGGTGCGAACCGGCAGTGGGGCATCGGGGACGATCCGTTGAAGGGCCGCAGAGGCCGCGTCCATCACCTGGGCGTGGTCCTTGAAGTCGCCGCAAGCCTGGAGGTAGCCGTTCAGTGCCACGACGCGCACGACGCGCGAGAGGCTGCCGAGCTCGTCCTGTGCCGCGCGCAGCAGGGCGCCGACAGCAGCCACTGCGGCCCGCTGGCCGCGCGGCACATCGTCGGGGCCGTCGAGCCGGCCTGTGATCACCTGGCCGTTCTCGCGCGCCACCACGCCGCTCGAATGCAGCAGGTTTCCCACTTGCGCGAATGTGGCGTAAGTACCCGATGGCTTGGCCCGCGCCACTTCAGGTGGGCACAGCTGGTCGAGCAAGAAATCTTCGGGCTGCGCATCGCAGGCCTCGCCGCCGACCCAGCACCCTTCCTGCGCGTTCGCATCCCATGGCAATCCCACGTGGATCGCGGAGGGCGAACCCATTGCTTCTCCCTGCCGCACGGTCACCGACAGCGCCTCGCGGCCGACCAGCCCGAGGTGGCGCAGGCCCCAGGCCAGCGCCGCGGCGGCGATGCCCGTGGCGGCGTCTTCCGGGTAGCCGGAAGATTTCGGAAATTGCCGCGCGCTGACCGTGTCGGTTTCGTCCCGTGACATGGCATAGGGATACAGCCCGGTGGACCCGAGACGTTCGCACAGCGATTCGACGCGCGCGAAGTCGACGCGCAAGGCGTGCAGCTGCGCGGTGTCGGCCAGGCGAACCAGCGTCTTGACCCGGCTGGTGGCGGCCTTGAGCACCGGCCCCACGATCTGCCCGACCTCGATGCCCAGGCACTGCGCGATGTCTTCGACCAGCAGCCGCTGCGTCACCTCTTCCACCGTGGCGCGCGGCTGGCTGATCTGCACCGTGCCATCGACGCGCCGGCCCGTGACGGTGCCGCTGAGCGTTTCGATCGCGACGGGCGCACCGTCCCATTCGCCGCGCCGGTGCAGCAGCCACAGCGCGCCGACCGTGGCGTGGCCGCACATTTCCATCTCGTGCTTGGGCACGAAGTAGCGCATGCGCAGCCGGTGCGCCGGTGTCGTCGGCTTCAGCACGAAGACGGACTCATGGCCGCTGAGCCGGGTGTGCTCCTGCATCTGCGCGGTGGAGAGCGCGTCGGCATCGAGCCAGACCGGCGCGGGGTTGCCGCCGACGGATGGATCGGGGCCGACGAACACGCGGATGTTCCGGCAACCGGGCGCAGAAAAAATCGCAGCCATCGTCAATCAGCCCTCGCGTTGACCGAGCGCGCGATGCCGCCCCAGAGCTTGATGTCGCCGCGGATCTGTTCCTCGAACACCTCGGGCCGCACGCTCCACGGCGTCACGCCCTTGGCCAGCATGTCGGCGCGCAGTGCCGGGTCTTTCATCGCGGTGTCGAGTGCGGCGCGCAGGCGCTGCACCACCGGCTGCGGCGTGGCGGCCGGTGCCATCAGGCCATACCAGAGCTGCGGCTTGAAGTCCTTGATGCCGGCTGCCTCGAAAGTCGGCAGGTCGGCGAAACCCGCCGACGGTTCACTGATGGCCAGCGCGCGCATGCGGCCGCCGCGCACCTGCGCGAGCAGCGCGGGCGGGTTGTCGAACAGCGCCTGGATCTGGCCTGCCATCAGGTCGGCCTGCGCGGGCGCGGCGCCGCGGTAGGGCACGTGCGTCATCTCGATGCCGGTGCGCTGCTTGAAGAGTTCGCCCGCCAGGTGGCTCAGGCTGCCGTTGCCGATGCTGCCGTAGTTGAGCGCCTGCGGGTTGGCCTTGGCGTAGCTGACGAAGTCCTTCACCGTGCGCGCCGCCAGCGCGGGCGTGACCACCAGCACGAAAGGCGTAGTGCCGATGGTGCCGATCGGCACCAGGTCCTTGAGGGGGTCGTACGGGAGCTTGGGGTACACCGCATCGGCCGAGGCGATGGTGGTCGTGGTGCTGGCCACCAGCGTGTAGCCGTCGGGGTTCGCCTTCGCGCCGAAGCCCGTGCCCACGGTACCGCCCGCGCCCGAGCGGTTGTCGATGATCACCGACACACCGAGCGCGGCCTGCAGCCGCAGCTGCACCGAACGGAAGATCACGTCCGTTCCGCCGCCGGCGGGGAAGGGTACGATGATGGTGATCGGCTTCACCGGGTAGGCCGGATCGGAGGCCGGCCACGAGGCGGTCGGCCCGTACAGGGCACCGGCGGCGGCCAGGCCCAGGAGCGCGCGGCGCAGAGGTTGAGTAGTCATGGGGTCTTCTTGCAGGAGTGGTTCTTCCGATTCTGTGGAGCGCGCGCCAACGCGTGCGCCCGATTGCGACATGCGCGGCTTCGAATGCGACAAGGAATGGCCATGCCACTGACTTCCAGCCACCCGCCGCCCCGCCAATCACTGTTCGTCGAACGGCTGTCTCACCAGGCGACGATGGCCGCCAACACCCGCGACCACTACGCCACCGACGCGCACGTGCACGATTGCGACATGCTGTTCGTGCCCATCGCAGGCCGCTTCAGCGTGGGCGATGCGCAGGACGAGGCGCAGCGCCTCGGGCCCGGCCACTTCGTCTGGTTCGCGGCGGGTAGCGCGCATTCGACGACCACGCTCACCGCCGGCCAGAGCCATGTCGCGGTCTACGTCGATCCGGCGCTGTGGGCCACGGCCTTGCAGGCGCAGGGCGTCGTGCGGCCCCCGCAAGGCATGCGCGCCGGCAGCACCGCGCTGGGCGCCCTGTCGCAGCGGATGTTCGAATCGACCCGCGCGGGCGACAGCGAGAACTACGTGCTGTGCGGCGCGCTCGTGATGGAGGCCGCGCGCCTGAGCGCCAACCCGTTGTCGGAGGGCGACGCCTCGCCGGCGTTGTGGGTGGCCGAGCTGCTGGCCGAAACGATGCTGCGCGATCTGGCGCAACCCCTGTCGCTCGACGCCTTCGCCCAGCAGCACCGGCTGTCGCGCCGGCAGGTGGAGCGGATCTTTCGCGCGAAGCACGGCATCTCGCCGCTGGAGTTTCTGCAGCGCCAGCGCATCGAACGGGCCGTGTACCTGTTGCAGACCACGCGGGACTCGGTGCTGTCCATCGCGCTGCAGGTCGGCTGGGAGTCGGCGTCCTATCTTTCGCGGATGCTGGAGAAGACCTGGGCGAAGACGGCGACGCAAATTCGCGCGGCAGCCCCTCGACAAAACTAGCCTGGCCGCTCAGGCCGGCGGCGGCGCTTCCCACGCGAAGCCCACGCCATACACCGACCGAATCCAGTCGTGCGCGGGCGTCACCGCGCCGAGCTTGCGGCGCAGGTTCTTCACGTGGCTGTCGATGGCGCGCTCGGTCACGTCCACCGTGTCGTCGTAGGCCAGCTCCAGCAGCCGGGCGCGCGAGAAGATGCGGCCCGGGTGCCGCGACAGCACCTGCAGCAGACCGAACTCGCGGCGCGTGAGGTTCAGCGGCGTACCGTCGAGCGAGGCGCGCCAGTGCACGTCGTCGAGCACGAGGCCCGGTGCATCGCCCGGTGCGCCCGGCGCC
>NZ_BCUS01000098.1 GCF_001591345.1 Variovorax boronicumulans NBRC 103145 | reverse complement strand
GGCCGGCGCCGGGGCGGCGGCAGCCGCGCCCTCGGCCTCGACCACCAGCACCACCGAGCCTTCCTTGACCTTGTCGCCCACGGCGACCTTGATTTCCTTGACCACACCGGCCGTGGACGACGGGATTTCCATCGACGCCTTGTCCGATTCGACCGTGATGAGCGACTGTTCGGCCTTGACCGTATCGCCCACCTTCACGAGCACCTCGATCACCGCGACTTCATCGAAATCGCCGATGTCCGGCACCTTCACTTCCACTGCTGCCATATCGTTGTCTCCCGCCGTCAGGCACCGTTCGTTCGTTGGTTGTTGATGTTCAAGCGTAAAGCGGGTTGACCTTGTCGACATTGATGCCGTACTTCTTGATCGCTTCCACCACCTTGGCCACCGGCACGGTGCCATCTTCGCTCAGCGCCTTGAGCGCGGCCACGACGATGTAGTGACGATT
Organism: Variovorax boronicumulans NBRC 103145; assembly: GCF_001591345.1. GTDB lineage: Bacteria > Pseudomonadota > Gammaproteobacteria > Burkholderiales > Burkholderiaceae_C > Variovorax > Variovorax boronicumulans. Next base: position 23,963 of record NZ_BCUS01000098.1, on the reverse strand, counting down.
GATCTCAAAGTGTTCGCGCAGCTTGGCGCGGAAGTCGCTGCGACCGAAACCGTCGGTGCCCAGCACCTTGTAGTTGCGGCCCTTCGGCACGAACGGACGGATCTGCTCGGCGTAGGCCTTCATGTAGTCGGTCGACGCGATCACCGGGCCGGTCGAGGCACCGAGCTGCTCGGCCACGAAGGGCACGCGCGGCGTCTGATCGGGGTGCAGCAGGTTCCAGCGGTCGGCGTCCTGACCGTCGCGGGTCAGCTCGTTGAAGCTCGGGCAGCTCCACACCGAAGCCGACACGCCCCACTCCTTCTCGAGCAGTTCCTGCGCCGCGAAGCTTTCGCGCAGGATGGTGCCGCTGCCCAGCAGTTGCACGGTCGGCGCTTCCTTGGCGCCCTTGGCGGCCTTGACCACCGGGCCCTGCTTGGACAGGTACATGCCCTTGATGATCTGCTCTTCGGTACCGGGCTGCAGGCCGGGCATCGCGTAGTTCTCGTTCAGCAGCGTCAGGTAGTAGTAGACGTTGTCCTGCTTCTCGACCATGCGCTTGAGGCCGTGGTGCAGGATCACGCCGACTTCGTGCGCGAAGGTCGGGTCGTAGCTCACGCAGTTCGGGATGGTGTTGGCCAGGATGTGGCTGTGACCGTCTTCGTGCTGCAGGCCTTCGCCGTTCAGCGTGGTGCGTCCCGAGGTGCCGCCCAGCAGGAAGCCGCGGGCCTGCATGTCGCCGGCCGCCCAGGCCAGGTCGCCGATGCGCTGGAAGCCGAACATCGAGTAGTACACGTAGAACGGCACCATGATGCGGTTGTTCGTGCTGTACGACGTGGCCGCCGCGATCCAGCTGGACATGCCGCCGGCTTCGTTGATGCCCTCTTGCAGGATCTGGCCGGCCTTGTCTTCCTTGTAGTACATGACCTGGTCTTTATCGACCGGGGTGTACTGCTGACCGTGCGGGTTGTAGATGCCGATCTGGCGGAACAGGCCTTCCATGCCGAAGGTGCGGGCCTCGTCCACCAGGATGGGCACCACGCGCGGGCCCAGGGCCTTGTCGCGCAGCAGCTGCGTGAGGAAGCGCACGTAGGCTTGCGTGGTCGAGATCTCGCGGCCTTCGGCCGTGGGCTCCATCACCGCCTTGAAGGTGTCGAGCGAGGGCACCGTGAAGCTCTCGTCGGCCTTCACGCGGCGATGCGGCAGGTAACCACCGAGGGCCTTGCGACGCTCGTGCAGGTAGCGCATTTCCGGCGTGTCGTCGGCCGGCTTGTAGAACGGCAGCTCGGCAATCTGGCTGTCGGGAATCGGGATGTTGAAGCGGTCGCGGAAGGCCTTGATGTCTTCGTCGCCGAGCTTCTTGGTCTGGTGGACCGTGTTCTTGCCTTCGCCGATCTTGCCCATGCCGAAGCCCTTGACGGTCTTGACGAGCAGCACCGAGGGCTGGCCCTTGTGGTTCTGGGCGGCGTGGAAGGCGGCGTACACCTTCTGCGAGTCGTGGCCGCCGCGTTGCAGGTTCCAGACCTCGTCGTCGGTCAGGTGCTCGACCATCTTCAGCGTGCGCGGATCGCGGCCGAAGAAGTTCTTGCGCACGTAGGCGCCGTCGTTGGCCTTGAACGACTGGTAGTCGCCGTCGTTGCACTCCATCATGATCTTGCGCAGCGCGCCGTCATGGTCCTTCTCGAGCAAGGCGTCCCAGCCCTTGCCCCAGATGAGCTTGATGACGTTCCAGTTGGCGCCGCGGAACTCGCCTTCGAGCTCCTGGATGATCTTGCCGTTGCCGCGCACCGGGCCGTCCAGGCGCTGCAGGTTGCAGTTGATGACGAAGATCAGGTTGTCGAGGTTCTCGCGCGCGGCCAGGCCGATGGCGCCCAGCGATTCGACTTCGTCCATTTCGCCGTCGCCGCAGAACACCCACACCTTGCGGTTCTCGGTGTTGGCGATGCCGCGGGCGTGCAGGTACTTCAGGAAGCGCGCCTGGTAGATCGCCATCAGCGGGCCCAGGCCCATCGACACCGTGGGGAACTGCCAGAACTCGGGCATCAGCTTGGGGTGCGGGTAGCTCGACAGGCCCTTGCCGTCGACTTCCTGGCGGAAGTTGAGCAGCTGGTCTTCGGAGAGGCGGCCTTCCAGGTAGGCGCGGGCATAGATGCCGGGCGACACGTGGCCCTGGATGTACAGCAGGTCGCCGCCGTGGTTTTCGCTCTCGGCGTGCCAGAAGTGGTTGAAGCCGGCGCCGAACATGCTGGCCAGCGAGGCGAAGGAGCCGATGTGGCCGCCCAGGTCACCGCCTTCGGGCGGGTGGATGCGGTTGGCCTTGACCACCATGGCCATGGCGTTCCAGCGCATGTAGGCGCGCAGGCGCTGTTCGATCTCGAGGTTGCCGGGGCTGCGGGCTTCCACGCCCGGCTCGATGGTGTTCACGTAGCCGGTGTTGGCCGAGAACGGCATGTCGACGCTGTTCTGGCGCGCATGTTCGAGCAGTTGTTCGAGCAGGAAGTGCGCCCGCTCGGGCCCTTCGCTCTGGATGACGGAAGACAGTGCATCCATCCATTCACGCGTCTCCTGGGCGTCCGCATCGTTTGCGGCCGAGCCGAACAGGTTCTCGGGATTTGCCGACATGCTTGTCTCTCCTTTTAGGGCTGTGGCTGTAATTTAGTGCGCTGGGCACCGAGCGCGCCGGAGTTTCGCATAGAAGTTTCCCTATTTCAAATAGTGCTTGTTGATTTCTTATTATGAAATATCAAGGAGGCACATCCCCGGCAGGGCCTCTTCGCCAAGAGGGCCATCACCTAAACTCCGCCCATGCCCCTTTCCTCCCCGCTCGCGGTCGCCCGCAGTGCCGTCAAAGCCTCGCCGCTGTCCTGGTGGCGCACGTGGTGGCGCAAGCAGACACCCGTGCTGCAGGACGCCGTCGCGATGCTCGCGCCGATGGCGGCCGTGCTGCTGTTTCTCGCGGCCATCGTGTCGGCGTTCTGGTACCTGCGCTCCGAAGAAGTCGAGCGTGAGCAGGAGTCGGTGCGGCGCGATGTCGAGTACGCGCAACAGCGCATGCGCCTGCGTTTGCTGGAGCGGCAGGAACAGCTGATGCGCATCGCGCGCGATGCCTCCAACCGCGAGATCGATCCGGTCGAGTTCACCAGCCGCGCCGAGTCGCTGGTGAGCCAGTTCCCCGAGCTGCAGACCATCAGCTGGATCGACGACCGCCGCCGCTTCAAGGCCGGCTATGCCGCGCCCAGCGTGCATCCCGCGCAACAGCACCTGATCGGCGACGTGCTGCGCCCCGGCGACATCGAAAGCAACTATGCGCTGGCGCGCGAGCTGCGCCAGCCGGTGTACTCACAGCCCGTGGCCGGCGGCGAGCCCGCCGCGATGCTGCAGCTGCACATTCCGCTGTTCGACCAGGGGCTGTTCGCGGGCGTCGTGCTCGGCGAGTTCTCCATCGACGGCCTGCTGCGCTATGGCATGCCCTCCGAGGTGCAGGCGCGCTACGCCGTCTCGCTGCTCGACGCCAAGGGCAACGTCATCGCCGGCAACACCACGCCGCTGAAGAACAGCGGCACCCGCCTGCTGCCCTGGACCGAAGCCACCAACGAATACGAAGTGCCGGTGTCGCCCGTGGGCAACGCGCTGATGCTGCGCGCGCAGGCCTACCGCACCTCGCAGGGCGTGGTGGGCAACGGCCTCTTCTGGCTCGTGTGCGCCCTCAGCGTGATGACCAGCTGGATGCTGATCGGCACCTGGCGCCACACGCGCCGCCGCCTGCAGGCGCAGCAGCGGCTGGTCGCCGAGACCAACTTCCGCCGCGCGATGGAAAACTCCATGCTCACCGGCATGCGCGTGCTCGACCTGCAAGGCCGCATCACCTACGTGAACGCCGCGTTCTGCGCCATGACGGGCTGGAGCGAAGACGAACTCGTCGGCCAGACGCCGCCCTTCCCCTACTGGCTCGAATCCGACCGCGAGGTGATGAACGAGCGTCTCGAAGAAGAGCTGCACGGCCGCGCCCTGCCCGGCGGCTTCCAGGTGCGCGTGAAGCGCAAGAACGGCAGCGTCTTCAATGCGCGCCTCTATGTGTCGCCGCTGATCGATGCGCGCGGCCACCAGACCGGCTGGATGACGTCGATGACCGACATCACCGAACCGACGCGCATCCGCGAGCAGCTGTCCGCCTCGTACGAACGCTTCACCACCGTGCTCGAGGCGCTCGACGCCGCCGTGTCGGTGGCGCCCATCGGCAGCGAGGAGCTGCTGTTCGCCAACAAGCTGTACCGCCTGTGGTTCGGCTCCGACACCGTGGGCCACCTGGGCATGGTGGCGCAGGCTGGCGTGCCGCCGTCGAACGCGCACGACGAGGGTCTGGACGACGTCGACCCCTACGCCGGCCTGCCCATCGACACCCTCACCGCCGCCCAGACCGCGAACAATGAAATCTTCGTGCCGCACCTGGGCAAGTGGCTCGAGGTGCGCTCGCGCTACCTGACCTGGGTCGACGGTCGCCTGGCGCAGCTGGTGATCGCCACCGACATCACGCCGCGCCGCGACGCCGAAGAGCAGGCCGCCGCGCAGGCCGACAAGGCCCAGGCCGCGAGCCGCCTGATCACCATGGGCGAAATGGCCTCCAGCGTGGCGCACGAGCTCAACCAGCCGCTCACGGCCATCGCCAACTACTGCAACGGGATGATGTCGCGCATCAAGGGCCAGACGATCGACAACGACGCCCTGCTCGCCGCGCTCGAAAAAACCTCGAAGCAGGCGCAGCGCGCGGGCCAGATCATCCAGCGCATCCGCTCCTTCGTGAAACGCAGCGAACCCAACCGCACGCCGGCCGACGTCGCCACCATGGTGAGCGAGGCGGTCGAACTCGCGGGCATCGAGCTGCGCCGGCGCAACGTGCGCCTGAACCACTACGTGGCCGCGCGGCTGCCGGTGGTGCGCGTCGACCCGATCCTCATCGAGCAGGTGATGGTCAACCTGCTGAAGAACGCGGCCGAATCCATCGACATCGCCGACCGCCCGCTGGCGCGCCGCAGCGTCGAGCTGCGCGTGCTGCCCAAGGTGATCGAGGGGCACAATGCCATCGAGTTCTCGGTGCAGGACACGGGCAAGGGCCTCTCGCCCGAGGTCATGGACCGGCTCTACGAGGCCTTCTTCTCCACCAAGCCCGAGGGCATGGGCATCGGGCTCAACCTGTGCCGCACCATCGTCGAGTCGCACCGCGGCCGGATGCAGGCGGAGAACATCTACAATGGCCCGGATGTGATCGGATGCCGTTTTTCCTTCTGGATTCCGGTGTTGGACGCTATCAGTTCCGTAGCAAGCGACGAGGCAAAGGTACCTGCATGAGTTTGATTCCGAAGAAGGGCACGGTCTATGTCGTCGATGACGACGAAGCCGTACGCGATTCGCTGCAATGGCTGCTCGAAGGCAAGGACTACAGAGTCCGCTGTTTCGAGTCCGCCGAATCCTTTCTCTCCCGATACGACCCGCGCGAAGTCGCCTGTCTGATCGTCGATATCCGCATGGCCGGCATGACCGGCCTCGAATTGCAGGATCGGCTGATCGAACGGCGTTCTCCGTTGCCGATCGTGGTCATCACCGGCCACGGCGACGTGCCGATGGCGGTCGACAGCATGAAGAAGGGCGCGATGGATTTCATCCAGAAGCCCTTCAACGACGAAGAGTTGGTGTCGCTGGTCGAGCGCATGCTCGAGCACGCACGCGGTGCCTTCACGCAGCACCAGCAGTCGGCCAGCCGCGACGCGCTGCTGTCCAAGCTCACCGGCCGCGAGGCGCAGGTGCTCGAGCGCATCGTCGCCGGCCGCCTGAACAAGCAGATCGCCGACGACCTGGGCATCAGCATCAAGACGGTGGAGGCGCACCGCGCCAACATCATGGAAAAGCTCAACGCCAACACCGTGGCCGATCTGCTCAAAATCGCGCTCGGGCAGGCGGCCCCAGCGGCCAAGGCCTCCTGAACTGCCGCTATCCCGCCGATAGCCACGCACCTTCCCCACGCCTGCGCAAGCGGGCGTTTTTACTTGGAAAATCAAAACCGATGACCGCCCAACTGATCGACGGCAACGCCCTCGCCAAAACCATCCGCGCCGAGGTGTCCGGCCGCACCGCTGCGCTGAAGGCCCGCGGCGTGAACCCGGCCCTGTCCATCATCCTGGTGGGCAGCGATCCGGCGAGCCAGGTCTACACCAAGCACAAGGTCAACGACAGCACCGAGACCGGCCTCTCGGCCACGCTCGAGACCTACCCCGCCGACCTGAGCGAGGCCGACCTGCTGGCGCGCATCCGCGCCCTCAACGACGACCCCAAGGTGCACGGCATCCTCGTTCAGTTGCCGTTGCCCAAGCACATGGACAGCCAGAAGGTCATCGAGACCATCTCGCCCGCCAAGGACGTCGACGGCTTCCACGTGGCCAGCGCCGGCGCGCTGATGACCGGCGCCCCGGGCTTCTGGCCCTGCACGCCGCACGGCTGCATGAAGATGCTCGAATCGATCGGCTACGACCTGCGCGGCAAGCACGCCGTGGTCATCGGCCGCAGCAACATCGTCGGCAAGCCGATGGCCATGATGCTGCTGGCCAAGAGCGCCACCGTCACCATCTGCCACAGCGCCACGAAAGACCTGGGCGCCCTCACGCGCCAGGCCGACGTGGTCGTCGCCGCCGTGGGCAAGCTCGACCTGCTGACCGCCGACATGGTGAAACCCGGCGCCGTCGTCATCGACGTGGGCATGAACCGCAAGGCCGACGGCAAGCTGGCCGGCGACGTCGATTTCGACGGCGTGAAGGAAGTGGCCGGCTGGATCACCCCCGTGCCCGGCGGCGTCGGCCCGATGACGCGCGCGATGCTGCTCGTCAACACCCTTGAAGCGGCCGAACGCGCCGCAAGATAAGAACCACCCCGTTGTTGGCTCACTGCGTGTAGCCGCCTCCCCCTCAAGGGGCACCACCGGCGGCCCGGCAAAGCCGGTTCCGCGGTGGTTCCCGAAATGGCTTCGCTACGCTCGCCCAGGATCTTTCACATGACCAATCCGCTCCTCGACTTCACCGACCTCCCCCTGTTCGACCGCATCAAGCCCGAACACGTGTCGCCCGCGGTCGACGCGCTGCTGGCCGATGCCGAGGCCGCGCTGCAGACGGTGACGGCGCCCGAATTCCCGGCCGACTGGATCGCGATCTCGAAGGTGCTCGACGTGGCCTCCGAACGCTTCAGCCGCGCCTGGGGCGCTGTCGGCCACCTCAACGCCGTGGCCGACACGCCCGAGCTGCGCGCCGCCTACAACGAGGCCATGCCGCGCGTCACCGCCTTCTGGACCCGCCTGGGCTCCGACGAGCGCCTGTACGCCAAGTACAAGGCCATCGACCCGGCCACGCTCAACCCCGAGCAGCGCCAGGCGCACAAGAACGCCGTGCGCAACTTCGTGCTCGGCGGCGCCGAGCTGCAGGGTGAGGCCAAGCAGCGTTTTGCCGACATCCAGGAACGCCAGGCCGAGCTGAGCCAGAAGTTCAGCGAAAACGCCCTCGACGCCACCGATGCCTTCGCGCACTACGCGCAGCTCGGTGAACTCGACGGCGTGCCCGAAGACGTGGTGAGCGCCGCGCGCGCGGCCGCCGAGGCCGAAGGCAAGAAAGGCTACAAGCTCACGCTCAAGATGCCGTGCTACCTGCCGGTGATGCAGTTCGCCAAGAGCAGCGCACTGCGCGAAACCCTGTACCGCGCCTACGTCACGCGCGCCAGCGAACTCGGCGATCCGAAGTTCGACAACACCGCGCTCATCACCGAGATCCTCGCGCTGCGCGAGGAAGAATCGAAGCTGCTGGGCTACAAGAATTTCGGCGAACTCTCGGTCGTGCCCAAGATGGCCGAATCACCCGAGCAGGTCGTCAAGTTCCTGCGCGACCTCGCCGCCAAGGCCAAGCCCTACGGCGAGCGCGACCTGGCCGACCTGCGCGCCTTCGCGGCCGAGCAGCTGAACCTCGTCGACCCACAGGCCTGGGACTGGACCTACGTCGGCGAGAAGCTCAAGGAAGCGCGCTACGCCTTCAGCGAGCAGGAGGTGAAGCAGTACTTCCCTGCGCCCAAGGTGATGGCGGGCCTGTTCAAGATCGTCGAGACGCTGTTCGAAGTGTCGATCCGCCGCGACAACGCGCCCACCTGGCACCCGAGCGTCGAGTTCTACCGCATCGAGCGGGCCGGCCAGAAGGTCGGCCAGTTCTACCTCGATCCCTCCGCCCGCGCCGCCAAGCGCGGCGGTGCCTGGATGGACGACGTGCGCGCCCGCTGGCTGCGCCCCGACGACGGCGTGCTGCAGACGCCGATCGCGCAGCTGGTGTGCAACTTCGCCAGCGGTGTCGACGGCAAGCCGCCGCTGCTCACGCACGACGACGTGACCACCCTCTTCCACGAGTTCGGCCACGGCCTGCACCACATGCTCACGCAGGTGAACGAGCGCGACGTGTCGGGCATCAGCGGCGTCGAGTGGGACGCGGTCGAGCTGCCGAGCCAGTTCATGGAAAACTTCTGCTGGGAGTGGGACGTGCTCGCCCACATGACGGCCCACGTCGACACCGGCGAGCCGCTGCCGCGCGCCCTTTTCGACAAGATGACCGCCGCCAAGAACTTCCAGAGCGGGCTGCAGACGCTGCGCCAGATCGAGTTCTCGCTGTTCGACATGCTGCTGCACACCGAGCACCAGGCCGCAGCCGCCGCCCCGGGCGCCGTGATGGCGCTGCTCGGCCAGGTGCGCGCCGAAGTGGCCGTGATGCCCTCGCCGCCGTTCAGCCGCACGCCGAACACCTTCAGCCACATCTTCTCGGGCGGCTACGCGGCCGGCTACTACAGCTACAAGTGGGCCGAGGTGCTGAGCGCCGACGCCTACGCGGCCTTCGAGGAAACCGTGGGCGCCGACGGCGAGCCCAACATCGAGACCGGCCGCCGATACCGCCAGGCCATCCTGGAGGCCGGCGGCAGCCGCAGCGCCATGGATTCGTTCAAGGCCTTCCGGGGCCGCGAGCCGCAGCTTGATGCGCTGCTGCGACATCAGGGCATGGCTCAGGCCCAGCCCGCTTGATACGGCGCTGAAGCTTGCGATACTCGGGAGATATGTATCCGACTTTTTACAAACTCCCGATGCGCGGCCTGATCGGCCTGGTCCTCGTGTTGTCGACCGCCAGCGTGCTGGCGCAGGCGGTCTACCGCCAGGTCGACAAGAACGGCAAGGTCACGTTCTCGGACCAGCCCCCCGTCGTCACCAACGCGCCGACGGGCGGGCCGCAACCGGCCAGCGCCAACGCGCCGGCCAACAGCGGGCTTCCCTACGAACTGCGCCAGGTGGCACAGCGCTATCCCGTCACGCTGTATAGCGGCGAAGGCTGCGGCCCCTGCAACGAGGCGCGCACGCTGCTCACCACGCGCGGCATTCCCTTCGAGGAACGCACCATCAAGAGCAACGAGGACGTCGACGCCCTGCAGCGCCTGAGCGGACAGAACGCGCTGCCGCTGCTCACCGTCGGGTCGCAGCAGCTCAAGGGCTTCTCGGATGTGGAATGGTCGCGCTACCTCGACGCGGCCGGCTATCCCAAGAGCAACAGCCTGCCCGCAGGCTACCGCCCGCCCGCCGCGCGCCCGCTCGTCGCGCAGCAGGCACCGGCAGCGGCAGCGCCCCGTGCGACCGACACGCCCCTGCAGCCGCCGAACCCCGCGCCGGCACCGCCCTCGAACGCACCGGGCCCGAACAACCCGGCCGGCATCAAGTTCTAGGAACGACGGGGGCCCCGCCCCCGTGTTGCATCGCCGCCGTTCAGCCGGCGAACTGCAACGTCTTCACGCCCGACGCCGTGCCCAGCAGGCACACGTCGGCCTTCTGGTGCGCGAAGACCCCCACCGTCACCACGCCGGGCCACTGGCTCACTTCGGATTCGAAGGCGCGCGGGTCGGTGATCCGCAGGCCGGTCACGTCGACGATGTGCTGGCCGTTGTCGGTCACCAGCGGCAGGCCGTCTTTCTCGCGCACCTGGGCGATGCCGCCCAGGCCGGCGAACTGGCGCATCACGCGGCGCGCGGCCATCGGGATCACTTCCACCGGCAGCGGAAACGCGCCGAGCGTCTCGACCAGCTTGGAGGCGTCGGCGATGCAGACGAAGCGCTTGGACTGCGCCGCGACGATCTTCTCGCGCGTGAGCGCCGCGCCGCCGCCCTTCACCATGAAGCCCCGGTGGTCGATCTCGTCGGCGCCGTCGATGTAGACGGCCAGTTCTTCCACCTCGTTGCTGTCGAACACCGGGATGCCCAGTGCGCGCAGGCGCTCGGTGGACGCGACCGAACTGGAGACGGCGCCCTTGATCTCGTCCTTGATCGTGGCCAGCGCGTCGATGAACTTGTTGACCGTGGAGCCGGTGCCCACGCCGACGATCTCGCCCTTGACCACGTAGGCCAGCGCGGCAAGGCCGACCTGGGCCTTGAGTTCATCCTGGGAAAGAGGGGTTGGGGAGGCGGGTGCGGTCATCGCGGAGAATCCTTGGCTCATTGAAGTCGAGAATTATCCGATGCCCCTGCTGTTGCCCTCTTCGCTCTATGGCCTGGCCCGCCCTTTTCTGTTCGGTTTCGACCCCGAGCACGCCCATGAAATCACCCTCGACGGCCTGGCCCGCACCCAGAACACGCCCTTGGCCTGCGCCTACGCGGCGACGCGCGTCGAAGACCCGATCCAGCTGGCAGGCCTGAATTTCCCCAACCGCGTCGGCCTGGCCGCCGGGCTGGACAAGAACGCGCGCTGCATCGACGCCTTCGCGGCCATGGGCTTCGGTTTCGTCGAGGTCGGCACGGTCACGCCCAAGGGCCAGCCCGGCAACCCGAAGCCGCGCATGTTCCGCCTGCCGCAGCGCGATGCACTGATCAACCGGCTCGGCTTCAACAACGAAGGGCTCGACGCCTTCCTGGCCAACGTGCAGAAGGCCCGTTTCCGCAAGCAGGCCGGTGGCAGCAAGTCGCCCATGCTGCTGGGCCTGAACATCGGCAAGAACGCAGCCACGCCGATCGAGCGCGCGGTGGACGACTACCTGGCCTGCCTGGACGGCGTCTACCCGCACGCGGACTACGTGACGATCAACATCTCCAGCCCCAACACGGCCAACCTGCGCTCGCTGCAGAGCGACGAAGCGCTCGACGCCCTGCTGGGCGCCGTGGCCGAGCGGCGTGAAGCGCTGGCCACGCGCCACGGCAAGCGCGCGCCGCTGTTCGTGAAGATCGCCCCCGACCTCGACGACGCGCAGGTCGCGGTGATCGCCACCACGCTGCAACGCCACGGCATGGACGGCGTGATCGCCACCAACACCACGCTCGCGCGCGACGCCGTGGCCGGCCTGCCGCACGCGCAGGAAGCCGGCGGCCTCTCGGGCGCGCCGGTGCGCGAAGCCAGCAACCGCGTGATCGCGCAACTGCGCGCGGCGCTGGGCAAGGACTTTCCGATCATCGGGGTGGGCGGCATCCTGAGTGCGGCGGATGCCAAGGCCAAGATCGCCGCGGGCGCGGACGTGGTGCAGATCTACACCGGCCTGATCTATCGCGGCCCCGGGCTGGTCCGCGAAACGGCCCAGGCGCTGCAGCGGGATCGCCGCAAGGCCTGAGCCGGTTTTCTTCTAGCTACCGGTCGCTCAGCGCATGCGCCAGAGCACCGGCGCAATGACCGTGGCCCAGCGCAGCAACCGCTTCGGGCGGATCACCGCCACGGCGGCGGCAGCGACAACCCCGGCAGCCACCGGGTGCTCGCGCGCAATACGCAACGCGGTTGCCGCGGCCGATTCGTTGACGGGCTCGCCCGAGGCCGGCTGCGTCTCGCGACCACCCTGCAGGGTGGCGATGCGTTCACGCTGGCGGTCCATGCGGGCCAGCAGCTCTTCGCGCGTGGCGGGGCGCGGCGGACGCGGCGCTTCGTCGTCCAGCTCCGGGTCCTTGCCGAGGTTGAAGCGGTCCTGGACCCAGGCCCAGTCGCGCTCGAACTCCTGAAAGGTCGGAACGAAGCTGTTGGAGGCGTTGCTCAGGCTGCGCATCAGGCCGATGACGGCCGCCAGCCACAGCACCGCCCAGACACCGGCCACCACCCAGGCGGCGGTGACGCGGTACGGCGTGTCCCAGTAATGCACGACCACCGCCATCGAGAGCAGTGCCACCGCGACGGTGGTCAGCCCCAGCACGGCGACGACCAGGACGAGGGTCAGCTTCAGGCGCTGCTTCTCGTCCTCCCAGGCCATGCGCAGCAACTGCACCCGGTCCTCGGCCGCCAGCGCACCTTCGGCGGCGGCGATGCGCAACCGGCGGATGCGGGCATCGAGCCCGAACAGGGACAGCAGTCTCATGCGCCGCCTCCGCCCTCACCGGCCACAGTGTGGCAACGGCGAACGAAGGGACGGCGGTGCGCGCTCAGGCCGGTGCAGTGACGCTCAGCGGCGGCCAAGCAACAGGCCCACCAGCACGCCGACGGCCAGTGCGGCGCCGGCAACCTGCCAAGGTTCGTCGTGGGCGTAGGTGTTGGTGGCGGTGGCCGCCTGGCGCGCCTTCTTGGCGGCCAGCTTGCTCTTTTCGGAAGCCAGCTCGCGCGCGATGGCGAGCTTGGTGTCGATGCGTTGGCGCAGCGCCTTGATGTGGGGAACCGAATCCAGGTCCTTGCTGGCCAGCACGCCGCGCACGTCGCTTGCGATGTCTTCGGCTGCTGCTTCAAGATTGTTGGATGCACTCATTGGAATCTTTCCTCCGTGATGACACCGGCACCGCGCCGGCGGCTTCACGCCAGCATATGGCGTGCTGTCATGTTACAGGCTCGAAAGCCCCTCATGCGCGACAGATGTGCTCAGTTGTGCCCGAGTGCATGCATCAGGCGTCGGCGAGCAGGTCCGCAACGTGCCGTCCGATGGCCAGGCAACTGGTGAGTCCGGGCGACTCGATGCCGAAGAGATGGACCAGCCCCGGCACCCCGTGCGACGCCGGCCCCGCGATCACGAAGTCGGCCGCGGGCGCGTCCGGCCCCGAGATCTTCGGGCGCATGCCCGCATAGCCCGGAATCAACGCACCGTCGGGCAACGCCGGCCAGTACCGGCGCACCTCGTCGTAGAAGCGTTCGCCGCGTGCGGGATCGACCACAAGATCGTCGGCCGCCTCGACCCACTGCACGTCGGGCCCGAACTTGGCCTGCCCGCCGAGGTCGAGCGTCAGGTGCACGCCGAGCCCGCCCGGCTCCGGCACGGGATAGATGAGCCGGCCGAAAGGCGCGCGGCCCGCGAGTGTGAAGTAGCTGCCCTTGGCGAAGTACTCGCACGGCACCATCGACGCCGGCATGCCTTCGAAGCGCCTCGCCAGCGCCGGTGCCCCCAGCCCCGCGGCATTGACCACGGTGCGGCAGCGCAGGGCCGTGCCGTCGGCGGCGATCAGCACAACAGCCCCATCCACGCATTCGGCGCGTTCGATGGGCGACTTGAGCGCGAGCATGCCGCCCGCGTTCTCGAGGTCGCCGAGCAGGCCCAGCATCAGCGCGTGGCTGTCGACGATGCCCGTGCTCGGCGAATGCAGCGCCGCCACGCAATGCAGCTGCGGCTCCATCACGTTGGCTTGCTGCGCGGTGAGCAGCACGAGGTCGTCCACGCCGTTGGCCGCGGCCTTGGCGCGAATCACGTCGAGCTGCCCCACCTGTTCGGCCGAGGTCGCCACGATGAGCTTGCCGCAACGGCTGTGCGGCACGCTGCGCGCCTGCGCGTAGCTGTAGAGCGCGTCGCGTCCTTCCACGCACAGCGTCGCCTTCAGCGAACCCTGCGGGTAATAGATGCCCGCGTGGATCACCTCGCTGTTGCGCGAACTCGTTCCCGTGCCGATGGCCCCTTCGGATTCCAGCACCAGCACCTCCCGGCCCGCGAGCGCCAATGCGCGCGCCACGGCCAGACCCACCACGCCGGCACCGATGACGGCGCAATCGATTTCATCCATCGCGCGAGCTTAGCGCGGCGCGACGGGCGTTCGGCCTACCTCGCGCTCGGCGGCGGCTCGGGGTCGGTGGGCTCGTCGGGCGCGTGCTCCGGCCCTTCGTCGGGCTCGACCGGCAGGTCGGGCGTGATCGGAGACGGAAGATCGGGTTGGGTGGCCATGGCTGCACTCCTTCGTTCCATCTCGTCGTTCTAGCGCGTCCTCACGCGCCTGCAAGCGGCCCGTGGCGGAAGGCGTCGTCGGTGCGCACCGACAAGGCCTTCGCCCAGGCACTCCAGCAACAGGGCCACGCACGCTGCTGTGTCCTCGCCCCTCCCACACCACACAGGGAGGATCACAGTGGACGATGCATGGCAGAGCCAGTCTAGGCATCGCCGTGCCTTCGCACATGAGCGAAGCGCCCTTTGGTAAGGGAGCCATGCGCCCTGCCCGGCGTGCATGCGAGCGTGACAAAGCGCCTGCCTGGGACCGCGTGCCCGGCGCGGCCCCCACGACCCGCTGGTCGCGTCGAAAAAACGCCGTCTGTCCGGCCTGAAAAAACCCGTGCCCGCAAAGCATTCGCGCCGCGGTCCGGCGGTGAATTGCGGACGAAATGACGGGCCCGCTGCATCGATGCCCGGACCCGGTTCGGGCCTTCCGGCCGGCGCGACAGAAATCAGCCGGGATCAATGCCGGTACCCATGGCGCGACCGCCTTTCCGAAATTCGCCGGCGATTGTCGGACTGCATCCCCGCGCTCCGTGCGCTGACAGAGGGGAAAGTACCTCGACCCCCATTGCTCTCTATTTCATTAAAACAATGGGCATCATTTGAATTTCAATGATCGCCAAGAATCACGAAAAAATTGCATCCCAGGCACCAAAAATCAGATGACAAGTAACATTTTCATTAGATATTTTAGGGCCTTTGAGAATTTTCAAATTCACCCTCGAATTACCCAAAAGACAAAAATCCATTCCACAGAAGAAAAATATCTACCCCATTCTGAGTGCTCAACGCTCGAATGCCGATTCCTTCCAACTGTCTCAATTCGCGAAAAGTTTCTTGTCAATCGTCGAAACTTGTCTGACTTTAGAAATTTTCATTGAATTTATGCCGAAATTCAGACCTGCAGGTCTGCAGACATAGCGAAGAAGAATGGCCATTTTTTTGAATCGACGTTCCATCATGGCTTCCTACAGGGGTGACAAAACGCCCACTACAAATGGCCTTGGTACCTCAAATGTCATGGCTTAGGTAGTTCGATTCGGAAATATTTATATCAAAATGTAAACATGGAGAAAAGAGCCAAACAGAAGGCTCACCAAGTTCATAGGATCGCGACAAACCAAGAACCAAATCCAATTGAAATCAATTCGATTCCTTCAATTGAATTTTCCATTCACAGTCTGCAGCCGGGTAATTGCATGGAAACCCACATTGCTTCGTCGCCGGAGGCCGCCGTGGCTTCGCAGGCCGCGCTGGGCGATCTGTTCGTGTCGCCGCCCGCGCGCGCAGCGGCAGGCGAACGGCTTGGCGTCTCGCTGGCCCTCGAAGCCGGGTTCGCGCAGCGCTGGCTCGCCTCGCTGGGCACCACGGGGTACCTGCCGGACACGCTCTTCGTGGGTGCCTGGCTGCTGCTGCAATCGCGCTGGCTGGGCGCGGCCCTGCCGGGGTCTCACGGCATGCCGACGTCGCTGCCCGGCACCGCGAGCGCGTGGCTGACCCAGCTCGACCTCGACCGACGGACCACGCCGCACACCGCCGACGCCCTGCCGCCCCTGCGGCTCGAAGCCCGGACAGAACTCCCCGCCAGCCTGCATCTGGACGTCGACGCGAGCCTGATGGACGCGCCCTGCGCCAGCCGCCTGCTCGCAGCCATCGCCGACACCGCCGCCGATCTGCTGGTGCATCCCGGTGCGGCGCTCCACAACATCCGCGCCCTGCCCGACACCGACCGCCGCGACCAGCTCGCAGCCTGGGCCACGCCGCCCGCCGCGCCCGACCTGTCGCTCACCGTGCCCGCCGTGTTCGGCCGCCGGGCCGCGGCCACGCCCGACGCGGTGGCGCTGGTGGAAGGCGACGAAACGATGACCTACGCCGAGCTCGACGCGCGCAGCGACCGGCTCGCACAGCGCCTGCAGCAGTCGGGCGTGCAGGCAGGCGACCCCGTCGGGATGGTGTTCGAGCGCTCGATGGCCGCCATCGTCGCGATGCTCGGCATCCTCAAGGCGGGCGCGGCCTACGTGCCCGTGCCGACCGACTTCCCGCCCGAACGCGTCGCCACGATGTTCGACCAGGCCGGCGTGACCTGGGTCGTGACGACCGAGGCGCTGGCCTCGCTCGTGCCGGCCCACTGCACCGCCGTGCGGATCGACGCGCCCGAAGACGGCGCGGCCCCCGCGCCGTGGACGCCGCCGGCCTTCGACGGCGAATCGCTGGCGTACCTCATGTACACCTCGGGCTCGACCGGCGTACCCAAGGGCATCGAGATCAGCCATCGCGCCATCCTCCGGCTGGTCGTCGATGTCGACTACATCGAGCTCGCACCGGGGCGCGCGATGCTGCACGCGGCGCCGCTTGCCTTCGATGCCTCGACGCTCGAAGTCTGGGGGCCGTTGCTCAACGGCGGGCGCTGCGTGATCCACGACGAACGGGTACCCACCGGCGCCGGCCTCGCACGCACCATCGCCCGCCACGAGGTCCACACCGCCTGGCTCACGGCCTCGCTCTTCAACGCCGTGGTCGACAGCGATCCGCAGCACCTCGCTGGCCTGGCGCACCTGTTCACCGGCGGCGAGGCGCTGTCGGTACCCCATGTGCGGCGCGCGCTCGACGCGCTCCCCGGGCTCACGCTCAGCAACGGCTACGGGCCGACCGAGTGCACGACCTTCGCGACCACCCATCGCATCGAGCGCGCCGCGATCGCAGCGGGCCCGCGCTCGGTGCCGCTCGGGCGCCCGATCAAGGACACCGTGCTGCGCGTGCTGAGCCCGACGCTGGAGCTGCTGCCCAGCGGACTCGTGGGCGAGCTGTGCATCGGCGGACACGGCCTGGCGCGCGGTTACCTGGGGCAGCCCGAACTCACGGCCGCGCGCTTCGTGCCCGACCCCTTCGGCGCGCCCGGCGAGCGGCTCTACCGCACCGGCGACCTCGCCCGCTGGCTGCCCGACGGCACCCTCGAGTTCATCGGCCGCATCGACGGCCAGGTCAAGATCCACGGCCACCGCATCGAGACCGGCGAGGTCGAGGCGGCCATCCTCGCGCACCCCGCGGTGCAGTCCTGCGCGGTGGTCGCGCGGCCCGGTCGCGACGGCCAGCTGCGCCTGGTCGCCTACCTGGTCGCGCGCACGCAGAAGCTGGCGTGGGACACGCTGCGCGCGCACCTGGCGGCCCGCCTGCCCGCGGTGATGCTTCCGTCGGCGCAGGTGTGGCTCTCGCAGCTCCCCGTCACGCCCAACGGCAAGCTCGACCGCAACGCCCTGCCCGAGCCGGCCGCCGAGCGCCCCGAACTCGCGCAGCCTTTCGAGGCCGCGCGCGACGCGCTCGAGCAGCAGGTGTGCGACGCCTTCGCGCGCACCCTGGGCATCGACAAGGCCGGCCGCAACGACAACTTCTTCGACCTGGGCGGCAGCTCGCTGCTGGTGCTGCAGGTGCTGGCGGACCTGCAGCGCGAAGGCGCGCCGCCGCTGTCGACCAACCTCTTCTTTCGCCACCCGACGCCGGGCGCCATCGCGGCGCAACTGCAGTCCGCTGGCGGGGCGCCGCAGGCGCCACAACCCGTGCCCGTGCGCGAGGACGCCGCCAGCGTCCCCGAGCCCATCGCTCTCATCGCCACCGCCGGTCGCTTCCCCGGCGCGGGCGATGTGGAGCAGTTCTGGGACAACCTCGTCGCCGGGCGCGACACCATCAGCTTCTTCGACGACGCCAGCCTGGACGCCGGCGTCGGCGAGTCGCTGCGCCGCGACCCGGCCTACGTGCGGGCGCGCGGCGTGATCGACGGCATCGAAGGCTTCGATGCCGCCTTCTTCGGCATTAGCCCGAAGGAAGCCGCACTCATGGACCCGCAGCACCGCGTGTTCCTCGAGATCTGCTGGGAGTGCCTGGAGCGCGCGGGCTACGTGCCCGACGAAGCGCCGGGCCCGGTGGGCGTGTACGCGGGCACGTACAACGCGACCTACTTCCAGCGCCACGTCGCCTCGCGCCCCGACCTCGTGGAGGCCGTCGGCGAGTTCCAGGTGATGCTGGCCAACGAGAAGGACTACATCACCACCCGCGTGGCCAACCGGCTCAACCTGCGCGGGCCGGCGGTGAGCGTCAACACCGCGTGCTCGACCTCGCTGGTCGCGGTGGCCCAGGCCTTCCATGCGCTGCGCACGGGCCAGTGCTACATGGCGCTGGCAGGCGGCGCCTCGGTCACCTGCCCGCCGCGCAGCGGCTACCTCTACAACGAGGGCTCGATGCTCTCGCCCGACGGCCACACGCGCAGCTTCGACGCGCAGGCCAAGGGCACCGTGTTCAGCGACGGCGCCGCCGTGGTGCTGCTCAAGCGGCTGTCCGACGCGCAGGCCGACGGCGACACCGTCTATGCCGTGCTGCGCAGCGCCTGCGTCAACAACGACGGCGGCGCCAAGGCCAGCTTCACCGCGCCCAGCGTGGACGGCCAGGCCGCGGTGATCCGCGCCGCGCTGGCCGCGGCGGACGTGGACGCGCGCAGCATTTCCTACGTGGAAGCGCATGGCACCGCCACGCCGATGGGCGACCCGGTCGAGGTCGAGGCGCTGGCCGTCGCGTACGCCGAGCACACCGACGCGCGGGGCTACTGCACGCTGGGCTCGCTCAAGAGCAACGTGGGCCACATGGTCACGGCCGCGGGCGCCGCCGGCCTCATCAAGACGGCGCTGTCGCTGCACCACGAACTGATTCCGCCCACCGCGCACTTCACGGCACCGAACCCGGCGATCGACTTCGCGCGCACGCCGTTCCACGTCAGCAACCAGCTGCAGCCGTGGCCGCGGGCCGACCTGCCGCGCCGCGCGGGCGTCAGCTCGTTCGGTGTCGGGGGCACCAACGCGCACGTCGTGGTCGAGGAAGCGCCGGCGCGGCAGGCACGCACCACGCAGCCGGGCGTTCATGTGCTGGCGCTGTCGGCCCGCTCGGAGGCCGCGCTGGCGGTCGCGACGCAGCAGCTGGCAACGCACCTGGAGGAACAGCCCGAACTCTGCTTGGGCGACGCCGCGTTCACCCTGTGCGTCGGCCGCAAGGCCCATGCCTTCCGCCGCGCCGTGGTGGCCGGCGATGCGGCGCAGGCCATCGAGGCCTTGCGCTCGGAGAACACGGCGTGGCGCGTGAGCGACCGGATCGCCGAACGCGCGCCGCAGCCCGTGCTGATGTTCCCGGGCCAGGGCGCACAGTACCCGGGCATGGGCCGCGCGCTGCATGCGGGCGACCCGGTGTTCGCGGCCGCGTTCGACAACTGCGTGCGCGCCTTCGAAGGCGCATTGGACTTCGACCTGCGCGAGCGCCTGTTCGCAGACGACCCGCAGGCGCTCGCGCCGACGGCCGTCACGCAGCCCGCGCTCTTCACGCTCGAGTACGCGCTCGCACGGCGGCTGCTGTCGCTGGGCCTGCGCCCGCGCGCGCTGATCGGCCACAGCGTCGGCGAATTCGTCGCGGCCGTGATCGCCGGCGTGATGCGACTGGAAGACGCGGCCCGGCTCATTGCCCGCCGCGGCGCGCTCATGCAGGCACAGCCCGCGGGGACGATGTTGTCGGTGCGCCTGGGCGCGGACGCATTGGCCTCGCGGCTCGCGTCCTCGCCCCAGGTCTCACTCGCTGCGGAGAACGCACCCGGCGCCTGCGTGGCCGCCGGCCCCAGCGAGGCCATCGCCGAACTCCAGGCCGCGCTCGAAGCCGAGGGCGTCGCCTGCCGGCTGCTGCAGACCTCGCACGCGTTTCACTCCGCCATGATGGACGCCGCGGTGGCGCCCTTCGAAGCGCTCGTGAGCCAGGTGGCGCTGCATGCGCCGCAGATCCCCCTCTACTCCACGTTCACCGGCCGCCTGCTCGAAGACGCACAGGCCACGAGCCCCGCCTACTGGGCGCAGCACCTGCGCGGCACCGTGCGCTTCTCGCCGGCGCTGCAGAGCGCGGCAGACGACGCCACCCATCCGGTGTTCGTGGAGGTCGGTCCGCGCAACACGCTGGCCGCGCTGGTGCGCCAGCACCGCCTGCCGGGCCTGGCCCCGGCGTCGAAGGCCGGCGCGGTGGCGGTGTCGCTGCTGCACGGCGAGCCGGCGGACGAGACCCGGACCCTGCGCCTGGCCGCCGCGCGCCTGTGGACCTGCGGCGCCGAGGTCGATCTCGCCCTGCTGGCACCGCGCGCCGGCGCCCGGCGCGTGTGCCTGCCCACCTACCCGTTCGAACGCAAGCGCCTGTGGGTCGACATCGCGCCCGCCGCGCCGGTGTCGCCCGCCCTTGCGCCCGTCCTGCCTGTTTCATTGGAGCCGATCGTGACCGCTGCAGCGCCCTCGCCTGACCTTCCTCTGCCTTCTTCCCCGCCGCCCGAGGCGTCGCGCGCGGCGTCGGTCGACAGCCGATTGCGGGCCCTGTTCGAAGACATCTCGGGCATCGACATGGCGCAGGCCGAGGGCCAGGCCCCGTTCGGCGAGATCGGGATGGACTCGCTCACGCTGACCCAGGCCGCCACGCAGATCAAGAAGCGCTTCAAGGTCGAGCTGAGCTTCCGGCAGCTGATGGAGAACTACCGCTGCTTCGAC
Source organism: Variovorax boronicumulans NBRC 103145 (assembly GCF_001591345.1). Lineage (GTDB taxonomy): Bacteria > Pseudomonadota > Gammaproteobacteria > Burkholderiales > Burkholderiaceae_C > Variovorax > Variovorax boronicumulans. The sequence goes on along the minus strand of NZ_BCUS01000098.1, from coordinate 3,244 downwards.
ACGCTGGCCGCGTACCTGCTGCAGAGCCTGCCGCCCGAGGCCGAGCCGGTGGCTGTGCCCGCCGCGCCCGCCATGCCTGCGGCCTCCGTTGTGCAGGTGTCGATGCCAACGCCGCCGCAAGGGCTTGCGCAGCCCACCGGCCTGCTGAACCAGGTGATCGCGCAGCAGATGGAACTGATGCGCCAGCAGCTCGCACTCCTGTCCGGCGCCGCCGCGCCGGTGGCGGTGGCGATGCCCTTGGCGGTCGAGGCCGCGCCCGCCGCGCAGCCACAGCCGCCCGCCGAAGCCCCGCTTCGCTACGACGTCAACAAGGCCTTCGGCGCCATCGCCCGCATCCACACCCAGCGCACCGCCGACCCCAGCGCGCGGCAGAAGGCACGGCTGGCGACCTTCGTGCGGCGCTATGTCGAGCGCACGCAGAAAAGCAAGCGCTTCACCGAAGACAATCGCGCGCACATGGCCGACCCGCGCGTGGTCAACGGCTTCCGTCCACTGACCAAGGAGATCACCTACCAGATCGTGATCGAACGCTCCAAGGGTTCCCGGCTCTGGGACCTCGACGGCAACGAGTACGTCGACGCACTCAACGGCTTCGGGCTGAACCTGTTCGGCTGGCAACCCGACTTCGTGCAGGACGCCGTGCGCGCCCAGCTCGACGCGGGCTACGAGATCGGGCCGCAGCATCCGCTCGCGGCCGACGTGACCCGCCTCATCTGCGAACTCACGGGCAGCGAGCGCGCCGGCCTGTGCAACACCGGCTCCGAGGCCGTGATGGCGGCGCTGCGCATCGCGCGCACCGTCACCGGCCGCAGCACGGTGGTGGCCTTCACGGGCTCCTACCACGGCACCTTCGACGAAGTGCTGGTGCGCGCCGGCAAGGGCGGCAAGGGCCTGTCGGCCGCGCCCGGCGTGATGAGCGGCATGTTCGGCGACATCCGCGTGCTCGACTACGGCACGCCCGAGGCGCTGGCCTTCATCCGCGACAACGCCGCGGACCTGGCGGCCGTGCTGGTCGAGCCGGTGCAAAGCCGCCGCCCCGACTTCCAGCCGCGCGAGTTCCTGCACGACGTGCGCGACGTCACCGCGACGAACGGCTGCTGCCTCATCTTCGACGAGGTCATCACCGGCTTTCGCAGCGCGCTGGGCGGCGCGCAGGAACTGTTCGGCGTGCGCGCCGACCTGGCCACCTACGGCAAGGTGATCGGTGGCGGCTTTCCGGTCGGCGTGATCGCCGGCAAGCGCGAGTTCATGGACGCGCTCGACGGCGGCGCCTGGCAGTACGGCGACGACTCGATTCCGGGCGTGGGCGTGACCTACTTCGCCGGCACCTTCGTGCGCCACCCGCTCGCGCTCGCCGCGGCCAAGGCCTCGCTCACGCACCTGAAGGAGGCCGGGCCCGCGCTGCAGGCCGGGCTCACCGCGAGCACGACCGCCATGGCCACGGAGCTCTCGGGCTGGTGCCAGGAGGTCGGCGCGCCGATCGAGATCCGCCATTTCGCGTCGCTGTGGCGCGTGAGCTGGCTCGAAGACCAGCCGCTGCAGGACCTGCTGTTCGCCATGATGCGCAGCCGCGGCGTGCACATCCTGGACAACTTCCCGTGCTTCCTCACGAGCGCGCACAGCGCCGAGGACATCGCCTTCCTGCAGCGCGCCTTCAAGGAATCGGTCGCCGAGATGCAGGAATCCGGCTTCCTTCCGCGCCGCGCTCCCGCCCCCACCCGCTTCGACGCGCGCAAGCCCGTCGAGGACGGCAGCGTGCTGGCCCGCGACAGCGACGGCCAGCCGTACTGGTACGTACCCGAAGACGCCGCCTTGCACGAGCGCCTCCTCATCAACGGAAAGGCCGCAGCATGAACGCCGCACTCAAGCCCACCGCGAGCGGTGGCCTCGTCGAATGCATCATTGCGACCACCGAGTCGCAGCGCGAAATCTGGCTCGGCGCCACGCTGAGCCCCGAGGCCTCGATGGCCTACAACGAGTCGGTCGTGCTGCGCCTGCGCGGCGCGCTGGACGGCGACGCCTTGGCGCGCGCCACCGACCGGCTGCTCGAACGCCACCAGGCGCTGCGCGCCACGATCTCGCCGGACGGCACCTTCATGCTGGTCAGCCCGCCGGCCGGGAACCAGCTGGTGCGCCACGACCTGGGCGGGCTCGCGCCCGAAGCCCTCGCGCAGGCGCTGCACGCGGCCCACGACGAGGCGGTGTGCACGCCGTTCTCGCTCGAACACGGGCCGCTGTTCCGGGCGGTGCTGTACCGCCTGGGCGATGACGAGCACGAGCTCGTGATGTCGGCGCACCACGTGGTCTGCGACGGCTGGTCGTGGGCGGTCATCACCGAGCAGCTGGGCCACCTCTATGCCGAGGAAACCGGCATCGGGCTCAAGCTCAAGGCCGCGCCGCTCTTCGCGGACTTCGCCGCCGAGGAAGCTGTCGCGGCCGCGAGCCCCGACATGCAGGCGCACATCGACTACTGGCTGGAGCGCTTTGCCGGCAACACGCAGCCGGTGCTCGACCTGCCGCTGGACCGCCCCCGCCCGGCTGCCCGCACCTTCAATTCGCGCCGCGCCGAGCGCCTGCTCGACCGGCGCGTGGTGGGCGCCGTGCGCATCGCGAGCACCAAGGCCGGCGTCAGCCTGTTCACGGGCCTGCTCAGCGGCTTCGTGGCGACGCTGCACCGCCTCACGGGCCAGGAAGACATCGTCGTCGGCATCCCGACCTCGGGCCAGCTCGCGCACGACGTGCCCGGCCTGGTCGGCCATTGCGTGAACCTGCTGCCGCTGCGCATCGCCGCGCACCCCGCCATGCGCTTCGACGCGCTGATGGACGAATGCAGCACCGCCGTGCTCGACGCGTTCGATCACCAGGCCCTGACCTATGGCGCGCTGCTGGGCCAGCTGTCGCTCGAGCGCGACCCGAGCCGGCTGCCGCTGGTGAGCGTGACCTTCAACGTCGACCCCGACGTGGCGAGCAGCGCGCAGGCCTTCACCACGCTCGACGTGGTGCAGGACACCATCGCCCGGCGCTACGAGAACTTCGAACTCTTCGTGAACCTGCGCCCGCACGCCGGCAGCCTGCAGGTCGAGGCGCAATACAACACCGACCTGTTCGACGACGTGAGCGTGCAGCGCTGGCTCGACATGTTCGAGTGCGTGCTGCAGTCGGCCGCGCACAAGCCCGACGACACCATCGGCGGGCTCGACGTGCTGTCCGCCGGCGCCGCGCGTGCGCTGCTGGCGCTGCAGCC
>NZ_BCUS01000097.1 GCF_001591345.1 Variovorax boronicumulans NBRC 103145 | reverse complement strand
GCGATGGACAAGGCCTGGCGCGCCGCGCTGGGCACGCGCGAAACCGAGCGCTGGCTGGTGCGCCGCGAAGGCCCGGCGCCCGAGCCGCAATGGGTGACGGTGGACGGCACGCGCTACCTGCTGCACGCCTTCTGCAAGCCGCACGACTGCTACGACCACAACGCGATCGCGCTGTACGACCAGGGCTCGGGTCGGCTCTATGGCCTGGTGCAGCGCAACGGGCAGAACCAGCTCCTGGGTGGCCCGTCGCCGCAGTTCGCGGGGCAGCTCGACCGGCTCTGGCGCGAGCAGTGGCGCGCCAAGAACTGACGGCGCTTCGTCAGCCGACCGGCGAGGCGACCACGCGCCAGTCGCCAAAAGCCGCCGCGTCGTTGGGCCATTGATCGGCCCGCTCAGGGCACGACACGCCCTGCGACAGCAGCTGCACCGCCCGCAGCACGCCGGCATGCGTGACCCACAGCGCGTCGGCGCCGGTCGCCAGCCAGTCGGCGTGCGCCAAAGCCACGCGCTGCATGAAGGCGCGCACGCTCTCGCCGTCGCCTCCTGCGGGGGCATCAGCAAAACGATTCGTCCAGGCCTCGAATTCTTCGCGGGCCACGGCCGACCACAGGCGCCCTTCCCAGGCGCCGAAACTCATCTCGGCCAGCCGCGCATCGCGCCGCACCGACAGATCGGGCCGCCGCGCGACGATGGCATCGGCCAGTAGAGCGCAACGCCGCAGCGGTGAACTCCACAGCGCGATGCCGGGCGGCAGCACCGCGGCGATGCGCGCAGCGGCGGCCTGCGTGCCGTCCGCATGGGCGTCGAGGTCGGTCGCGCCGTAGCACAGGCCCGCCGGCGCGATCACCGGCGCGTGGCGCTGCAGCCAGAGCTGAGCCGTCGCGGTGCTCATGCCTTCCACGCCAGCGCGAGGTAGATCGCCAGCTCGCACACCTGCTGCGTCGCACCGAGCCCGTCGCCGGTGAAACCCTGCAGCCGACGCACGAAGAGCCGCGCCATCCAGCCCCCGGCGAGCACCAGCGCCACGAGCGCCGCGCCCACGTGCACCGCGTCGTGCGCGCACAGCAGCAGCGCCACGGCGGGCGCGGCCCAGAGCACGGCGACGAGCAGCGCACCGCCGCTGATCGCGTCGGCCAGCGGCTTGGCCTTGCTGCCGCTGCTGTCGCCCACGTAGGGCAGCCAGCGGATCAGGAACAGCGGCGCCAGCCGCGACAGCACGTGCGCGCCGACGATGGACACCGCCGCCACGTCCAGCCCGCGCGCGGCCAGCGCAGCCAGCAGGCCGAACTTCAGGCCTAGCGCCAGCACCAGCGCGACCGCCCCGAAGGCGCCGATGCGCGAGTCCTTCATGATCTCCAGCGCGCGCTCGCGGCTGGCCGAACCGCCGAGGCCGTCGGCCACGTCGGCCAGGCCGTCTTCATGAAAAGCGCCCGTGAGCATCACAGTGGCGACAGTGCTCAACACGGCCGCCGCAAAGGCCCCGGCGGCGCCCGGCAGGCCGGCCCCCACGGCCACGAACACGGCCGCCGCCACTCCACCCACGATCCAGCCGATGGCCGGCAGGTGCGCCGCGGCGGCACGCAGCATCTGCGGGCTGAAGCCGACCCAGTCGGCGAGTTTTCCCGTCACCGGCACGCGGGTGAAGAACTGGACGGCCAGCAGGAAGTGGCGCACGCCGTTCATTGCTGGCGCGACACGCCCGCCGACTCGAAGCTCGCCATCTCGCGCAGGATGCGGCAGGCCGATTCGAGCAGCGGCCACGCGAGCGCGCCGCCCGAGCCCTCGCCCAGGCGCAGGTCGAGGTTCAGCAAGGGCTCGAGCCCGAGGTGCTTCAGCAGCAGCGTGTGCCCCGGCTCGGCCGAGCTGTGCGCTGCCACGCAGCGCTGCGTCACCTGCGGGCGGACCGCCTGGGCGACCAGCACGGCGGCGCTGGCGATGAAGCCGTCGACCACGATCACGCGCCGCTCCTGGGCCGCCTGCAGCACGGCGCCGACCAGCGTCGCCACCTCGAAGCCGCCGAACGCGGCCAGCGCTTCGAGCGGCGCGGTCGCGCCCGCGTGCAGGGCGAGCACCTCGCGCAGCACCTCGCGCTTGCGCGCCAGGCCGTCGGCATCGAGCCCGGTGCCGGCGCCGGTGCACAGGCCGATGTCCAGCCCGGCCAGGCGCGACAGCAGCAGCGCGGCGGACGAGCTGTTGCCGATGCCCATTTCGCCCAGCAGCAGCGCGTTGCCCGGCAGCGCGCGCACCACCTCGCGGCCGTTGGCGATGGCCTGGGCGCACTGCTCGGACGTCATGGCGGGGCCGGCCGAGGCGTCGGCCGTGCCGGCGGCGATGCGCCGCGACACCAGGCCGGGGCGCGGCTGGAAGTCGCGCCGCACGCCGCAATCGACCACGGTGAGCGCCAGGCCGTGCTGGCGCGCCAGCACGCTGACGGCCGCGCCGCCGGCCAGGAAGTTCTCGACCATCTGCCAGGTCACGTCGCTCGGATAGGCCGACACGCCGCGCGCCGCCAGCCCGTGGTCGCCCGCGCACACCAGCATCTGCGGCGCCTCGAGCACAGGCTGCTCGGTGCCGAGGATGGCGCCGATGCGCAGCGCCAGCGCTTCGAGGCGGCCCAGCGCGCCGACGGGCTTGGTCTTGTTGTCGAGCGCGGCCTGCAGGCGCGCCGCGAGCGCGCCGTCGGCGATGTCAGGAACGGCGGGGATCAAATCGGTGTCGGTCATGCGATCAGGCCGGCGAGCACGCCGGCGTCGAAATGGGTGTCGATGAAGTCGGCCAGGCCGTCGAAGGTGGCGTCCAGCGTGGGCGCCGTGGTGCCGAACAGCGCTTGCAGCGCGGCCGGGTCCTCGAACAGGCCGTGCAGGTACAGGCCCAGCACGTTGCCGCGCGCGTTCTGCCAGGCCAGGCCCTCGGGCATCACGGCGCGGCCGTCGTGGGCCAGCTGGGGGTGGGCGGCCGTCTGGCCGTGGTGGATTTCGTAGCCGGCGATGCGCACGCCCGCCAGCGCAGCCCAGGGGCCGGCGACGAGGTCGCCCGAGAACGTCGCCTCGCGGTGCCGCACGGTCTTCTCGCGCTCGAACACGGTCACGAGCGGCAGCAGGCCGAGCCCGGGTGCGTTGCCGTCGATGCCGTGCGGATCGACCAGCGCTTCGCCCAGCATCTGCAGCCCGCCGCACACGCCCAACACGGCGCCGCCGCGCCCGGCGTGCTCGGCCACCGCGCGGTCCAGCCCCTGCGCGCGCAGCCAGGCCAGGTCGCCGCTCGTGTGCTTGGAGCCCGGGAGCACGATCCAGTCGGCGCCGGCCACGTCGGCCGGCGTGCGGGCCCAGACCAGGCGCACACCGGGCACGTTCTTCAGCGCCTGGAACTCGTCGAGGTTGCTCAGGCGCGGGTACGCGACCACCGCCACGGTGCGCGTGACCACGCCGCTGGCGCGGCTGCGGTCGTCGAACACGCCGTCTTCCTCGGGCAGGCCGTGCTGCCACCACATGGGCAGCGTGGCCAACGTGGGCACGCCGGTCAGTTCTTGCAGCTGCTGTGGCGCGGGGGCCAGCAGCGACGCGTCGCCCCGGAACTTGTTGAGCACGAAGCCGGTGATGAGCGCCCGGTCGGCCTCGGGCAGCAGCGCCCAGGTGCCGTACAGGTGGGCGAAGGCGCCGCCGCGGTCGATGTCGGTCGCCAGCAGGCAGCGCGCCTGGGCGTGGCGCGCGACGCGCAGGTTGACGATGTCGCTGGCCATGAGGTTGATCTCGGCCGGCGAACCCGCGCCTTCAATCACGACCACGTCGTTCTCGGCGCGCAACTCATCGAAGGCCTGCGCGATCTGCGGCCAGACGCGCTCGCTGCGCCCGCGCCACGGCAGGGTCGACAGCGACTCGCTCACCTGTCCCATCAGCACCACCTGGCTGTGGGTGTCGCGCTCGGGCTTGAGCAGCAGCGGGTTCATGCGCACGTCGGGCACGGCGTTGGCGGCCAGGGCCTGGAAGTACTGGGCGCTGCCGATCTCGCCGCCCTCGACCACGCGGGCGTTGTTGCTCATGTTCTGCGCCTTGAACGGCGCCACCCGCAGCCCCTGGCGGGCATACCACCGGCACAGCGCGGTGGCCAGCCAGCTCTTGCCGGCGCCGCTGGTAGTACCCAGGACCATGACGCAGCGCGCCGGTCCGCTTGTCGCTCTAGAACTCATTCGCGGATTGTCGTTGAGCGCTGAACCGAATCCGGAAAGCCGAGTCGGACGTACCAAGGGATGCGGCCCGCTGCGGGCCGCATCCGCCAAGCCATGTCCGCCCTCAACGATCTGGCGCTGACGGTCGAGGAACGCGAGCCGGGCCGGTTCTACTGGCTCCTGCTCGAAGCCGTCCACGACACCGGCAGCACCTCCGACACGCTCGGCTACCGGCCGCTGCGGTTGGCTGCGCGCCCGCAATCCAGCTATTCGAGTGCGCTCGCGCTGGGCGCGGTGGCGCTGAAACAGGCGGCCGCCACGGCGACACATTCGGGCCCGGGCGACCGCGCCTGAGCCCGGATCGACCCGATCAGCGGGCCGCCACCTTCTCCGTGGCCGGCATTTCCCACCCGCCGCCGATGGCGCGGATCAGCCCCACCGTCGCCTGGTACTGGGCCGACTTCACCTGCAGCGCCTGACGCCGGTTGCGCAGCTCGCTGCGGCGCGCGTCGAGCAGGTCGAGCTGGCTCACGTAGCCGTTGCGGTAGCGGGTGTCCGACAGGCTGGTGGCGCGCTGGGCCGAGGTCACGGCCTGCGCCTGCACCACCGACTGCTCCTGCAGGATGCGGATGGCGGCCAGCTGGTCTTCGACCTCCTGGAACGCCACCAGCACCTGCGAGCGGTAGCTGGCCAGCGCGCCGTCGAGCTGGGCGTTGGCGCCCTGCACGCCGGCCTCGCGGCGCCCGCCGTCGAAGATCGGCAGCGACAGCAGCGCGCCCACGCCCCACGAACGGGCCGACCACTTGAAGAGGTCGCCGATCTCGGGCGAGGCGTAGCCGGCCGCGCCGGTCAGCGAGATGTTCGGGAACCACGCGGTCTGCGCCACGCCCACGCGGGCCTGCGCCGCCATGACGGCGCTCTGCGCGGCCGACACGTCGGGCCGGCGCGTGAGCACGGTGGACGGCACGCCCGGCGGGATCACCGGCAGCGCGGTCGCCCAGTCGTCGGGCCGCATGCCGAAGCTGGAGGCCGAATCGCCCACCAGCACGGCCAGCGCATGTTCCACCTGCGCACGCTGGCGGTCGAGCGCGAGCGCGTCCGATTCGGTGGACGACACCTCGGTCTGCACGCGCGCCACGTCGAGCTCGGCGATGTCGCCGGCCTGCTGGCGGCGCTGCGTGAGGCGCAGCGTGTCGCGGTAGGCCGCGACCGATTCGCGCACCAGCACGCGCTCGGCGTCGAGCGCGCGCAGCTGCAGGTAGGTCTGCGCCACCTCGGCCTGCACCGCGAGCCGGGTGCTTTGCAGCAGCGCCTCGCGGCCGGCCGCGTCGAGCTTGGCCGCATCGGCCGCGCCCGAGAGGCGCCCGAACAGGTCGACCTCGTACGAGAACGTGGCGCCGATGTTGGTCATGGTGCCCGGCCGGGTGCTGGCCGTGGCCTTGTCCAGGCCCGCACCGCGGTTGGCGCCGGCACCCAGGCCGATCTGCGGCAGGCGGTCGGCCTGGGCGCTGCGCGCCAGCGCGCGGGCCTCGGCCAGCCGCGCGGCGGCGGCCTGGATGTTGGTGTTGTCGACCTCGGCGCGCTGGATCAGCGTATTGAGCACCGGGTCGTTGAACGCCAGCCACCACTCGCCGCGCGGTTGCGCCTCGGCGGGCGTGGCCCGGGTGAAGCCGGCCGGCGCCGTGGCACCCGGCTGTTCCTTGAACTGCGCCGCGGTCGGCACCGTGGGCATGCCCGAAGGCACGCTGGCGCAACCGGCCAGCACCAGGGCCGCCACCAGCGGCAGCACGGCGGCGCGCAGAGGGCGCATCAGGGTTGGGATTGCGAATGTCATGGACAACCTTCTTTCTTCTTGTCGATCAGTCATGCGCGCCATGCGAGGGGCGCGGCGAGGCCGGCACCGGGTGCAGACCGCCACCGCCGCCACCGTGCGAAGGCGCCACCGGATGGTCGGCCGACACGAAGTCATCGCCGTGCGGCACTTCGCCGTGCAGCTTGAGCGGCCGGTTGCCCGCCAGGCGGCGCATCAGCACGTAGAACACCGGCGTCAGGAACAGGCCGAAGGCCGTCACGCCGATCATTCCGGCGAACACTGCCACGCCCATCGCCTTGCGCATCTCCGAGCCGGCACCGGTCGAAAGCACCAGGGGCAGCACACCCATCACGAAGGCCAGCGAGGTCATCAAGATGGGGCGCAGACGCAGGCGGCTGGCTTCGATCGCGGCCTGGATCGGCGTGCGTCCCGCGAACTCCAGCTCCCGTGCGAACTCCACGATGAGAATCGCGTTCTTCGCACTCAGCCCCACCAGCACGATCAACCCGATCTGCGTGAAGACGTTGTTGTCGCCTCCCGAGATCCACACGCCCGCCATCGCGGCCATGATGCCCATCGGCACGATCAGGATGATCGCGATCGGCAGCGTCAGGCTTTCGTACTGCGCGGCCAGCACCAGGAACACCAGCAGGATGGCCAGCGGGAACACCAGGAAGGCGGAGTTGCCGGCCAGGATTTCCTGGTAGGTCAGCTCGGTCCACTCGAAGCTCACGCCCTTGGGCAGCGTCTCGGCCGCGATCTTGGTGATCACGTCCTGCGCCTGGCCCGACGAATAGCCGGGGGCCGGGCCGCCGTTGATGTCGGCGGCCAGGTAGCCGTTGTAGCGCATGGCTCGTTCCGGGCCGAAGGTCGAGTTGACCTTCATCAGTGCGGCCAGCGGCACCATTTCGCCCGAGGTCGAGCGCACCTTCAGCATGCCGACGTCTTCGGCGCGGGCGCGGTACGGCGCATCGGCCTGGACGCGCACAGAGTACGTGCGGCCGAACTTGTTGAAGTCGTTGGCGTACAGGCTACCGAGGTAGATCTGCATCGTGTCGAAGATGTCCGTCACCGGCACACCGAGCTGGCGCGCCTTGGTGCGGTCGATGTCGGCGTACAGCTGCGGCACGTTGACCTGCCAGCTCGTGAACATGCCCGTCAGCTCGGGCGCCGCATACGCCTTGGCCATGAAGGCCTTCACCGCGACGTCCATCTGGTCGTAGCCGACCGAGGCGCGGTCTTCGATCTGCAGCTTGAAGCCGCCGGTCGTGCCCAGGCCTGCCACCGGCGGCGGCGGGAACATCACGATGAACGCGTCCTGGATGCTCGAGAACGCACCGTTGAGCTGGCCGGCCACCGCACCGCCGCTCTGGTCGGGGCGCTTGCGCTGGTCGAAGGGCTTGAGCGTGGCGAACACGATGCCCGAGTTCGAGCTGTTGGTGAAGCCGTTGATCGACAGGCCCGGGAAGGCAATGGCGTCTTCCACGTTCGGGTTCTTCTTCATGATCTCGCCCATGCGGGTGATCACCTCTTCCGTGCGGTCGAGCGTGGCGCCGTCGGGCAGCTGGGCAAAACCGATGAGGTACTGCTTGTCCTGCGCCGGCACGAAGCCGCTGGGCACCGCCTTGAAGAGACCGAAGGTCACGCCCACCAGCGCGAGGTAGATCACCAGCATCAGCGTCTTGCGCGAGATCACGCGCTTCACGCCGCCGCTGTAAGCCTCGGAGCCGCGATGGAAGAACTTGTTGAAACCACGGAACAGCCAGCCGAAGGCCTTGTCCATGCCGCGGGTCAGGGCGTCCTTGGGCTGGTCATGACCGCGCAGCAGCAGCGCCGCAAGGGCCGGCGACAGCGTCAGCGAGTTGATGGCCGAGATCACCGTCGAGATCGCGATGGTCACCGCGAACTGCTTGTAGAACTGGCCCGTGAGGCCGCTGATGAACGCCAGCGGAACGAACACGGCCACGAGCACCAGCGCGATCGCGATGATGGGGCCCGACACTTCGCGCATGGCGCGGTACGTGGCTTCACGCGGCGTGAGCCCGGCTTCGATGTTGCGCTCGACGTTCTCCACCACCACGATGGCGTCGTCCACCACGATACCGATCGCCAGCACCAGCCCGAACAGGCTCAGCGCGTTGATCGAGAAACCGAGGATGTGCAGCACCGCGAAGGTACCGATCACCGACACCGGCACGGCCAGCAGCGGAATGATCGACGCGCGCCACGTTTGCAGAAACAGGATCACCACGAGCACCACCAGCGCGATGGCTTCGAGCAGAGTGTGGATCACCGATTCGATCGATGCGCGCACGAACTGCGTCGGGTCGTAGGCGATGCGGTACTCCAGGCCTTCCGGCATGTTCTTGTTCAGCTCTTCCATCGTCTTGCGGACGTTGGACGAGATGTCGAGCGCATTGGAGCCCGGTGCCTGGAACACGCCCATGCCGACGGCCGGGTCGTTGTTCAGCAGCGAACGCAGCGAGTAGTCGGCGGCGCCCATTTCGAGGCGGCCGATGTCGCGAAGACGCGTGACGGCGCCGTCGGTGCCGCTCTTGACGATGATGTCGCCGAACTCTTCTTCGCTCTGCAGGCGCCCTTGCGCATTGATCGACAGCTGCATGTCCACGCCCGACAGGCCCGGCGATGCGCCGACCACGCCGGCCGCGGCCTGCACGTTCTGGCCACGAATGGCAGCCACCACGTCGCTCGCCGAGAGGCCACGCTGGGCAACCTTCTGCGGGTCGAGCCAGACGCGCATCGAGTAGTCGCCGCCGCCGAAGATCTGCACCTGGCCCACGCCTTCGATGCGCGCCAGCGGGTCCTTGACGTTCAGCACCGCGTAGTTGCGCAGGTAGTTGATGTCGTAGCGGTTGTTCGGCGAGACGAGGTGAACCACCATCGTCAGGTCGGGTGCGCTCTTGACGGTCGTGATACCGAGGCGCCGCACTTCTTCGGGCAGGCGCGGCTCGGCTTGCGAGACGCGGTTCTGCACGAGCTGCTGGGCCTTGTCGGGGTCGGTGCCCAGGCGGAAGGTGACGGTCAGCGTCATCACGCCATCGGTCGTCGCCTGGCTGCCCATGTAGAGCATGCCTTCGACGCCGTTGATCTGCTCTTCGAGCGGCGTGGCCACCGTTTCAGCGATCACCTTCGGGTTGGCGCCGGGGTACGTTGCGCGCACCACCACCGAAGGCGGCGCGACTTCGGGGTACTCCGAGATCGGCAGGCCGCGCAGCGCAATCAGGCCCGCGATCAGCATCAGTAGCGACAGCACGCCGGCAAAGATCGGCCTGTCGATGAAGAATTTTGAGAGATTCATGTTGGTTCTCCGGCGGGCGCCAGGGCGCCCTCCTCCGAAATCAGGACTTCGCGGCCTCGGCCACGCGTTCCGGTTGTTGTTGCTTCGTATCGAGCTTGGCGTCCATCGTCACGGTCTGCGGCACCACCAGCGCACCCGGGCGGATGTGCTGCAGGCCGTTCACCACCACGCGATCGCCGGCCTTCAGGCCCTTGCTCACCACGCGCAGGCCGTTGATGGGCGCGCCCAGCGTCACCTCGCGGTACATGGCCTTGTTGTCGTCGCCCACGACCATCACGAACTTCTTGTTCTGGTCGGTGCCGATGGCACGCTCGCTCACCAGCAGCGCGGTGTCGTTGCGGGCCTGGCCCATGCGGATGCGGGCGAACTGGCCGGGAATGAGCGCGCCGTCCTTGTTGTCGAACGAGGCACGCACGCGCACGGTGCCGCTGCGGGCGTCGACCTGGTTGTCGATCAGCTGCAGCTTGCCGGTGAAGGGCGTGCCTTCGAGGCCTGCGGTGCCCATCTGCACAGGGATCGTGTCGATCTGGCCGCGGGCGCCGGCGTTGGCCGGCAGGTCCTTCAGCGCGCGGGTGATGACCTGCTCGTCAGCGTCGAAGCTCGCGTAGATCGGGCTCACCGACACCAGCGTGGTCAGCACGGGCGCACCGGGGCCGGCGGCCACCAGGTTGCCCACGGTCACTTCGAGCTTGCCGATGCGACCCGACACCGGAGCGCGCACCTGGGTGTAGCCCAGGCTCAGGCGTGCGGTCTGCAGCGAGGCTTGCGCGGCGCGCAGGTTGGCTTCGGCTTCGCGGCCGGCGTTCACGCGCTCGTCGAGTTCACGCTGCGCGATGGCCTGCTCGTCCCACAGGCGGCGGGCACGTTCCTGCTCGCTGCGGCTGAAGGCCTGGCGGGCTTGTGCGGACGCGACCTGCGCTTCGGCACGCTCCACCTCGGCGGCGTACGGGGCCGGATCGATGGTGATGAGCAGGTCGCCCTGCTTCACCAGCGCGCCTTCGCGGAAGTGCACCGCCTGCACGGCGCCCGCCACGCGGGAGCGCACATCGACGCGCTGCACGGCTTCGAGGCGGCCCGAGAACTCGTCCCAGGCGTTGATCTCGCTCGACGCCACGGTGGCGACCGACACCGGCGTGCCCTGTTGCGCGGCGACCGGGGCGGTCGCCTCGGCCTTGAAGCTGTACATGCCCACCACCGCGGCGGCCACGGCCAGCACCGCGGTGAGGCCGGTGACGGCGGGCCACAGCCCCTTACGGGTGATGGAAGACAGCGATTGTTCGTTCTTGTTCGACATGATGGTTCGTCCTTCTCGATGACTTTTTCGGGATGCAACAGGCCATCCCGGCGCCGGCGGCGTCAGGAGGCGGAATTCAGAGAACAGAAAGCCCTGCCACCCGCCTCGTTGGAGGCGGCGGCTTGGTTCAGGGGGCGGAGCGGACCCTCGCGGGTCTAGCTGGGCTCAGGGACCGCCGGAGGCGGTGTGGTGGCGCTGAAGAACTCGCGGAAGTGCTGCTGCACGCTGGCTTCGCAGGACGCGCATCCCACGGCCTCGGTGTCGTACAGCGCCTTGGGCCAGTTGTCGGCGCCGGTCAGCACGCTGCTCGTGACCTCGATGCCGGCCGAGCGCAGGCGGCCTGCGAAGGTCATGGCCTCGTCGCGCATCGCGTCGTCGGGCCCCACCAGCACCAGCGCCGGCGCCAGGGCGGCCAGCCGCAGTGATCCGCTGGGCACCGCATAGGGGTGCGTGGCGTTCGACGGACAGCTCAGGTACTTGGCCCAGCCCGTGGCCCAGCGGCATTCGGCGGCGTCGTTGGTCGCCTTGCGCAGCGAGGCGGTGCCGGCGCACGGGTCGAGCATGGGCGACAGCAGGATCTGGCCTGCCAGCGGCGGATGGGCGCGGTCGCGGGCCACCAGGGCCACGCTGGCCGCCAGGTTGCCACCAGCCTCTTCGCCGGCCAGGTACACCTGGGCGCCCTTGCCGCCGAGCTTCACGCGTTGCTTGTAGAGCCATTCGAGCGCCGCATAGCCCACCTCGACCGGCTCCGGGAACGGGGCCGCCGGGGCCAGCGGGTAGTCGAGCGAGACCACCACCGCACCCGCACCGGCCAGCAGCCGGGCCACGTTGCGGCCGTTGTCGAGGTTGCCGCAGATGAAGGTGCCGCCATGGAAGTGCAGCACCAGCGGCACGGTCTCGCCCCGTGGACGCTGACCGTAGACACGGGCAGCCACGGGCTCGCGGCCGGGCAGCTCGATCGACAGATCGGACTCCACGCCTTGTGCCGCGGCAAGCGCAGCAGCTTCAGCGGACCGGGACGATGGACGGGGTGACATGGGCGACCTCAGGGGGATGGGCGATGGTTGAAATATAAGGCGCTACAAGCGCGTTGAAACAGGAAACACAGCCCTACTCTGTTTCCAAACGGAGAACAATCGGGCATACCGTAGGGGCGCATTCCTTGTGTGAGAATCCGCCTCCTTCCGGCATACGCCGGTCTCCCTGAACAGGCATTCGATGGATCAAATCCAGGCAATGCGGATCTTTGTCCGCGTGGTCGAAGCCGGCACCTTCACCCGTGCCGCCGACTCTCTGGCCCTGCCCAAGGGCACCGTCACCAAGCAGATCCAGGCGCTGGAAGCGCGCCTGCACGTGAAGCTGCTCAACCGCACGACGCGGCGCGTCACCGTCACGCCCGACGGCGCCGCCTACTTCGAGCGCGCCGCGCGGCTGCTGAACGACTTCGACGACATGGAAGCCAGCATGACGAATGCGCAGGCCAACCCCACGGGGCGGCTGCGCATCGATGTGGGCACCTCGGTGGCGCAGCAAATCATCCTGCCCAACCTGGCCAGCTTCTGCGACCGCTACCCCGACATCCAGGTCGACTTGGGCGTGAGCGACCGCACCGTCGACCTGATCAGCGACAACGTCGACTGCGTGATCCGCGCCGGCGAGCTCAGCGACCAGTCGCTGGTGGCGCGCCGCATCGGCACCCTGCACTTCGTCACCGTGGCCTCGCCGGCCTACATCAAGCGCTATGGTGCGCCGCAGCATCCGAACGACATCGAGAAGCGCCACCACGTCGTGAGCTACTTCTCGGGCACCACCCGGCGCGTGTACCCGCACGAGTTCAAGAAGGGCGACGAGTACATCGAGCTCAACGGCCCCTACCGCGTGTCGGTCAACGAGAGCAACGCCCACATGACGGCCGTGCTCGCGGGCTTCGGCCTGTCGCAGTGCATCACCTTCACCGCCGAGCCGCTGCTGGAAAGCGGCGAACTCGTCGAGGTGCTGGCCGACTGGCAGCGCGACCCGCTGCCGATCCACGTGGTGTACCCGCCGAACCGGCACCTGAGCGCGAAGGTGCGGGCGTTTGTGGACTGGGCGGCGGAGTTGTTTGCGAAGAATCCGCGGTTGCAGCGGCGCTGAGGGGCGCCCTTTCCCGTCTTTTCAGGGCTGGATCAGCGCCGCCAGCGCACGCGCCGGCAGCGATTCCTCTCGGGACAGGTGCTCGACCAGGCTGCGCCGGTCGGCCTCGGTGCGCTGCTGCGAGAGAAAGCGCTTGCCGCTCAGCGCGAGGATGTCGATCTCGAACCCGACCAGCCGCTGCAGCGCGTCGTCCACGAACCCGGGCGATGCATCGGCCAGCGACCAGGGCTCGTCGCGCCCCGCTTCCTGCGACCGCGTCAGCGCTTCGAGATGCGTGCGCAGCCAGGCGGCGTCTTCGACGAACCGCAACCGCCCCGTCACCTGCACCGCGATGTAGTTCCAGCTCGGCGCCAATCGCCCGCTGCGCTGGCCGTTGACGTACCAGCGCGGGGAGATGAACGCGTTCGGGCTCTGGAACACGACCGTGACATCACAGCCGTTGCGTGCCTCACTGGTCCACAGCGAATGGCTGCGGGCCACGTGGCCTGCCAGCACACCGTGCGGGCCGCGGTCGATCACCTCCAGCGGCAGCAAGTTGGCATCGACCGCCCCGCCCGCGACCGTGAAGAGCGTGGCCAGCGGGTAGGCGCGCATGAGCCGATGAAGCTCGTCGCGCGCCTCGATGGCGAAGAGGGGCTGGATGTGCACGAAGAAGACCTTTCAGGGGTTCGATGCGCGTCGAGTATTGCGCCCCCTTCCCTCCATCACAGTCACATGGAGGTCACCCCGGCGTCAGTAGACGGGCTCGCACCGCACCTCAGATTTCACCGAATTCGCAATGAAGCACTCCTCATGCGCCCGATGGTGCATGTGCTCGATCTGCTCGCGCGTGGGCAGGTTCTCACCCGAAAACCTGACCTGAGGACGCAGCGTGACGACGGTCATCGCCATCTTCCCCTCGGCGTTCTTCTCCATCACCCCCGTGGCCGCGTCGACATAGCGGTCGACCACGAACTTGCGCTTCACCGCCATGGTGAGGAACCACAGCATGTGGCAGCTGGACAGCGAGGCCACGAACATCTCTTCCGGATCGACCGCCGACGCGTCGGAGTACGGCAGCGGCACCACGTGCGGCGACGAAGAGCCCGGCACCTGCGCACCGCCGTCGAAGCGCAGCACGTGGTGGCGGCTGTAGGTGTTGGCCAGGAAGTCCTGGTCGCCCCGCTCCCAGACAATCTCGGCGGTGTACTCGGACATGGGTCGTGCTCCTCGATGGATGGAATGAATGAATGTCAGACGGTCATCAGCTTCACGATCAGTGGCACCAGCAGCGCGGTCGCGATGCCGTTCAGCCCCATCGCCAGCGCCGAGAACGCACCCGCGGTTTCGTTCACCTGGATGGCGCGCGCGGTGCCGATGCCGTGCGCCGCCATGCCGACGGCAAAGCCGCGCACCGCGGGTTCCTTGATGCGCAGCAGGTTCAGCAAGCCCGTGGCCATGATCGCGCCCGAGATGCCGGCGATGGCCGCGGCCACGGCGGCCAGCGACGGCAGGCCGCCGATCTTTTCGGCCACGCCCATCGCGATCGGCATGGTGGCCGACTTGGGCGCGAGCGACATCAGGAGCTCGTGCGAACCGCCGAGCACCCAGCCGATGCCGATGGCCGACACGATGGCGGCCACCGAGCCCACCAGCAGCGCCACGCCGATCGGCAGCCACAAACGCCGCAGCCGGCCGACCTGGCTGTACAGCGGCACGGCCAGCGCCACGGTGGCCGGGCCGATCAGGAAGTGGACGAACTTGGCGCCCTCGAAATAGGTGTCGTAGGGCGTGCGCGTGAGCAGCAGCACGCCCACGATGACGATCACCGACACCAGCACCGGATTGACCATCGGGTTGCGCCCGCTGCGCGCATGCAGCCACAGCGCGCCCAGGTAGGCCAGCAGCGTGAGCGACAGCCACAGCAGCGGCGACTGGGCCAGGAAGACCCAGATTTCAGACAACTTGGCGGGCGCGTTCATTCGGCGTCCTTGCCCGTGATGCGGATCATCCAGCGCAGCGTGAGCGCGGTCACCGCCATGGTGAAGGCACCGCCCACGACGCCGGCCGCGAGGAACGGCAGCCATTCGCGCCCCACCCGCTCGAAATGCAGCATGACGCCGGTCACCGCCGGGATGAACAGCAGCATCAGGTTGCGCAGCAGGTGGCCCGAGGTGTCGGTCAACTCCTGCGGCACGCCGCCGCGCACCAGCAGGCCGACGAACAGCAGCAGCATGCCGATCAGCGGACCGGGAATCGGCAGCGACAGCCACTGCACGAGCAGTTCGCCGGCAAGCTGGCACAGGAAGAGCGTGGTGATGGCGTAGAGCATGGGCCTGTTCGTTTTCCTTTTCTTGAGACGGCCCTATTGTGGTGCGAGGTGCGTTCAGCCGCTGTGTCGTGCGGCGCTGGCCCTCGCCCACGCGGCCTTCAATGCCTGCTGGCTGGCCGGCGGCAACACGCCCAGGCGCAGGTGCCCCGGCAGGCCGAAGGAGGCGCAGTCGCGCAGCTTGATGCCCTCGGCGCGCAGCGCGGCGGCCCGGGGCGGGTATGGCGTGTCGGGCCGTGCGCCGAAGAAGTTGGCGTCGCCGGGCAGCACCTGCCAGCCCAGCGATTCGCACACGGCGCGCTGCCGCGCCTTCCAGTCGCGCAGGATGTCGAGGCTGCGCGCCAGCCAGCCTTGCGCTTCGTCGGTGGTCCAGGTCGTGAGCAGCGCGACGCCGTGCGTGCCCAGCGGCCACGACGGCGCGAGGCGCACGAGCCGCTCCAGCAGCGGGCCGGCCACGTCGCTGTTCGCGGGTGCGATGGCGTAGGCGGCGCGGATGCCCGTGAGGCCCATGGCCTTGTTCGGTGTCCACAGCTGCCAGAGGCGGTCGCGCTGCGCGGCGTCGTGCGAGGGCTGACCTTCGAGGCGCAGCGGCTCGTAGGCCATGTCGAGCACGCAGACGGCATCGCTGGCGGCATGCTGCGCGATGTCGGGCTGCGACTGGCCGAATGGGCTCGACGGTTCGCAGCACCAGCGCAAAGCAGCACCGTCTGAAGCCTCAGGCACGCGCCGCACGCCGAGGCCCCAGGTCAAGGCCGAACGTTCGTAGTCGCCGTAGCTGTGCGCGGGCAGCCAGACCTCTCCGCCACCGCCTTGTGCCACGACCGCGCTGATGCGGTGGATGAATTCGCTCGCGCTCGCGGCGATCGCGATGCGCTCCACGGCCACGCCATGGAAATCGGCGAGCGCGGCGCGCAGCGCGGTGTAGCGCGGATCGGGATAGTGCGCGGCGTCCGCTTCGCGCAGCGCAGCCAGCACCGCGGGGCACGAGCCGACCGCGTTGCCGTTGGTCGAGAAGTCGTGCGGCGCGGCACCCGTTTCGTCGGGACCGCCATGCACCATGGATTGATTCGTCATGCCCACCTCGCCAGCAACGGCGACAGCATCGCGAGCGAAGCGATCACCGCCAGCCCCCGCGCCGCCCGTTCACCGAGCTGCGCGGTGCGCGCGGTGTCGGCCGACGTGGCGGCGCGCCCTTCCCCGTTCAGCGCGTAGACCCCCGGCTTCGCAAGCCGCACACCCAGCAGCAGCGCCATCGCACCCATCGGCCAGCCGCTGTTGGGCGATGGTGTGCGGCGCGCCTCGCGGGCCACGCCGCGCGGCCAGCGGCCGGCCGCGAGCGCCAGCAGCAGCACGGTCAGGCGCGCGGGTAGCCACGAAAGCACGTCGTCGGCGCGCGCGGCCCACTTGCCGAACCAGGTCCAGTCGCGCCCGCCGCGTTCGCCGCGGTAGCCCCACATGGCATCGGCGGTGTTGGCGAAGCGGTAGAGCGCCGCCCCCGGCAGGCCGAACAGCACGAACCAGAACACGGGCGCCACCAGCGAGTCGTTGAGGTTCTCGGCCAGCGACTCGATGGCGCTCTCGCGCACCTCGCGCTCGCTCAGCACCGAGACATCGCGGCTCACGAGGCGCGCTAGCCGGGCGCGGCCGGCGTCGAGCGATTCGCCCAGCGCGGCTTCGACCGCCAGCACCTCGTCGCGCAGCATGCGCCACGCAAAGAGCGGCTTGAACGCGAGCCCAAGCACCACGGCCATGGCCCAGACTGGCAGCCATTGCATCGCCAGGCTCTGCACCGCCGATGCGACGGCGAACGCGGCCATCGCGCCCACGCACCAGCCGAGCGCGCCCATCGCGAAGCCCGGCAGGTCGCGCGGCCTGGCGTCGGCGGCGCGCGGCGCGAGGCGGCTGCCGATCCAGTCCAGGTAGCGGCCCATCCACACAACCGGATGCAGCGCGGCGGGCGGCTCGCCCAGCCAGCGGTCGATGGCCAGCGCCAGCCACAAGGCGGCGACCAGTGCGAGGGCGAAGACGGTGAAGGGATCGAGCGCGGGCATGGCAGGCATTCTCGTGAATCAGGCGGCGGGCACGGCCCGGCCGCGCCGCCATTGCACCAGCGCGCCGATGGCCAGCAGCAAGGCGGCGCCGAATGCGGCGAGCAGGCGCGGCAGCACGGCGGACGGCGGCGGGGGCGATGGGGTGTCGGCGATGGGCTTCAGCTGCAGGCCGGCCACCGGTTGCGCGAAGTCCGGTGCGGCGGGCGACTCTGGTGCGGGCTGGGTCGCTTCGACGGGCGCGATGGGGGACGCGACGACGACCGGTGCAGAAGCAGTGACAGGCGACGCCACCAACGCAGCCTGCACAAACCGCTGCACCGCCTCGTTGCGCTCCCGCAGCCCCGTGGCGCGCACCGCCTGCGTGTAGGCCTGCGCCAGCTCGCGCCGCGTCGCGGCATCGGGCTTCCAGTAGTTCAGCCGCACGGCATCGAGCATGCGTTCCAGCGTCTGCGCGAAGGCGGCGCGGTTCTCGCGCTCTAGCCACTGCCGCGTGCCGAGCTTGTAGGTGTCGCGCACATACACCTCGTGCAGCGACTGCCAGTGGTCCGCGCGCACGGCCGCGGGCGCGGTCGCCTGCCAGCCCCAGAGGAACTGCGCGGTCTTGAGCACCTGCAGCGCGCCGCTGTAGCCCTCGGCCTTCTGCGCCTCGATCCATTGCGGGTGCAGGTAGCGCGTCTGCATCTCGCGCGCGATGGCGCCGGCGGCGGTGTCGGTGCGCACGGCCGCGCCGTCGCGCAGGTTCTGCACGTACAGCGCCGGGTCCTTGCCCGTGAGGTGGCGCACGGCCAAGGCGATGCCGCCCAGGTACTGGAACGGGTCGTCGTTGGTCAGCACGCCGTAGAGATTGGAGGTGCGCGCCATCAGCGCCGCATCGACCTGCGCGAGGTTGCCCGCGAAGGCGCCCGGGCACGTGGCGCCATCGAGGCCGCGCCCGTAGGCATGGCCCATGCGGTCCATGTAGAGCCCGGCCATCCGCGCGTCGCCGCCGCCGCGCTGCTGGCCCTTCCAGAGCTCGGTGGCGAGCACCGCTTCCTCGAGCCCGGCGCCGTAGCTGCCCTGCTCGTTCGAGAACACGCGCGCGGTCGACCAGCGCCGCGCCTCGGTCGCCGTCGCGCCCCCGGCGCGCAGCGTGCGCGCCATCGCCTCGCTGTGCTGCGCGACGGCGTTGCCGGGCTCGTCGAGCGCGGCCACCTGCTGCACGGCCTCGTCGAGCCAGCGCATCACGTGCGGGAACTGGTCGCGGTACGAACCGGTGACGCTGATCAGCACGTCCATGCGCGGCCGCTTCAGTACCGCGGCCGGCACGACCTCGATGCCGACCATGCGCCCGGCCTCGTCCCAGCGCGGCTTCACGCCGAGCGCGTGGAAGGCCTGGCTCTCGGTCACGCCCTGGTGGCGCGAGGCCTCGCCGGCCCAGAGCGTGAAGGCGATCTTCTGCGGCGCACGGCCGCCGTGGGTGCGGGCGTGCGCGGCGATCCAGTCGTCCATCGCGGCGACGCCGGTGTCCCAGGCCGCGCGCGTGGGCACGCGGCTGGGGTCGAAGCCGTAGAGGTTGCGCCCGGTCGGCAGGCTGTCGGGGTCGCGCACCGGGTCGCCACCGTAGCGCGATTTCAGGTAGCGGCCATCGAGCGCGGTGAGCAGGCCTTCGATTTCCTCGTTATGGGCCAGCACGGCGTCGAGCGCGCGGGCCCGTGCGGCGAGCGAACGCAAGGGTTCAGCATCGGTAACGGTGTCGTTGCCCGCCAGCACGGCCTCCAGCCAGCGCGCCGGCTTCGAGGCCGCGATGCCCTGCGCATCCGTGAGGAACATCTCGTCGAGGTCTTCGCCCATCGCCTGCGCCACGGGTTTGCCGAGGATCTGCAGGATCGTCTGGCGCCGCCGCTGCGCATCAGGCGCCTCACCGAAGGTCGCCAGGCCCAGCGGCTGCGCTGTCTGCGCCAGCTCGTCGAGGTACGGGTGCAGCACGGCGATGAAGCCCGCGAAATCGGCGCGGATGCGCGCGGGCGTCCATTGCAGGTCGCGGTCGTAGTGCTGCGCGACGAAGTCGGTGGTGAGGCGCCGCTCCAGCGCGGTCTTCACCGCGCCGGGCGACAGCGTTTCCCAGTCGTGCAGGCGCTCGTGCATGTCCCGCACGCCAGGGCGGAAACCCGCGGGCGTGAACATGGGCGTCGAGTGGCTCACCATGGTCGCGCGGCCGCGGCGCTTGGCGGTGGTCGCCTCGCCAAGGTTGTCCATGATGTACGGGTAGACGTTGGGCACGTCGCCCAGCGCGAGCAGCGGATCGTCCTGCACCGAGAGCCCACGCTCCTTGCCCGCCGACCACTCGACCGTGCCGTGCGTGCCCACGTGCACCAACGCGTCGGCGCCGAAGCGGCTGCGCAGCCACAGGTAGGTGGCGAGGTAGCCGTGGCTCAGCGGCACGGCCGCGCGGTGGTACACCTGCTGCGCCTTGCCGGCCACTTGCGTGCCGGGCTCGAAGCGCGGCGGCTGGCGCAGCACGACCACCTGGCCGAACTGCACGCGCGGCACCACGAAGGCCGGTGCGCCGGCCACGGGCCGCAGCATCGTCGAGGCCTCGGGCGGGCCCCAGTAGGCCTCGATGCGGCGTTGCGTGTCGGTGGGCAGCGCGCGGAACCACGCGAGGTACTTCGACAGCGGCAGCGTGTCGGCCAGGCCCTGGTCGAGCAACGGCTGCAACGCATCGCCGCCTTGCGCGGTCGGGTAGTAGGCCTTCATCGTGGCCTGCACCTGTGCAATGACCTTGTCCGCGCCCGGCGCCTCGGTGCGGTAGCCGGCCGCCTGCATCGCGGACAGCATCCGGTCGACGCTGCGCGGCACGTTGAGGAACGACGCGCCGAAGTTCGCCTCGCCCGGCGGGTAGTTGTAGACCAGCATCGCCACACGGCGCTCGGCGGCGGGCGTGCGCCGCAGGCGCAGCAGCGCGGCGGCCTTGTCGGCCACGGCGTCGATCTGTGCGGGCAGCGGCTGCAGGCTGCCGGTGGCGGCGTCGCGTGCGGTGACGAGCATCGGGTCGGTCATGCCCGCGAGTTCGCTCGGGCTGTAGTAGGCCGCGATGTCGGTCTGCGCGAGGCCGTCCTTGCTGCGCGTCCATTGCGCCGCATCCAGGGCCAGCGAGGGGAGCGTCTGCAGCACGGGCACGCCGATGCGTTCGAGTTCGGCCTTTCGTTCGTTCGGGCTGAACACCAGCGCGGCGTTGACGAGGAGGTCGGCCACACGACGCTCGCGCTCGCCCTCGCCGGCGTGCGTCATGCGGAAGAACAGATCCTTCTGCTGGCGTGGGCCGTAGAAGGCATAGGCGCGCAGGCCGCGTTGCGCAAGCGTGCCGATCAGCCGGTCGAGCCAGGCGGTGTCGTCGCTGGTGAGCGTGGCACTGTTGACGGCGATGGCGACGGTGCCTTGCCCGCTCGGCAGTGCCTCGACCGCAGCGATGCTGCTTTCGACGCGCGGCCAATCGGGGTGATAGAAGCCCGCGAGCGGCAGCGGCACGGGATCGGGCAGCCCGGCGGCATCGCCGACGCGTGCCATCGCCTGCACCGAGGCCTTCAGGTTCGCTTCGCCCGGAAAACGCCAGTAGGCGCGCAGGCGCTGCGCCCAGGCCGCATCGACGCCGCGCTCGGCCGCGAGCGGTGGCACCTCGGGAGGCTTCTGGCCTTTCGCCACGAGGGCGAATTCACCGATCTGCACATAGGGAACGGAGGTTCGCTCGATGACGTCGCCGAAGCGCGCCGCCGCCGACTGGGCGACGCTGAGGTGCGGCGCATCGACGACCAGCAGGCGCGCGCCGTCGAGCGCGGCGGCCAGTGCCTCGGGCGTGTCCTGCGCAGCCGACACCACCTGCAGCGGCACGCCGGCCTCGCGCGCTGCCGCCTGCAGCCGCACCACACGCGCAGGCGACACCAGCGCCGTGCTCAACACCACGACACGCGACTCGGCCGCCACCGCAGGCTGCGCCATCAGGCACAGGAACCCGAGCCAGAAGACGAAAAGCCGCGTCACTTCCCGCCCGACGCCGGCACCGCATCCGCCGGCACGTAGATCATCGTGCCGTCCTTCAGGCGCCAGGCGGTGCCGGCCTTTTCGCCGTCGCCCTGCCCCGTTGCGCCGCTGGCCTTGAAGCGCGTGACCTTCCGGCCTTCGCGCGTGATGATCTCCATGTCGGGCTGGCCCTCGTGGCGGATGACCGTCACCTTGTCCTGCGAGAACGGGTTCACCGGGTTGTTGATGACCGCGATCATCAGCATGCCGATGACGACCATGAAGACGTCGATCAGGTTGATGGTCGAGAGCACGGGGTCGTCGTCGTCGCTGTCCAGGCTGCTCAGGATGGAGAACTGGCGCCGGCTCATGACAGCCGGTCCCGCGCGTCGAGCAGCGTCACCAGCTCGCGCATGAGCCAGCGGCGGCGCACCGTGTAGACCACGAAGGTGATCGAGGCCGAGGCCAGCGCCACGATCACGGCCGCGAACGCGGGCGCCAGGCTCTGCGCCACGCCCTGCGATTCGCCCGAGGCCACGGCCACGAGCGCCGGGCCCATGGGGATCATGGTCGCGATCAGCCCCAGCATCGGCGCCACGCGGCTGCACAGGCGCACGCCTTCGAGCTGCTTGAGCACGACCAATTCCATCTGCTCCTGGCTGGCTTGCGCGTGAGGCTGCAGCACCAGCGCGCGCGACGGGTCGCGTCGGCGCTGCCACCACTCGATGCCGAAGGCGCCGAGGCAGTACACCGCATAGACAAAAGACAGCAGCACGCCGAGCGTCACGGGCCAGAGGAACAGCCGCGCGAGCTCGGAGAGAACGGTGTCGAAGGCCAGCATCAGGTGGGCTCCACGCAAGAAGATGAAGTGGAAGAAGGATCGAACAGGTCCGACGGCCGGCCCCAGCTTTCGTCGAACACCAGCGAGGCCAGCGGCGCGCGCCGGGCCCAGCGTTCGCGCTGCAGCATCGGCTCTTCGTAGAACGCATGCACCGGGCCCAGGCACAGCAGGGCGATCGGCTCGGCGCCTTCGGGCAGGCCGAGCAGCACGCCCAGCTCGGCGGGGTCGAACAGCGACACCCAGCCCATGCCCAACCCCTCGGCGCGCGCGGCGAGCCAGAGGTTCTGGATCGCGCAGGAGGCCGAGGCCAGGTCCATCTGCGGCAAGGTGCGGCGCCCGAACACATGCTGCTCGCGGCCGTCGGCCAGCGTCACCACCAGCAGCTCGGCCGCGTCGAGCACGCCCTGCACCTTGAGGCGCATGAACTCGTCTTCACGCTGGCCGAGCGCGCGGGCGGTGAGCACACGTTCGCGCTCGACCACCTCATGCAACTGCCGGCGCAGCCCTTCGCCGCGCACGCGGATGAAGCGCCACGGCTGCATGAAGCCGACGCTGGGCGCGTGGTGCGCGGCGTCGAGCAGGCGGCGCAGCACCTCGGGCGCCACCTCGCCGCCCGCAAAGTGGCGCATGTCGCGCCGCTCGTGGATGGCGCGGTACACCGCCTTCGCCTCGTCGGCCGCGAACGCATGCACCGTCATCGGGGTCAGTCTTCGATGCCGCGCTGCGCCGGGATGCCGGCCTTGAACGCGTGCTTGACCATCTGCATCTCGGTGACGGTGTCGGCCAGCTCGATGATCTCGGGCGGGCAACGGCGGCCGGTGAGCGCGACGTGCACGTGCTTCGGGCGAGCGCGCAGGGTTTCGAGCACGCCTTCGAGCGGCAACCAGCCGTAGATCAGCGGGTAGGTGATCTCGTCGAGCACCACGAGGAAGAAGTCGCCCGACAGGATCGCGGCCTTGGCCTTTTCCCAACCGTCGCGCGCGAGCTGGCCCGATCGCTCGAGGTCCTGGCTCTTCCAGCTGAAGCCGTCGCCCAGACCTTCGATGGGAATGCCGATCTGCTCGAACATGCGGTGCTCGCCGAAGCGCGCCGACGGCACCTTCATGAACTGGTAGATCTTCACGGCCTTGCCGCGGCCGTGTGCGCGCAACGCGAGGCCGAATGCTGCGGTGCTCTTGCCCTTGCCGTCGCCGGTGTTGACGATGACGATGCCGCGGCGTTCACCTTCGGGCTTTTCGTAGGGCTTTTCGCTGGGAGGGGTTTCTATTTGCATGAGGTTTTCCGATTTCTTGTGTTCTTGGCGCTGTCGTTCAGGGCGTGTGCTGGTCGATCAACAGCTGCACTGCCCCACGCTCACGTCGATGGGGCGCCTTGCGCAGCGAAATCAAGGAGGAGGCCGCAGGCCGGGGGACATTCGCGGAGCAAGGTGCCCCGTCGGCGGGAGCGCGCCCCGAATGACTTGATGCGCGAAGCTTCATAGCGGCAATGCGATCCACTGGTCCGCCACGCGATGCACGCGAATGCGATGGTCGAACACCTGCTCCAGCGCCTGGTGAGTCTCAGGGTCGGAACAGGCACCGTGATGCGTCACCCTCCCCCGATTCATCACCACCAGTTCGTCCGCAGCCAGCGCCATCGGCAGCTCGTGCAACACGCTGACCACGGTGCGGCCTTGCGCGACCAGTTCGCGCGCCGTCTGCATCCAGTCCGCCTGATGCGGCGGATCGAGGTTGGCCAGCGGCTCGTCCATCAGCAGCAGCTCGGCCTCGACCGCCAGCGCACGCGCCAGCAGCACGCGCTGGCGCTCGCCGCCCGACAGCTGCCCCAGCGGACGGTCGCGCCAGTCCCAGGCCTGGGTGCTGCGCAATGCGCGCTCCACGGCATCGCGATCGGCTTCGCTGGGCGCAGCCAGCCAGCGCTGGTGCGGCAGGCGCCCCAGCATGGCGACGTCGTAGACCATCAAATCGTCGGCACTGCCCTCGCCCGTGCCGCTCTGGCCCAGCCAGGACAGGCGCCGCGCGCGCACGCGGGCCGGCACGGCGGCTTGCGCCTCGCCGAAGAGCCGCACTTCGCCGCGATGTGCGAGCAGACCTGCCAGCGCTTTCAACAACGTCGACTTGCCGGCACCGTTCGGCCCGACGATGCTGGTCCAGCGGCCGGCTGCCAGCGACAGGTCGATGCTGTGCAGCACCTCGACCGACCCGAGCGTGGCGCTGAGGCCATGCGCTTCGAGCGCGGCGGATGGCGTGCGGCTCATAGGCCGCCTCCCTTCGCGCCGCGCCGGTGCATCAGCCACAGCAGGTAGCTGCCGCCGAGCACGGCCGTGAGCACGCCCACGGGCAGCTCCTGCGGCGCGATCAGCCAGCGCGCCAGCAGGTCGGCCGCCATCAGCAGCAGCCCGCCCATCAACGCCGACAGCACGATCAACCGCGCATGCGTGGTCTTGACCACCGAGCGCACCAGGTGCGGCGCGGCCAGGCCGACGAAAGCAATGAGGCCGGTCTGCGCGACGGCGGCGCCGGTCGCCAGCGCCAGCACCGCCACCAGCG
>NZ_BCUS01000096.1 GCF_001591345.1 Variovorax boronicumulans NBRC 103145 | reverse complement strand
CTACCCTGACCGCACCGTGCACGTGCCGCCCGGCTGGAGCGTGCTCGAAGCCAGCCGCTCGCACGGCATCGCGCATGTGTCGATCTGCGGCGGGCGGGCGCGCTGCTCCACCTGCCGTGTGCGCGTGAGCGGTGCGCCCGAACACATCGGCATGCCGGGCCGCGACGAGCAGCGCACGCTCGAACGCGTGCGCGCCCCGCACGACGTGCGGCTGGCCTGCCAGCTTCGCCCGCGCGGCAGCATCGAGGTGACGCCGCTGTTCGCGCCGCTGCCGCGCGAAGGCCGGCCCGCGCCGGTCGGCCGCTTCGGGCACGAGCGCGACGTGGCGATCCTGTTCGTCGACCTGCGGCGCTGGTCGGGCCTGTCGGAGCGGCAGTGGCCCTTCGACCTGGCCTACGTGCTCGACCGCTACTTCGCCATCGTGGGCGCCGCCGTGCGCGAGAGCGGCGGTGTGCCCAACCAGTTCATCGGCGACAGCGTGATGGCCATCTTCGGCCTCGAGAGCGACCTGCCCACCGCCTGCCGGCAGGCCCTGCACGCCACCCAACTCATCGGCGAACGCATGGACGCCTGGAACGTCGACTTCCAGGCCCAGTTCGGCCAGCACCTGGACTTCGGCATGGGCCTGCACGCCGGGCGCGCGGCCGTCGGCGAGGTCGGCTACCTCGAGACCACCACCTTCACCGCCATCGGCGAAGTGGTCAACACCGCGAGCCGCCTGCAGGACCATTCCAAGACCGCCTCCGCGCGGCTCGTGGTCTCACAGTTCGCGGCGCAGCAGGCCGGCGCCGAAGCAACGCTGGGGCCGGTCGACACGCTGAACGTGCGCGGGCGCTCCGAACCACTGGCCGTGATGTATTCACGCGCCGGGAAAGCGGCCTGAGCACCACCTGCCGGATTCGGTGCGCAAACGCACAGCGCCTTCCGTGATGCGGTTTCACACTGCAGCTTGTGGCAACGACGACTGTCCGCCGCCCACAGACTCAAGGGAAATCTCATCATGAACAGCAAGCAACTCCTCGCCATTTCCGCCGCCGCCTTCGCCCTGCTGGGCACTGTCGGTGCAGCCCACGCCGAAACGTATGAAGGCGTGCACGCCATCACCTCGGCCGCCAGCCGTGCCGACGTGCGCACCCAAGCCGTCGCCGCCGCGCGCAACGGCAACGAATACTCCGACGCTGCCGCCGAAGGCACCGTCGCCGTGACCTCCACGCTCGACCGCCAGGCCGTGCGCGACCAGGCCGTGGCCGCTGCCCACAACCCGCTGCAAAGCCTGGACCGCCGCGCCTTCTACCGCGACGAAGTGCCCGCCGCCTACAAGAAGCCGGCCGTGAGCTTCACGCGCCAGGCCGGCCTGTAATCACGACGCCACCTGCACCCGCGCCGCGCGCGGGCCTGCAGCCTCGGTGATCGTGAAGCGCACCGGCAGGAAGCGCTCGATCACCGCGCAGTTCGTGCGCGTGTGCGGCGTCACTTCGCTGCAGGTGAACGCGCCCGACTGCCCCGGTTGCCGGAACACCGCCAGCGCCAGCAGCAGCGCGAGCTGATCGGCCAGGTGCGGCCCCACGGCCGCGTCCTCGTGCTTCTGGAACGCGCGCACCTCCTTCACGAGGCCGTGCGCCACCTGCTCCGCGCTCAGCGTCTTCTCGCCGAAGGCCGTGAACACCTCGGTGAGGTGGGCGTAGGTCAGCGTCACCAGCAGCGCATTGCCAGGACCTTCGTTCTGGCGCGTCGGCACCGTGCGCAGCTGCTCGGCTTCCACCGACCAGCCCATCGCCGCACCCACCGTTTCGAGTTCGCGCGCCGCCACATGGCGCGGCAGGCCGGGCGCCAGGCACTCGGCATGGCCCGCCAGCAGGTTGCCGCGTGACAGCAGGTCGAAGGCCTGCAGCCGCGCGCCTTCCGCCGCCGGCACGATCGTCGCGTCCACCTCGCCGCCACCGGCCGGATAGAAGCCGCAGCGGCGCAGCACGAGCTGCAGGTCGCCGCCGAGGCGACGCACCAACGGCGCGAACGCACGCTCCAGAAAGTGGAACGGCGGCGCCATCGGGTTGTGCGTGCCACCGCTCAGCCGCAGCCGGCTCACCTGGCCCGCGGGTTGCAGCAGCAGCGGCGGCAGCACCGTCTGCAGCACCAGCATGCAGCTGCCCGCACCGGCGATCGCAAAACGGTAGTCGCCCGCGCGCACCGGCCCCGGCACGAAGCGCAGCGACTGCGAGCCCAGCTCGGCACCCTCGACCTGCGCGCCGCTGATCTCCGCGGCCGCGTGCACGCACGCCAGGTGCTGGCGCATCAGGCCCGGCTTGGCCCGGCCCGCGCGGATCTTCGCGATGGCCAGCGGCCGGCCCGTGACCATCGACAGCGCGAGGCCGGTGCGCAGGATCTGGCCGCCGCCTTCGCCTTGGGAGCCGTCGAGTTCGACGGCATCGAGTGCTCGTTGTTCTTCTTGTGCTTCCGTCATCGGGACACGTCTTTCTTTCTTGTTCAGTCGTTTGTCGTTGTTCTTGTTCGCGGCGTTCCGAGCCGGCATGCGCGACAGCGCACCGCCGTGCTGTGGATGCTGCCGAGCGCCACCTCGTACCACCACTTCTGCTGCTTGGCCGTCCACACCTCTTGCGCACCGCAATCGCGGCAGGTGAACGCCTTGTCGACGTAGAAGGTCGGCAGCGGGCCGTAGGTGTTGTTGTGCGCGGCCAGCAAGGCCGTGTCGGCAGCGACCATGCCTTCGGCGCGCAGCAGCCTTGCATCGGCCTGGCGCTGTTGCAATGCCACGGCGCGCGCGGCGCGTTCGAGGCGGTGCGCCTTGATTTCGGCACGCCGTTGCTTGTTGCTCTTCATTTTTCTTTGAACCTCCGCAATACGTCGCTACGAAGGCAGGTCGGTCTTCCGATCCCCTCCTATAGCTCTTCCACTGTCACGATACCTTCGCCCGCAGCAAGTTGAACGATGCTGCCCAACACCTGTCGCGCAAAGTCGGTATTCGCAAGCAGGCAGACCACAAAGCCATCCGCCTCGATGCTGACCACGGCCTGCGCCCATTCCGAAGGCGTCGACGGCGGCGCCGGATAGAAATCCGCGCGCTCGCCCTCGACGTTCAGATGGCCGCCGATGCCTGCCTTCCTGCAGATGCCTTGCGCGACTTCGCGCGACGGCAATGCGACCTTGATGCGGTACTCGATGCCCACGGTCAGCCCTTCACACACACCACCTGCTTGAGCGTGTAAACCACCTCCACCAGGTCCTTCTGCGCCTCCATCACCGCGTCGATGTCCTTGTAGGCCATCGGAATTTCGTCGATCACGTCGGCGTCCTTGCGGCATTCGACGCCTTCGGTCGCGGCGATCTGGTCGGCGACGGTGAAGAGCTTCTTGGCTTTCGTCCGGCTCATCTTCCGGCCCGCGCCGTGGCTGCAGCTCATGAAGCTCTCGGGGTTGCCCTTGCCGCGCACGATGTAGCTCTTGGCGCCCATGCTGCCGGGGATGATCCCCAGCTCGCCGAGCTTCGCGCTCACCGCGCCCTTGCGGGTCACGAGCACGTCCTGCCCGAAGTGCGTCTCGCGGCTCACGTAGTTGTGGTGGCAGTTCACCGCTTCCACGTGCGCCTCGAAGGGCTTGGTGATGACCTTGCGCGCGGCCGCGACCACGCGCTGCATCATCACTTCGCGGTTCGCCCGTGCGAACTTCTGGGCCCAGCCCACTGCGCGCACGTAGTCGCCGAAGTACTGGGCGCCTTCCTCGAAGTACGCCAGGTCCTGGTCGGGCAGGTTGCGCTGGTGCAGCTGCGCGTCCTTCTTCGCGAGTTCGATGAAGTGCGTGCCGATGGCATTGCCCACGCCACGCGAACCCGAGTGCAGCATGAACCACACGGCGCCCGCTTCGTCGAGGCACACCTCGATGAAGTGGTTGCCGGTACCCAGCGTTCCCAGGTGCTTGTGGTTGTTCGTGTTCCTGATGCGTGGATGGTCCTCGCAGATCAGCTCGAACTCGTCCACCAGCTTGGCCCAGGCGGCGTCGGTTTCATCGGGCGGCGTTTCCCACGAACCCTTGTCGCGGCCCATGCGCTTGGGGTTGCTTCCGTGCGGCACGGCCTTCTCGATCGCCGAACGCAGCGGGCCCAGGTTGTCGGGCAGGTCGCGTGCGTTGAGCGTGGTCTTGCAGGCCATCATTCCGCAGCCGATGTCCACGCCGACGGCGGCGGGGATGATGGCCTTGAAGGTCGGGATCACCGACCCCACGGTCGCACCGATGCCGTAGTGCACGTCGGGCATGGCCGCGATGTGCTTGAACACGATGGGCAGGCGCGCGGCGTTCTCGAGCTGCTTTTGCGCCTCGTCTTCCACGGGCACGCCGTTCGTCCACATCTTCACGGGAACGCCGTTGGCGACTTCATGCAGTTTGTAGTTCGTCATTTTTCTTTCCTCTCTATCTCTGTCTATTCTTCACACTCGTTGGTGGACACGGCGGGATTCGAACCCGCATCAATACGGCGACCATGGTGTTTGAGTCCAATGGCCCAGTCGACGATTGGAAACGCGCGCCAGTGACAGACCCGTCATCGGAGCCAGCACCTGCATCCTCAACCTTGCTCGTCGACCGACTTGCCCGCCGTACCTGGTCTTACCCAGGCTGCCGGCAATTTCAAACATTTTTGGCAGTGGCGCTCCCTTCTGTGCCTGCGTGCCCGTGTCTCTTTCTTTTCTCTACCGCTCAGGACCCGTTCGGCCGCAGCGTCACGAGCCCGTTGAGCACCTGGTCCAGGCCGCCGACCACCGAGATCTTGTCGATGCGCTCGGCCACGCGTTCCAGCGTCTCGAGTTCCTTCATGCGCAAGGCGACGGGGTTGCCCTCCATCACCTTGGCGGTGTTCAGCAGCGAGCGCGTGGCCGCGGTTTCCTCGCGGCGGCGGATCACGTTGGCCTGGGCCGACTTCTCGGCCTCCACCACCTGCGCGAGGATGGTCTTCATCTCGCCTGGCAGGATGATGTCCTTCACGCCCACGCTCTCCAGCACCAGGCCCGAACCTTCCAGCCGCTCGCGCACCTGCGCCAGCACCGTCTGGTCGATGGCCGACTTGTTCTCCAGCAGGGCGTCGAGCGTCTGCTCGCCCACCGCCGCGCGCAGACCGAACTGCAGCTCGCGGTACACATGCTCGGCCGGCTTGGGCATCTGCGCCAGGGCCTGCCGCACATCGGCGAAACGCCACACCGCCGACAGGTTCAGCCGCAGCCCCACCTTGTCGCGGGTCAGGATTTCCTGGCCGCTCACTTCGGCGATCTGCGAGCGCAGGTCCACGCTGGTCACGGCCACCTGCCGGTTGAAGCGCCAGAAGCCGTGGTTGCCCGGCGGCAGCAGCGCCTGCATCTGGCCTTCGAGGGTCAGCACGCCGGCGTGGAACTCGGGCACCTGCACCAGCAGCACGCCTTCGAGCCCCTGCACCGCACGCGGACGCAGCGCCACGCTCTGCAGCTTGGCCAGCAGCTCGGCCGGCAGGCGTGCATCGGCGGCCACGTCGATCACGTCGACGCGCTGCTCGCGCAGGCCGCGCCAGTAGAGCTTGCGGGTGGCGGGCGGCAGCACCTGCACCAGCACGCCGTCTTCATGGCGCAGGCCGACCTCGGTCTCGCCCAGCGACACCTGCACGAACTCGCGCTGCACCAGCTGCGGCTCGCGCGCCAGGAAGTAGTCGGCCAGCTCGTGGTCGAAGGCCGGCTCGGCCAGCGAGAAGCGCTCGA
This sequence comes from Variovorax boronicumulans NBRC 103145, assembly GCF_001591345.1. GTDB lineage: Bacteria > Pseudomonadota > Gammaproteobacteria > Burkholderiales > Burkholderiaceae_C > Variovorax > Variovorax boronicumulans. The sequence continues at coordinate 18,799 of NZ_BCUS01000096.1, read as the reverse complement.
GCTGCACGGTGTCGAAGCCCGTGAACACGCGGTGCTTGCCAGCGGCATACAGGCCCTCGAAGTCGCCGTTGCGCAGCAGCAGCACGCGTTCGTTCTTCTTCACGGTGAATTGGGTGAATCCCAGCATTTTTTCTTCCTCTCTCTTCTTCTTCGTTGCGGTTGTCGTTCGTTGTTCGTCTACGTTTCGTGTCGGGGCCCACGAAGGACAGGCGGCGGGCACCGTGGCTTGCGAGGTCAGCAGCGCAGCGGTCGACGGGTCGGTGCGGTGGCTGCGCCATCGCCTCCTTCTGCGTCGATGGCTGCATGCGGTTCCTTGCAGAACGCGCGATGCGCAAGCCGCCTGCACTGGCACGGTGTCGCTCGGCCGGGCCCTGCCCTGCGCCTCGCTCCGGTGTGCCGGGGCGGTGGGGCTTTCGCCCCCATCAAAGCGGCGGTGCGAACACCGCCGAAGGTTGTTTGCGGGAATCGAACCCGCCACGCCGCGTGGTTAGCACGGTGCTCCACCATGAGCAGACTGGAACAAGTCCAGTGACCAGCACAGTTCAACAGCGGCATACCGCGGACCCAAGAACAGGTCTGGCCTGCGGCACCGGGCCGCTTTCATGCGGCACCTGGGAGCGGATGAACTGCATCCGGACAGACTCTCTATTGCAGTGAGCGTGCCAACTTGCGCGCACGGCGCCTGGAAACACGGTGACGGTGATGCAAGTCATTGACCAGAAAGGGAAATTTCTTCTTCATCCGGTGTCACACGGCGCCCATCCCTTGCTAGCATTCGGATAATTTCTAGAATTTCAGCTAGTCTTTTATCCATGAAGCCCATCGTCGTCATCGGTTTCCTCGGCACCCAGCTCGATGCCGGCCAGGGCGCGGGCCGCTGGAACAAGTGGCGCCCCACGGTCTCGCTCGCGCAGCACGACGACATGGTGGTGGCGCGCATCGAGCTGCTGCACACGCGCAAGCACACGGCGCTGGCCGAGCTGGTGAAGGCCGACATCGCCGCCGTGTCGCCCGAGACACTCGTCAACCTCGTGCCCTTCGACCTCGAAGACCCGTGGGACTTCGGCGAGGTCTACACGCGCCTGTACGACTGGGCGCGCGCCTACCCCTTCCAGCCCGAGCGCGAGCAGTACTGGACGCACATCACCACGGGCACGCACGTGGCGCAGATCTGCATGTTCCTGCTGTCCGAATCGCGCGTGGTGCCGGGCGTGCTGGCCCAGACCTCGCCGCCGCGCAAGCAGCGCCAGGGCGACGCCGGCAAGGTCGCGCTGATCGACCTCGACCTGTCGCGCTACGACCCGATCGCGCGCCGCTTCGACGCCGACCAGCGCGACGCGGTCGCCTTTTTGAAGAGCGGCATCGCCACGCGCAACGCGCGCTTCAACGCGCTCATCGACGAGATCGAGCGCGTGGCCGTGCGCTCGCGCGCGCCGATCCTGCTCGTGGGGCCGACGGGCGCGGGCAAGTCGTTCCTGGCGCGGCGCATGTTCGAGCTGAAACAGGCGCGCCACCAGGTGACGGGGCCGTTCGTCGAAGTGAACTGCGCCACGCTGCGCGGCGACGGCGCGGCCTCCACGCTGTTCGGGCACAAGAAGGGTTCGTTCACCGGCGCAGCGAGCGACCGCGCGGGGCTGCTGCGCACCGCGCACCAGGGCGCGCTGTTCCTCGACGAGATCGGCGAGCTCGGCTTCGACGAACAGGCGATGCTGCTCAAGGCCATCGAGGAAAAGCGCTTCTTCCCCGTGGGCGCCGACAAGGAAGTGGAGAGCGACTTCCAGCTCATCGCCGGCACCCACCGCGACCTGCGCCGCGACGTGGCGCAGGGGCGCTTTCGCGAAGACCTGTTCGCGCGCATCAACCTCTGGACCTACGACCTGCCCGGCCTCGCGCAGCGGCCCGAGGACATCGAGCCCAACCTCGACCACCTGCTGGCCCTGCACGCGGCCGAGAACCACCGCGTGGTGCGCTTCAACGCCGAGGCGCGCACGGCCTACCTGCGCTTTGCGCAGAGCAGCGAGGCAATCTGGCGCGGCAACTTCCGCGACCTGTCGGCCAGCGTGACGCGGCTTGCCACGCTGGCCGATGGCGGGCGCATCGCCGTCGCGCTGGTCGAGGCGGAGATCGCGCGGCTGCGCTGGCTGTGGAAGCACGAAGGCACGGGCGCTTCAGTGGCGACGGACGACGAGGTCGACCTGGAAGCACTGCTCGGCGAAGAGAAGTTCGCCGCGCTCGATCTCTTCGACCGCCTGCAGCTCGAAGCGGTGGTGCGCGTGTGCCGGCCGGCGCGCAGCCTGTCGGAGGCGGGGCGTCAGCTGTTCCAGGCCTCGCGGACGCAGCGCAGCGTGGTCAACGATGCGGACCGGCTGCGCAAGTACCTGGCGAAGATGGGGCTGGACTGGGCGCGCGTTTCAGCCGATGCGCGCCCCTGAGGGCGTGGGCTATCCTCCGCCCGATGCCCATCTCCGCATTCGCCGTGAAGGTTCCCGCGGCTGAAACCATCGCCGCAGACCTTCGCCGCCGCTTCGACCCCACCGTGGCACTCGGCGTGCCCGCGCACATCACGCTGCTCGTTCCTTTCATGGACCCCGCGTTGATCACCGACGAGGTGTTCGCCCGTGCGCGGCGCGTGCTGCAACGCACGGCGCCGTTCTCGTTCGTGCTCGGCAAGGTCGGGCGCTTTCCCGAGACCGCCTACCTCGCACCGGAGCCCGCTGCGCCGTTCATCGAAATGACGCGCGCGCTGGTGAAAGAGTTTCCCGACTTCCCGCCGTACGACGGCGCGCATGACGAAATCGTTCCGCATCTGTCGGTGGCGCACGGCAACGCGCTGCATGCGGAAGAAGCGGCCATCGAGTTGCAGGCCCGGCTGCTCGCATCGGGCGCGGTGCATGCAAATTGCATCGAGGTCGCGCTCATCGAAAACTCATCCGGCCGCTGGCAAGACTTCCATGTCTTCCCGTTGCCCCACAACGCCGCGGCCTGATTCACTCATTCATTCATGCGCAACGTCCTTTTCATCTGCAGCCGCAACCAATGGCGCAGCCCCACCGCGGAACAGCTCTGGCGACGGCATCCGCTGATTGCGGCGCGCTCTGCGGGCACCAGCCCCAATGCGCGGCACCGCGTGTCCGTCGACGACATCGACTGGGCCGACGTGATCCTCGTGATGGAAGAGAAACACAAGTCGCGGCTCGTGGCCGAGTTCACGCGGATGCTGGAGGGCAAGCCGATCCACGTGCTCGACATTCCCGACGACTACAAGTACATGGACGCTGAACTGGTCGAAGAGCTCCAGCGATCGGTTCCGTCGATTCTCGGCATCGACTGACACCCACACCCATGAGCCTGCCGACCGACTTCTCTTCGCTCGACGATGCGGTCAGCTGGCTGCAGTCTCAGGGTCTTCATGCGTTCCGCAGACATTGGAGCCTGGGTGATTCCGTGGGCGTTGCCGCATCGGCCTCGGACCATGAAGGCGTCACGGTGCTCAACCGGCTGGTGTTCATCTACCTCGACCAGAACCGCTGGTCCATGATGGACCTCGACGACCACAGCGCCACGCGATCGACGCATTTCGGTTCCATGGCGGAAGCCGTACGTGCGGCCAGAGACCGCACGCAAGAAAACGCCCAAACACAGACATTGAAGAATCAATGACCGAGATCTACATCAGCACCGACGTCGAAACCGACGGCCCCATTCCCGGCCCCCACTCGATGCTCAGCTTCGGCTCGGCCGCCTACACGGCCGACAAGCAACTGGTGTCCACCTTCAGCGCCAACCTGCACACGCTGCCCGGCGCCGAGGCCGACCCGAAGACGGCCGCCTGGTGGCAGACCCAGCCCGAGGCCTGGGCCGCGTGCCGCACCGACCTGCAGGATCCGACGCATGCCATGAAGAACTACATCGCGTGGCTCAAGGGCCTGAAGGCGCGGCCGGTGTTCGTGGCGTACCCGGCGGGCTTCGACTTCCTGTTCGTCTACTGGTACCTGATGCGCTTCGCGGGCGAGAGCCCGTTCAGCCATTCGGCGCTCGACATGAAGAGCTTCGCGATGGCGCTGCTGAAGACCGGCTACCGCGACAGCACCAAACGCGCGATGCCGCGCCGCTGGTTCGACGCCGGGCTGCCGCACACGCACGTGGCGCTGGACGACGCCATCGAGCAAGGCGCCCTCTTCTGCAACATGCTCGCCGAAAGCCGGCAGGCCGGCGGACCGCAGGCATGACGACCACCACCACCGCGCCTGCTCGCCGCTGGTGGATGTCGCTCGCCGCCCTGCCCCTCTTGCTGCTCGGCGGCTGCGTGCAGTCGATGTTCTATTACCCCGATCGCGTACGCTACGAAACGCCCGACGCGCTGGGCCTGCGCTACGAGAACGTGCGCTTCACCAGCGCCGACGGCACGCGCCTGAGCGGCTGGTTCATTCCCGCCGCGGGCCGGACGGACCCGAAGGCGGCCAAGGGCACCGTGGTGCACTTTCACGGCAATGCGCAGAACATGAGCAGCCACTGGCGCTTCGTGGCATGGCTGCCCGCGCAGGACTACAACGTCTTCGTGTTCGACTACCGCGGCTATGGCGAATCGGACGGCGCGCCCGAGCCCCGCGGCGTGTTCGAGGATTCGAACGCCGCGCTCGACCATGTGCGCGCCCGCGCGGATGTCGATGCGTCGCGGCTGTTCGTCTTCGGGCAGAGCCTGGGCGGCACGAACGCGATCGCTGCCGTGGGCTCGGGCAACCGGGCCGGCGTGAAGGCGGTGGCGATCGAGTCGACCTTCTATTCGTACCGCTCGATCGCCAACGACAAGCTGCCGGGCGCCGGCCTGCTGGTGCGCGACGACTACGCGGCCTCGAAGTTCGTCGCGGCCATCGCACCGATTCCGCTGCTGCTGATCCACGGCACGGCCGACGCGGTGATTCCGCACCACCACTCGCAGCGCCTGCTGGCCGACGCGAAAGAACCCAAGCAGCTGATCGAGGTGCCGGGCGCCGGCCACCTCGAACCGATGGCGGCGCCGCGCTTCGGCGCCACCTACCAGCAAGCCCTCATCACCTTCTTCGACAGCGCCCCGGCGCTGCCTTCCCGCCCATGAAACACTTCGACGAAGCCGCCACCGCCGCCCCCTTGAGCTTCGAGCGGCTGGTGCCCGCGCTGCGCGCCGCCTTCGCGGCCGAGGCGCAGGTGCCGCCGCGCCACGTGCACAGCATCGAGACCGGCGGCGACGCGGCCACGCGCGGCACGGTGCTGATCATGCCGGCGTGGAGCGACGCGGGCTTCCTGGGCATCAAGACGATCAACATCTTTCCGGGCAACGGCGCGCGCGGCCTGCCGGGGCTGCACGCGACCTACGTGCTGTACGACGCGCGCACCGGCGTGCCGCTGGCGATGATGGACGGCAACGAGATCACCGCGCGGCGCACGGCGGCCGCCTCGGCGCTGGGCGCCTCGTTCCTGGCCCGCGCCGACGCGCGCAAGCTGCTGGTGCTGGGCACCGGCCGCATCGCGCGCATGCTGCCCGCCGCGCACGCGAGCGTGCGACCCATCGACGAGGTGTGGGTGTGGAACCATCGGCCCGAGGGTGCCGAGGCGCTGGCCGAGCAATGGCGCAGTGAAGGCTGGAACGCGCAGGCGGCCGGCGCCGACCTCGAAGCGGCCGTGCGCAGTGCCGACATCGTGAGTTGCGCCACGCTGGCGACCACGCCGCTGGTGCGCGGCGAATGGCTCGCGCCGGGCGCGCACCTGGACCTGATCGGCAGCTTCACGCCCGCGATGCGCGAGGCCGATGTGCAGTGTTTCGACGGCACGCGCACCTTCATCGACACGCCCGAAGCCTTGCAGAAGGCCGGCGACCTGCTCGACGCGATCGCCGCCGGCACCTTGCGTGCCGACGCGGTGCAGGGCACGCTCGCCGAGCTGTGCCGTGGCGCGCGGCCCGGTCGCACGGGCGATGCCGAGCGCACGGTGTTCAAGGCCGTGGGCAGTGCGCTCGAAGACCTGAGCGCGGCCACGCTGGTGTGGCAGGCGCGCACGGACCCCTGAGGCGCGCGCCGCCCGCCATCAACGTCAGAACGTCACGTTCGCCGACAGCCAGATCGTGCGTCCCGCCGGCGTGGTGCCCGCCACCGACGCGCCGCCCTGGAAGTACTCGTTGACCCAGGCCGAGGTGCCCGCCAGGTTCACCTGCTGGAACTTGCGGAAGTCCTTGTTGAACAGGTTGTTGATGTTGGCGTTCAGGCGCACGTTCTTCGACACCTGGTAGGAGCCACCGAGGTGGAACAGGTGGTAGGCCTTGATGTCGCCCACCGCGCGGTAGATCGCCAGGTTGTTGCCCGTGAGGCGCGCGGGGTCGCCGGTGAAGCGCGGGCTCTTGCCGCGGTATTCGCCGCGCAGCCAGAAGCGCCACTTGGCGTCGGGGTTCCAGTCGACCTGTGCGTGCAGCAGGTGGCGCGCGGTGTCGGCCAGCTTGCCGTTCTTCACGCCGCCCTCGATCACTTCGCTGTCGGTCCAGGTGTAGCCCGCCTTCAGGCCCCAGGCCTTGGTCAGCTGCACGCGGCTGCTCAGTTCCATGCCCCAGGTCTTGGCCTGGTCGACGTTGACCGAGTAATTGGCGGTGGGGTCGACCACGCAGCTGGAGATGCGCGCCACGCTGCAGTCGCCGCCGCTGGCGATCTTGTCCTTCACCTTGTTGTGGAACAGGGTCGCCGAGGCGGTCAGGCCCTTCTGGTTGTTGAACAGCGCCGACAGCTCGGTGCTGGTGCTGGTCTCGGGCTTGAGGTTCGGGTTGCCGATGTTGAGCGTGGCGCCCTGGCCGCTCACGCCGCTGATGCCGTCGATCAGCTGGTTCAGGCGCGGCGCGCGGAAGCCCTTGCTCACGCCGCCCTTGAAGGTCCATTGCGGCGTGGCGTCCCAGACCAGGTAGCCGCGCGGACTCACGTGGCCGCCGAAGGCGCTGTGGTGGTCGTAGCGCCCGCCCAGCGTGGCGGTGAGGCCGGGCGCGAGGCGCCATTCGTCTTCGGCGAACAGCGCCCACATGGTCTGGCTCTGCGAGCGGGGCAGCAGGCCGTCGACCAGCTTGGCGTCCCACCACTGGCCGCCGACGGTGAGCACGTGGGCATCGCCCACTGGCGCGACGAGCTTGCTGTCGAGCACGAGGTTGGTGGTCTTGAGTTCGCGCGCGCGGCCGCGGTCGGCTTCGCTCAGCCAGTACACGGTGCGGCGGGCCGCGGCATTGCGCGGGATGGCGCCGCCGGGAATCGTGCGGCCGACGGTCTCGGTGGTGGTGTGCATCAGGCTGCTTTCCACCGTGCCGAAGCCCAGGCGCCCGGTGTGGCCGATGGCGACCTGGTCGCGGTTGAAGCGCAGCGCGTCCAGGTAGCCCGGCGGGTTGTTGCCGGTGCGGTTGGGCGCGGCGGCGTCGCGCGTGCCCAGCCGGCCGTCCTCGTTGTCGTACCAGCTGCGGCCCGATTCGACGTCGAGCCAGATGTCGTGCTGGCGGTTGGGCGTGAGCATCAGGCGCCCGCCCACGCTGTGCTGGCGGCTTTCGGCGGGCGCCGGGTTGCGCGCCGTCGCGGGCTGCGCCTGGCCGGGGGCCAGCACCCAGTCGGCGGCTTCGCGGCGGTAGATGTTGCCGCGCAGGGTCAGCCCCAGCAGGTCGGTCGCCACGGGGCCGCTCAGGTAGACGCTGGAGCGCGTCTGCGAACCCCACTCGCTGTCCTGCGGAATGCCGGTTTCCATCGTGACCTGGCCGCCCCATTCGCGCGCCACCTTGCGCGTGATGATGTTGACCACGCCGCCCATGGCGTCGGAGCCGTAGAGCGTGGACATCGGGCCGCGGATGACCTCGATGCGCTCGATGGCCGCCAGCGGCGGCATGAAGCTGGTGTGCGCGGCGCCGAAGCCGTTGGGCGTCACGTCGCCGGCCACGTTCTGGCGGCGGCCGTCGATGAGGATCAGCGTGTAGTCGCTGGGCATGCCGCGGATCGAGATGTCCAGGCCCCCGGTCTTGCCGGTCGAGCCGCCCACGTCGATGCCTTCGACGTTCTGCAGCGCCTCGGCCAGGTCGCGGAACTGGCGCGTTTCCAGCTCCTGGCGCGTGATCACCGAAATGGAAGCGGGCGCGTCCTTGAGTTCCTGCTCGAAGCCGGTCGCGCTGACGACGACCTCGCGCAGTTGTTGTTCAGCGGGCGTCTGGGCGAACAGGGCGGGAGAAAAAAGGGATGCGGCGGCCAGCGCCAGCACCGACGGACGCGGCCGACGGCCGCAACGCGAAAACAACATGCAAAAACTCCACGGGAAACGGCAGGAAAAACAGGGCCGCTCTCGGGATGCGTTGTTGTTGCGTACCAACTGATCAGCATCAATTCTATTGAGAATGAAAACAAATATTATTTGCATCCAGAACCAACGAAGGGACATTGCGAGAGGCCGATGGCGCTTCGTGTAGGCCCTGCTTCCGGCCACCCAGACAAACCCCATGTCAGCCGAAAGTTCATCTTGAATTCGGGGGCGGATACGTCATCTGGCGAATGGCAGCCCGCGAAGGGCGCTGTTACTCTGGAACAAGAAAAAAGAGAGGTCCGCCATGCTCACCATCCTTCAGAAAGCCGTGATCCTCGGGAAGGCCGGCGTCGACGTACCGGCCCGTCCGCCGGACGACCTGTCGACGCCGATGGCCACCGGCTCGCCGGTGAAGGCGGAAGGCGTGTCGCAGAAGGCGCACGAATGGGCGCGGGCCGTCGAGACCTTGTACGTCAGCTACGTCGCGGCGCGCGCCGCGAAGAGCCTGCGCGACGCCGAAGAGGCGCGGCAGTCGGCCATGCTGCGGCAACTGTCGGCCGCGGTGCAGGCCTGAGCACCATGGGACTGTTCGATTTCCTGAAGAAGAAAAAGCAGCCGGAAGTGGACATGCCGTCGACGCTCGAGGCCGGCATGGCCTCGCAGGCGGAAGACTTCATCGGCGCCTTCTCGCAACCCGGCGCGCCCATCGACAGCGCGGCGCTCGACTACTCCGAAGCCTCGCTGGTCCTGGTCGACCAGGTGCTCGAAGACTTCTTCCAGCAGCAGGCGCCCTTGCCCGACGACCTGCACTTCCTGGCGTCGGCCTATGTGTTCGAAACCGCACGCCGCGAGTTCGGCGGACGCTACCTGCGCGGCGACGACGACAACCCCTTCGTCCTCGTGATCGGACCCGACAGCGCACAGGTCGGCGTCTGCGCGATGGCCAAGGTGCGCGGGCGCGCCGTCAACGGGCCGGAAGACAGCCTGGCGTTCTTCTACGCCGGCATCGCGCCCGTGGTGCAGCGCGGCGTGAGCGCCACGCTGGTCTGACACAGCGGCAGCAGCGGGCGCCTCACAGCCCGCTGCCGCCCCCTGCCACCTCCCCTTCAATCGAACTGCGTGGCGACCTGCCGCTGCGTGCCCAACCCTTCGATGCCCAGCGTGACGACATCGCCGCCCTTCAGGTAGACCGGCGGCTTGAACCCCATGCCCACGCCGGGCGGGGTTCCGGTGGAAATGATGTCCCCCGGGCGCAGGCTCATGAACTGCGAGAGGTACGCGATCAGGTAGCGCACGCCGTAGACCATGGTGGCCGTGGAGCCGCTCTGGCGCCGCACGCCGTTGACCTCCAGCCACATGTCCAGCTGCTGCGGGTCGGGCACTTCATCGGGCGTCACGAGCCAGGGGCCGATCGGTCCGAAGGTGTCGGCCGACTTGCCCTTGGTCCACTGGCCCTGGCGTTCGGTCTGGAAAGAGCGCTCCGACACGTCGTTGATCAGGCAATACCCGGCGACGTGGTCCATCGCATCCGCTTCGCTGACGTACTTTGCGGTCTTGCCGATCACCACGCCCAGCTCCACCTCCCAATCGGTCTTGGTGGAACCACGCGGAATCTCGAGCACGTCGTTCGGTCCACCGATCGCCGAGGTCGCCTTCAGGAAAACGATGGGCTCGGGCGGCACCGTGGCGCCCGTCTCGGCCGCGTGGTCCGAGTAGTTGAGCCCGATGCAGATGAACTTGCCCGAGCCGGCCACGCAGGCGCCGATCCGCGGGGAGCCTTCCACCAGCGGAAGGCTCTGCGGGTCCAGCGCGGCGAGGCGCGCCAGGCCGGCGGGCAGCAGCACCTCGTGTGCGATGTCGTTCACGTGCATGGAGAGGTCGCGCAAGCGGCCTTCTGCGTCGAGCATCGCCGGCTTTTCCTGGCCGACGGCCCCGTAACGCAACAGCTTCATTCGTCATTCCTTGGTGGTTGGTTGGCTGGCTATCTGGCAGCGCTGCTGCGTGCCTTGCCGAGCTCGGAGAACAGTTCCTGGGTCAGCGCCGGATCGATCTGCCTGACATGCTTGTCCGTGACCGGCGCGAGCTTCTCGCGCAGGCGCTCGCGCTCGGCGGCGGGGAACTCGGTCAACACCATGCCCTGGCCCTTCAGGAACTCGGCGGCCCTGGCGTTGACGTCGCGGTTGGCGGCGCGCTGGAAGGGCTGCGTCTCCCGGGCCGCATCGAGAAGGATCTTGCGTTCGTCTTCCGACAGTTGCTCCCAGCGCTTCTTGCTGAACAGCAGCACGACGGGGTTGAACACATGCCGCGTGTTGGAGCCGTACTTCTGGATCTCGTAGTACTTCGAGGCTTCCACCAGCGAGTACGGATTTTCCTGGCCGTCGACGGCCTTCTGCTCCAGCGCGGTGTAGACCTCGGGCAGCGGCAGCGGCGACGGGTTGGCGCCCAGCGCGCGGAAGGCATCGATCATCACGGGGATCTGCATCACGCGCAGCTTCAGGCCCTGCAGGTCTTCCATCTTCGCCACCGGCCGCCGGCTGTTGGTGACGTTGCGAAAGCCGTGCTCGAAGTACGTGAGGCCGATCAGCCCCTTCTCGGGCAGCTTGTCCAGCAGCTTGCGGCCGACCGGACCATCGAGCACGAAGTCGGCTTCCTTCTCGTTGTTGAACAGGAACGGCAGGTCGAACAGCGAGAACTCCCGGGCCATGCCCGACAGCAAACCCGGGATCGCCATCGTCATTTCCACCGTGCCGCCCTGCAGCGAGGCGATGACCGAGGCATCGCCGCCCAGCACGCCCGAGGGAAAGAGCTTCACCTTCATCTTGCCACCGCTCTTCTTCTCGACGATCTCCGAGAAGCGCTGCGCCCCCATGCCCTGCGGATGCTCCTTCTGGTTCACGAAGGCGAACTTGAAGGTGCGCTCCTGGATGTTCTGCGCAGCGGCGAGGCCGGCCGCCAGGAACGCGCTCAGGACGAGGCAGGTGGCGGCCAGGCGATGCGGCAATTTCTTGGGCATGGGCATCTCGGTGAGAAGGTGTGGCGACCCGCGCGCGGTCAGACCGCGACGCGTTCGAACTGGACGCTGCGGCAGTCCATCTCGTACTCGAGGTCGACCACGGGTGGGCGGTTGTAGTGCCACGTCAGCCCGTGCCGCGCGGCACCGCGCTTGACGATCTCGTCGGCGATGAAGGGATGGATGTCGTGCACCGTGTACAGCTGCGAGCCCGTGGTGCTGGCCCAGGTGAAGCCCAGCGACGCCAGGCGGCGTTCCATTTCGTCGAGCACCCACTGCGCCTTCTTCAGGATGGCGGGCGGCGAGGTGTCGCCCAGGCGCACCGCGTGGTCGCGGTAGTGCCCCTTGCCTTCCGGCGCTTCGGCACTGCCGGCCACGACGAACGACGCCGCCGCCTCGGCGTCGGGCACGGTGTAGCTGAACGCATGAAACGAGGGCTCCGACGGCGGCGACAGCGCGGGGCACACGTTGCTTCGCGCCACCGGATTCAGGTCGCCGATGAAGATCCCCCACTCCTTCAACGTGCCCACGTAGAGGTTGTTGAACTCGACGAAGCCCTGTTCGGTGAACGGTGCCGGGGACCGCAGTTCGCACGCGCAGAAGGCGGCCAGCGGACGCGAGGCCTCCTCCAGGATTTCCTTGATGCGACGAAAGCCCTGCTTCAGGGGCAGGGGCTCCAGGAAGCGCACGCGCTCGATGCGAAACCCAGGTTCGGCGGCCACGCCAGCCGAGTACTGCTGGACGCCCGGAATGAACCGATAGCCGCCTGGGAGGGAGAGTTGGAGTGCCGACACGTGATTTCCTTTTTGGAGAGCGAGAGAAAAAGAGAAAAGGCGCAGAAGAGCTCAGGGAATCTGGCTCCAGCGCTGGTTGGCCCCGCCATGGCAGGCGTAGGTGGACAGCGCCGTGCCTTGCGTGGTGGTCGAGCCGGGCACATCGAGGCACGCACCCGAAGACACCCGGTTGCGCAGCGTCGCCCCGACCACGCTCCACTGCGTGGCCGCGCCCGCCGTGCACGCCAGCTGCACCACCGGGCCGCCGCCGGCGTTGGTGTTGCCCTGCGCCAGGCACAGGCCGCTGTGCTTCGCGACGAACTGGCTGTAGCCGCCGCTGCTGTTGACGGTGAAGGTCTCGTTGGCGCCGTTGCCGCAGGCCCACTGCACCACCGTGGCGCCGCTGGCCGTCGAGCCGCCCGACACGTTGACGCACAGGTTGTTGACCTCCGAGCGGATGCGCGTGTCGATCGCCGGTGCGGTGTCGAACGACTTCACGTACTCGCCGAGTGCGAGCAGGTCGGCCGCCGGCAGGCTCGAGGCATTGCCGTGGCCGCCCGCGAGCACGTCCTGCAGCGTGGCCTTCTGGCCGTTGTGGAAGAAGCTCGGGTTGCTCCAGGTGCCGTAGAGCGTCGGGGTGTCGAAGCCCACGCCGGCCAGCGGCTGGTTGCTGCCCTTGCCCGACGACAGTTGGATGGTGCCCACGTCGTGCCGCAGACCGTCGCGCAGGCTGCCGGCCGTGTGACAGGTCGCGCACTGGGCCGTGTTGAACACGGTCTGGCCGCGCACCGCGTCCACGCTGAGGTTGCCGTCTGCCGCGCGGGCCGGGCTGCGCATGTACTTGTTCAGCGAGTTCAGGTAGGCCGCGAGATCGTCGAGCTGCGCATTGCGGCCGGCCTTGGGCACGCCGAGCGGGTCGCCCGTGGCCGAGAAGTCGGCGTTGGTCAGGAAGCCCGTGCCGCCGAACTCGTTGCGGATGTCGTGCTCGAAGTCCTGCACCTCGTCGAAGTTGGCGGTCCAGTGCAGCTTGCCGTGGCCCGTGCCGCGACGGCCCTGCAGGCTGATGGTGCGGCGCAAGCCTTCGCCGCGCTGGGTGAAGTCCCACACCATGCCGTCGTCGCTGCCATCGGCATGGCAACTCGCGCAGGACATGTAGTTGTTCATGCTCATGCGCCGGTCGGAGGCGTTGTAGAACACCTGCTTGCCGCGCAGCGCCGCGGCGGCCATCGGCTCCTGCGCGACCGTGGTGACGTTCTGCAGGAAGGCCGGCGCGGCCGACTCCGACGACAGCACCTGCGCCACGTCGTGCACCGACACCGAGCGCGCCAGGAAGTTGTTGACGTACAGCCGCTTGCGCGCCGCATCGAGGTACAGGCCGTGCGGCGCGCTGCTGGCGTTGATCTCGCCGCGCACCGAGCGGTTGTAGGCATCGACGATGGCGATGCGGTTGCCCTCCATCTGCGCCACGAAGATGTAGTCGCCGGCCGGCGAGTACAGCGCGGCGCGCGCGGGGGCGCGGTCGTTGAAGTCGAGCTGTTCGCTGAACACTTCCGCGGCCGTCTGCAGGTTCACCTGCGACAGGATGGAGCGCACGGTCTTGTCATGCTCCAGCGGCAGGCCGTCGCGGAAGGTGCCGCGCACGATGTTGTCCTTCTTCGAAGGCAGGAGCGCACGCGCGCCGTCGGGCGAGATCACCACCTGGCTCAGGTAGTTGGGCACGCCGCGCGAGGCGGCCTCGGTGTCGACCGTGGTCGTGTCGACCGCCAGGGCGATGGTGGTGGCGGCGCTGAAGCTCTGCAGGTTCACCTTGTGCAGCTGGCCGCCCGTCATCTTCGACTTGAAGCGCGTCACGTAGGCCGATTGCGAACCCGCATCGACCGCGATGCCGCGCACGCTGCCTTCCAGGGCGAGCGTGCCCGTGGCGGCGCCGGTGCTCGGGTCGAAGCTGACCAGCGCCGACTTGCTTTCCAGTGTCAGCAGGCCCTTGGTGCCATTGGGCGTGAAGACGACACCGTACGGGCCGCTGCCGTAGGCCAGCGGCACCGTCGTCGACAGCGTGCCGTCGGCGGCGTTGAGCGCCACCAGCTTGTCCTCGCCCTGCACCGTGACCCAGATGCGGCCGTCCGGCCCCACGGCCAGCGTCTTGGGCTCGTCGCCCACGCGCACTTCCCAGCGCTTGGCGAAGGTCTGCGCGTCGATGGCGGCCACCGTGCCGCTGTCGGGGTTCACCGAATACACCGCGTTCGCATCGCCCGCGATGTTGGTCGTGTGCGTCGGCGCCGCCGCCGTGACGGGTGCGATCACCGTGAGGTTGTAGGTGTAGAAGGTCTCCTGGCCGTTCGCGGCCTTCACCGTCAGCGTCACGGTGTAGTGGCCGGGGCTGCTGTAGGTGTGCGTGACGCCGGGCTGCGAGGCGTACGCGCTCTGCGTGCCGTCGCCGAAGTTCCAGCGGAACTGCGCACCGGTGGCACCCAGCGTGGCCGGGTTGAAGTTCAGCTGGCCGTTGACGATCTTCGGTGCGCCCACGATGCCGGGATCGCCGATCACGGCCTGCGCCCGCAGCGCCGCCACGTCGGTGTCGCCGAGCACACGGGCGTACACGCGCACCTCGGCCAGCGTGCCCTTGAAGAGCGCGGTGTTGCCCTGGATCTGCCCCAGCAGCTGGAACTTGGTCGACAGGCCCTTGGTGCCGGTAGGGCCAGTCGAGGTGGTCTTCACGCCGTCGACGTACACCGCCTGCGCGCCCGAAGCCGCATCGCGCGTGAGCACGACGTGGTGCCAGTTGCCGTCGTTCACGGCGCTTTGCGAGCGCGTGCCCGCGTGGTCGCCCACCGACAGCTTGATGTTGCCGGTGCTGTCGAGCCAGCCCCAGAACACGTCGTCCACGCCCGGCGACTGGTCGCGCCCGAAGATGCCGGGCGCGGTCCACGAGTTCGCAGCGCCGGCCTGCGTGGTCTTCATGTAGAAGCTCAGCGAGGCGGTGCCGCCCAGCGTGGTGGACACGCTGTCGTTCTTCAGCTGCACGCCCGCGGTGCGATTGGCGAAGTTCAGGCCGATGCTCTCGAAGGCATCGCCGGTGGCGGGCGTGCCGTTGTTGGCGCTGATCTGATCACCGAGGTTGCCGGTCAGCGCCCAGTGGTGCATCAGGTTGATGTCGTTGGCATTGCCGGTGTTGAAGGTGGAGCGGTAGTCGGCGGCAATGGCGTTGCCTGCATAGTCCTTCAGGCCGTTGGCGGGCAGGAACACCTCGTAGGCGGTGCCCGGCTGCAGCGGCTGGGCGGGGTGGAAGTTGACGATGCCCAGCTGCACGCTGTAGGTGCCCGCCAGCGTGTTGCCACCGACCGGGCGCACGATGAAGGTGTTGGCGTTCACGCTCTCGGGCCGGATGCTGTCGGTCATGCCCAGGCCGATGCGCGAGGTGAGGGCCTGCTGCTTCGCACCGTTCACGGGCGAGACCTGCTTCACTTCGGGCTTGGTGGTGTCGGGGTCCACCGCATGCACGATGAAGCCGCTGCCCGAGCCGTGGTCGTTGCCGACATAGATCAGGTTGCCGAACGGCGACACCTGGCCATGGTCGGAGCTCGAGAAATCGGGATGCGTCGTTGCGAACAATCCGCCGCGCCCGACTTCGACGTGGTTGAGCGGGTTGCTCACATCGACCTTGTGGATGTAGTTCTGCGCGCCCTGGAACACGTAGTTGTCCTGCGTGCTGCAGTACAGCTGCTGGTTGATCACCAGCCGGTTGTCCTCGGCCACGAAGCGCGACCGGTCGCTCAGGTCGTAGCCGTACATCTTGCCGCCGCTCTCCTGCGCCGAGGCGTAGACCTTCTTGCCGTCGAAGCAGGTGGAGTAGTAGCTGGCGGTGGACCCGGAGACGGTGTCGAGCACCTTGGGATTCAGCGGGTCCGAAATGTCCAGGCTGGCGAAGCCGCTGGTGTTGGTCATGGACGTCAGCACCATGTGGTTGCCCATAGTGAAGATCGGCCCCACGCGAAAGCCGCCGAGCTCGCCGGTCGGTATCGGGTTGGGCTTGCCGGCGCCGCGGTTCGCGAGCACTGCGTTCGCGGGGTCTGCGGCGTCGATGACGAACACGCCCTGCTCCGCCGCCGCCACGTACAGGTAGGGCGCCTGCCACCACAGCTGCCAGCTCACGTTGTTGTAGTCGCCCTTGTTGACGTTGGGCAGCACCAGCTTCTTCACCTGCTTGACGTCGTTGATGTCGGTGAAGTCCCAGAACTCCACGCCGAAGACGCTGGGCACGGCGACGTACTGCTTGCCGCCGATGGTGGCGATGCCGATGGAATGCGGCTCCCTCAGTTCCTTGGTGCGGCCGTCCGGCTCGTAGATGCGCTTGACGAGCCGCAGGTTGCGCGGATCGGAGACGTCGTAGAGCAGGAAGCCGCCAGGGCCCAGCCCGCCATCGGGCGTGAACGTCGTCAGGAAGTAGCCGTTGATCATGAGGCCCACGTTCTGGCCGTAGTGGTACTTGGTGTACCCGGCGGTGGGGTGCGTCACGCTGCCCCCGGGGATCTTCGGCACGTCGGCGCCGGTGCCTGCGCCGACGCCGGTGTCGACCTCCTCCTTGATCATCGAGATGGGCTTGAACAGCTCGGCCTGCGTGTAGGTCAGGTTGCCCAGTCCGGGGCCCTGCAGTGGCAAGGGATCGGCCACCAGGTCAGCGGCCGCGGAGGCCATGCTGGAGGCAGCCTTCCTGATCGTGTCGAGGGGGTTCACCCCGGTGATCGCCGCATGCGTCAGCAACGCACAGCCGAACAGAAAACCTACCGCAAGAACTTTCTTGGTGCTCATTTTCATCCTCGCAAATTCGATCGGACGCCATCTTTCGGTGGGAAAAGATTCGACCGGAATCTAGCAGCGGATGCGTGCGCGAACGGCATTGAATTTCGAAGGGAGGGTTCGAATATTTAGATCATTGCTCAGGGTAAATGGTGATGTTTTGGCATAGGTTGTGCTTCAAAGTTCGGGCCTGAAAAAAGTGAATTCATTGCCCACCGATCGCCCATGAAGGAACACCCCATGTCTCACGCCGGTCTTGTTGTCCAGCGCCTGCCTCGTCTGTCGAAGCGCAGCCTGCTGGGCGCTTCGCTGCTCGCGATGCTGTGTGCCGCACTGCCTCACCCCAGCGGCCACGCGCAGGGCCCGCGCAACTTCGCCACGCTGGCGATGGTGGCCGAGCCGCAGACGCTCGACCCGATGGCCTCCACGGCCGATCTGGTCGGAACCATCATGCAGCACGTGTACGAGACGCTGTACACCTTCGATGCCAAGTGGAACGTGGTGCCGATGCTGGCCGAGGGCATGCCGAAGATATCGGCCGACGGCAAGACCTACGCCATCACGCTGCGCAAGGGCGTGGCGCTGCACAACGGGCGCGATCTCACGGCCGACGACGTGGTCGCCAGCCTGCAGCGCTGGATGGACCAGTCGCCGCGCGGCAAGGCCGTGGGCAAGGAAATCGAGAGCCTCAAGGCCAAGGGCCCGCTGGGCGTGGAGATCGTTCTGAAGGCGCCGTATGCGCCGCTGCTCTCGCAACTGGCTTTGCCCAGCAATGGCACCGCCGCGATGATGGCCAAGGAATCGATGGCCTCGCCGCTCAAGGACTTCGTCGGCACCGGCCCCTACAAGTTCAAGGAACGCCGCCCCGACCAGTTCGTGCTGCTCTCGCGCTTCGACAAGTACAGCCCGCGCAAGGAACCTGCGAGCGGCTATGGCGGCAAGCGCGAAGCGGTCATCGAAGAACTGCGCTTCGTGCCCGTGCCCAACGCGAGCACGCGTGTCGAAGGTGCACTCGCGGGCCAGTACGACTTTGCCGACCTGCTGCCGGTGGAAGCGCTGCCGCGCCTGGAGAAGGCCAGTGGCAAGACGCTGCCGATCATCACGCCCGCGTTCGGTTTTCCGCTGGTGGTCTTCAACACCAAGGAAGGCCCGCTCGCCAGCCAGGCCGTGCGCCAGGCCCTGCAGACGGCGATGGGCCAGGGCGAAATGCTCGCGGCCGGCTTCGGCGACACGCGCTTCTTCATCGCGGAAGCGAACCACTTCCCCAAGAGTTCGCCGTTCTACTCGGCGGCGGGCACCGACCAGTACAACCAACGCAACGCCACCAAGGCGAAGGACGCCGCCGCCAAGGCCGGCTACAAGGGCGAGCCGATCCGCGTGCTCACCAGCCGCCAGTACGACTTCCACTACAACATGTCGCTGCTGATGGCCGAGCAGCTCAAGCGCGCCGGCTTCAAGGTCGACCTCAACGTGGTCGACTGGGCCACGCTCACCCAGCGCCGCAACGACCCGCGGCTGTGGGAAATCTTCATCACCCATTCGGGGCTGTTCCCCGAGCCCATGCTGTCGCCACCGCAACTGGGCGACGGTGCACCAGGCTGGTGGGACTCGCCCGCCAAGAAGGCCTCGCTCAGTGCGTTCAACACCGAGAGCGACCCAGCCAAGCGCGGCGCGCTGTGGGGCAAGGTGCAGCAGGTGGTGTACGACGAGGTGCCCTACATCAGCGTCGGCAAGTTCAACGCGCTCTCGGCCAAGAGCCCGGCACTGGACAACTACCAACCCACGAACTGGCCCTTCTTCTGGAATGTGAAGATCAAGTAGGAGGCGCGCTTGTTCCGTTTCATTGCCTCGCGCTTCGCCGGCATGCTCGTCGTGCTGTCCCTGGTGGCCGTGCTGGTCTTCGTGCTCACGCGCGCCGCTTCGGGCGACCCCATCTCCG
>NZ_BCUS01000095.1 GCF_001591345.1 Variovorax boronicumulans NBRC 103145 | reverse complement strand
GACGCTCTGCAGCCTCGAGGGGGCGTCGATAGAATCGGCGCCGATGCCCACCAAAGCCCCAGCCCGCAAGACCAGCGCGAACGGCGCGACTGGCGCCACCGGCACGACCGGTGCCACCAACGCCCGCGAACACAGCGTCGACGAGATCGCCGAGAAGATCTCGGCCGCCATCCTGGAACACCGTCTCGCGCCGGGCACGAAGCTGGGCGAAGACCGGCTGGCCACGATCTTCGCGACCAGCCGCGCCAAGGTGCGCGAGGTGCTGGCCCGGCTGGCGCACGAGCAGATCGTCGAGCTGGTGCCGCAGCGCGGCGCCTTCGTCGCCAAGCCCACCATCGAGCAGGCCCAGGACGTGTTCGAGGCGCGCCGCCTCATCGAGCCCGGCGTGCTGCGCCGCCTCATCCGCACGCTCGACGACGCCAAGCGGGAGCGCCTGCAACGCCACATCGAGCTCGAGGCCGACGCACGGCGCCGCGACGACAAGCGCGCGATCGTGCGGCTGTCGGGCGAGTTCCATGTGCTGCTGGCCGAGCTGGCCGGCAATTCGGCGCTGGCGCGTTCGATGCGCGAGCTGTCGGTGCTGACCTGCCTGATCATCTCGCTGTACGACGCGCCGACGGCCACCAGCTGCCGCGCAGACGAGCACGAGGAAATCGTCGCCGCCGTGAACCGCGGCGACGCTGCACGGGCCGAGAAGCTGATGCTGCATCACCTCGACCACATCGAGCAGAGCCTGAAGCTGGACGACAGCGCGGAAGAGGTCGATCTCGAAAGCGTGTTCAGCTGAACCGGAGGAGGTCGGGCAACGGCATGCCCGATGTCCGCAAGGCACAGGCAAACCCATTGCGGGTGCCCAACAAACAAAAAGCCCCAGCAGCTTGGCAGCTACTGGGGCATCGTTTTGGCGGAGCAGGCGGGATTCGAACCCGCGGAGGGCTATTAACCCTCACACGCTTTCCAGGCGTGCGACTTAAACCGCTCATCCACCGCTCCTGAGCCCACGATTGTAGCGCGGGTTTTCAGCCGTTTCAGTTCGGGCCGGCGCTTTTCCCGGTTTGGATCATGCGCATGGCCGACGAGATCAGCGCCGCCGTCTCGGTCATGTTGCTCGGCACGATGAGCGTGGTCTTCGAGTCGGCGGCCACCTTGCCGTAGGCATCGACGGCGCGCTCGGCCACCTTCAGCTGCACGGCCTGCTCGCCGCCCGGCTGGCGGATGGCGGCGGCCACGCGCTCGATGGCGTCTGCGGTGGCGGTGGCCACGGCCGTGATGGCAGCGGCTTCACCTTGCGCGTTGTTGATCTGCGCCTGCTTCTCGCCTTCCGAGCGGGCAATGAAGGCTTCGCGTTCGCCGGTGGCGATGTTGATCTGTTCCTGGCGACGGCCTTCCGAGGCGGCGATGAGCGCGCGCTTGCCGCGTTCGGCGGTGATCTGCGCCTGCATGGCCAAGAGAATTTCCTTGGGCGGCGTCAGGTCCTTGATTTCGTAGCGCAGCACCTTCACGCCCCAGTTGAGCGCGGCCTCGTCGATCGCGGCCACCACCTGGGCGTTGATGACGTCGCGCTCTTCGAAGGTCTTGTCGAGCTCGAGCTTGCCGATCACGCTGCGCAGCGAGGTCTGTGCGAGCTGGGTCACGGCCACGATGTAGTTCGACGAGCCGTAGCTGGCGCGCATCGGGTCGGTCACCTGGAAGTACAGGATGCCGTCGACCTGCAGCTGCGTGTTGTCGCGCGTGATGCAGATCTGGCTGGGCACGTCGAGCGGGATTTCCTTCAGGCTGTGCTTGTAGGCCACGCGGTCGATGAACGGGATCAGGAAGTTCGGGCCGGGCGTCATGGTGCCGTGGTACTTGCCCAGGCGCTCGCGCACCCATGCGTTCTGCTGCGGCACGAACTTGACCGACTGGCTGATGAAGATGATCGCGATGACCAGGATGATGAGAGGAACTGAAAATTCCATGGTGTGCTTCCTTTTCGAATGCGTTTTTCTGACTGACCGATTGAACTTTGAGATCTGCTAGATCTTGTCGACCACGAGGCGGCTGCCGACCACCTCGACCACGCGATGCTCGCCGGTGGAGGGCGCATGGCCCGCGCGTAGCACGACGGTCCATTGCGAGCCGCGGTAGCGCACGGTGGCGGTGCCGTCGAGGTTCCAGGCATCGACGTACACGCTCTCGCCGATGTCCAGGTTGAGGTCGCGGTTGGCCTCGCTGGAGGGTTCGGCAGGGCGGTTGCGGCGGATCAGGTACCAGGTCACGACCGCGCCCACGCCGACCACGGCGGCCACCAGCAGCTGCGTGACGAGTCCGAAGCCCAGGTGCGCGGCGATGGCTGCGGCGGCGAAGCCGGCGGCCAGCAGCAGCAGGTACACCGTGCCGGACAACAGCTCGGCCACGATGGCCGCGCCTGCGATCAACCACCAGAAGGTGGGATTTCCCATGGCAACTCCTCTCTTCTTTTGTTACTTGGACCTTCGCCATTCTGCGGCATGGCGCGCCATGCGCCTGTGTCGCGTAGGGATATGGCGCCCGCCGGGGCCGTCCCGGCCGGCGCACCCCGCGGGGCTTGCAGGCGCCCGACGCAATCCGTCATCCGAATTCCGTACACTTCGCGCCTCGCTCATTGCCTGTCTGACTGCCTGTCCGGAGCCCCGCTCATGAAATTTCGCTTTCCCATCGTCATCATCGACGAGGACTTCCGCTCCGAAAACACTTCGGGCCTCGGCATCCGCGCGCTCGCGCAGGCCTTCGAAAGCGAGGGCTTCGAGGTGCTGGGCGTCACGAGCTACGGCGACCTGAGCCAGTTCGCGCAGCAGCAAAGCCGCGCCAGCGCCTTCATCCTGTCGATCGACGACGAAGAGTTCTCGGTCGGCCCCGACCTCGACCCGGCCGTGCTGAGCCTGCGCAGCTTCATCGGCGAGGTGCGTCGCAAGAACGCCGACGTGCCGATCTACATCTACGGCGAGACCAAGACCTCGCGCCACATCCCGAACGACATCCTGCGCGAGCTGCACGGCTTCATCCACATGTTCGAGGACACCCCCGAATTCGTGGCGCGCCACATCATCCGCGAGGCCAAGAGCTACCTGGAAGGCGTGCAGCCGCCGTTCTTCAAGGCGCTGATCGACTACGCCGAAGATGGCTCGTACTCGTGGCACTGCCCGGGCCACTCGGGTGGCGTGGCGTTCCTGAAGAGCCCGGTGGGCCAGATGTTCCACCAGTTCTTCGGCGAGAACATGCTGCGCGCCGACGTCTGCAACGCGGTGGAAGAACTGGGCCAGCTGCTCGACCACACCGGCCCGGTGGCGGCCAGCGAGCGCAATGCGGCGCGCATCTTCAATGCCGACCACTGCTTCTTCGTGACCAACGGCACCAGCACCAGCAACAAGATGGTGTGGCACCACACGGTGGCGCCCGACGACGTGGTGGTGGTGGACCGCAACTGCCACAAGTCGATCCTGCACGCGATCATCATGACCGGCGCGATTCCCGTGTTCATGAAGCCCACGCGCAACCACTTCGGCATCATCGGCCCCATTCCGAAGAGCGAGTTCGAGCAGAGCGCCATCAAGGCCAAGATCAAGGCCAACCCGCTGCTGGCCGACGTCGATCCGAACAAGGTCAAGCCGCGCGTGATGACACTCACGCAGTCGACCTACGATGGCGTGATCTACAACACCGAGACGATCAAGAACATGCTCGACGGCTACGTCGACACGCTGCACTTCGACGAAGCCTGGCTGCCGCACGCCGCCTTCCACCCGTTCTACGGCGCCTACCACGCGATGGGCAAGCGCCGCGTGCGTCCGAAGGAGTCCCTGGTGTTCGCCACGCAGTCGACGCACAAGCTGCTGGCCGGCATCAGCCAGGCCAGCCACGTGCTGGTGCAGGACTCGCAGAACCGTGCGCTGGACCGCGACCTCTTCAACGAGGCCTACCTGATGCACTCGTCGACCAGCCCGCAGTACGCGATCATCGCGAGCTGCGACGTGGCCGCCGCCATGATGGAGCCGCCCGGCGGCACCGCGCTGGTGGAAGAGAGCATCCTGGAAGCGCTCGATTTCCGTCGCGCCATGCGCAAGGTCGAGGAAGAGTTCGGCAAGGACGAGTGGTGGTTCAAGGTCTGGGGCCCCGAGAAGCTCGTCGACGAAGGCATCGGCCGCGCCGAAGACTGGATCATGCACGGCGAGAAGAACGGCAAGCCCAAGAGCAAGAAGTCGCCGCGCAACTGGCACGGCTTCGGCGAACTGGCCGACGGCTTCAACATGCTCGACCCGATCAAGTCGACCATCGTCACGCCGGGCCTGGACCTGGAAGGCAACTTTGCCGAGACCGGCATTCCCGCCAGCGTGGTGACCAAGTTCCTGGCCGAGCACGGCGTGATCGTGGAGAAGACGGGTCTCTATAGCTTCTTCATCATGTTCACCATCGGCATCACCAAGGGCCGCTGGAACACGCTGCTCACGGCGCTGCAGCAGTTCAAGGACGACTACGCGCGCAACCAGCCGATGTGGCGCATCCTGCCCGAGTTCTGCCAGCAGCACCCGGGCTACGAGCGCCTGGGCCTGCGCGACCTGTGCCAGCACATCCACCAGCTGTACGCGCGCTACGACGTGGCTCGCCTCACGACCGAGATGTACCTGAGCGACCTGACGCCGGCCATGAAGCCCAGCGACGCCTTCGCCCACATCGCGCACCGCAAGACCGAGCGCGTGGAGATCGACGAGCTCGAAGGCCGCATCACCACCAGCCTGATCACGCCGTACCCGCCGGGCATTCCGCTCCTGATTCCGGGCGAAGTGTTCAACAAGAAGATCGTCGACTACCTGAAGTTTTCGCGCGAGTTCAACCTGCAGTGCCCGGGTTTCGAGACCGACATCCACGGCCTCGTGGCGCGTATCGACGAGACGGGCAAGAAGCGGTACTACGCGGACTGCGTGCGTCAGGCAAGTTGAGAAAGGGACGTGCCCCGGTGAGGGGCACGGTCTGCGAAGGCGGGGCTAGCCTTCGCGCACGCGCATGAAGCGGGCAAATTTGGGCAACCCGCTCGGGTGCGTGCCGTTGTAGCGGTAGGTGACCAGGCTGCCGATCGGCGGCGGCTGGTCGCGCTCGGCGTCGGTCAGGCCGGTGCCGAGCCGGAAGCGCTGGCCGTCGGGCATCTCGACCATCAGCGCGCCGAGCCGGCCGTGGTGCTTGCCCTTGCCGGGCAGGTGCGCGACCACGCGGGCCTCGGCGTCTTCGAAGGGCTTGACCTTGAGCAGGTCGTTGTTGCGCTCGCCGCGGTACATCGATGCGCCCCGGTGCAGCATCAGGCCTTCGCCGCCCATCTTCACGGTCTTGTCGAGCAGCGCCTGCAGGTCCTCGTGCGTGGTGGCGGGCTGCTGCGGCACGGCTACCACCCAGGGCGCGTCGGTGATCGGCAGCAGCTTGCGCAGCGCCGCGAGGCGGGTGTTGAAGTCGCCGCCCTGGGCGGGCAGGTCGAACACCATGAAACGGATCTCGTGCCAGGCGGTGTCGCTGGGCGTCTGGCTGCGCACGGTGGACATCGTGTGGTTGAAGCGGCCACGTCCCGCCCACAGTTCACCGTCCAGCGGCTGCTTGGGCAGCGAGGCCGTGAACCAGGCCGGCGCCATGACGGGCTCGCCGCCGCGGGTCCAGAGCTTCTGGCCGTCCCAGTAACCGCGCACGCCGTCGAACTTCTCGCTGACCCAGTAGCCCGCGAGCGACATGCCGGGGCGGTACACCTCGGCCAGCATCAGGGCGGGGGCGGCCGCGCGCGCGAACGCGGCGCGACCCGAGAGGGCTGCGCCCAGTCCCGCAAGCAGGAGGAGGGAGCGTCGGTTCAACACGATGGCAGGCGCTGGGAGCCGAGAGGGGTAATTACTCCGCCATGCCTCCGACCACGTTGCTGAAGCCGCCGTCCACGTAGGTGATCTCGGCGGTCACGCCGCTGGCCAGGTCGCTCAGCAGGAAGGCGGCCACGTTGCCGACTTCCTCGATGGTCACGTTGCGGCGGATCGGCGAGGCGTCGGCCACGGCCGTGAGGATCTTGCTGAAGCTCTTGATGCCGCTGGCGGCGAGCGTCTTGATGGGGCCGGCGCTGATGCCGTTCACGCGCATGCCCTTCGGGCCGAGCGAGGCGGCGGTGTAGCGCACCGACGCCTCGAGCGAGGCCTTGGCCAGGCCCATGGTGTTGTAGTTGGGCAGCGCGCGCTCGGCGCCCAGGTAGGTCAGCGTGAGCAGGGCCGACTTGTCGTTGAGGTAGGGCAGGGCCGCCTTGGCCATGGCCGGGAAGCTGTACGCACTGATGTCGTGCGCGATCTTGAAGCCTTCGCGCGAGAGGCCTTCCAGGAAGTCGCCGGCGATCGACTCGCGCGTGGCGAAGCCGATGCTGTGCACGAAGCCGTCGAAGGTGGGCCAGGTCTGGGCGAGGTCGGCAAAGAGCTTGTCGATCTGCGCGTCGTCGCCCACGTCGCAGTCGAAAATCAGTTTCGAGCCGAAGTCTGCGGCATATTCGGTGATACGGTCCTTGAATCGCTCGCCGACATAACTGAAGGCGAGTTCCGCGCCCTGGTCGTGACAGGCCTTGGCAATGCCATATGCAATGGAGCGATTGCTCAACACACCGGTGATCAACAGTTTCTTGCCGGAAAGAAAGCCCATGAAGTTGCCTCGTGAAAATCTTGGGCAGAATTCTCGCATGCGAGGTTGGCTGCTCTGGATGTTGGCGCTCCTGGCGCTGCCCTCGTGGGCGGCGCACGGGCTGGGCATGGGTTACGAGCCCAAGTACCCGGCGTCGTTCACGCATTTCGACTACGTGAACCCCAACGCGCCCAAGGGCGGCGACCTGACCCTGTCGGCCGCCGGCAGCTTCGACAAGCTCAACCCCTTCACCTTGCGCGGCGTGCCCCCGGTGGGCATGGGCTACAGCGCCAACGGCTTCGTGTTCTCCGAGTACGGCCTGCTCTTCGATTCGCTGACCACGCCGAGCGAGGACGAGCCCTTCTCGCAGTACGGCCTGCTGGCCGAAGACATCCAGCTGGCGCCCGACCGCTTGAGCGTCACCTTCCGGCTGAACCCCAAGGCGCGCTTTTCCGATGGCTCGCCGGTGCTGGCGAAGGACGTGAAGTACTCCTTCGACACCCTGCGCAGCAAGCTGGCCGGGCCGACCTTCCGCTCGTACTGGGCCGACATCAAGGAGGCCGTGGTGACGGGCGAGCGCACCATCCGCTTCGACTTCGTGCGCCAGAACGCCGAGCTGCACATGATCATCGGCGGGCTGCCGGTGTTCTCCAGCGCCTGGGGCAAGGGCAAGCCCTTCGACCAGATCGTGACCGAGGCGCCGATCGCGAGCGGGCCGTACGTGGTGGACAGGGTCGATTTCGGCAAG
This sequence comes from Variovorax boronicumulans NBRC 103145, assembly GCF_001591345.1. GTDB lineage: Bacteria > Pseudomonadota > Gammaproteobacteria > Burkholderiales > Burkholderiaceae_C > Variovorax > Variovorax boronicumulans. Next base: position 17,480 of record NZ_BCUS01000095.1, on the reverse strand, counting down.
TTCATCTCCTATCGCCGGCGCCCGGACTACTGGGCCGCCAACCTGCCGGTGCGCAAGGGGATGTTCAACTACGACACGGTGTCGTACCAGTACTTCAAGGACTCGCTCGGCGAGGAAGAGTCGCTCAAGGCCGGCGCGCTCGACGCGATGGAAGAGCGCTCGATCATCGCGTGGGTGCGCCGCTACAAGGGCCGCCGCTTCGACTCCGGCGAGCTGGTCAAGGAAGAGATCGCGCACCGCCGCTTCACCGGCATGCAGGGCCTGGCGCCCAACCTGCGGCAGCCGCGCTTCGCCGACATGCGCGTGCGCAGGGCGCTGGCGCTGGCCTTCGACTTCGACTGGCTCAACGCCCACCTGTTCTACGGCCGCCGCGGGCGCACCCAGAGCTATTTCCAGAATAGCGACGACCTCATGGCCCAGCCCGAGGTCAGCCCCGAGGAGCAGGCGCTGATCGACAAGCTCAAGACCCGGCAACGCTACCTAGACAACACCAAGGGCGAGCTGCCGCGCCCCGACAGCAGCGGCGACACCGCCGAAGGCCTGCGGCGCAACCTCGTGAAGGCGCAGGAGCTGCTCAAGGAGGCCGGCTGGAGCTACCGCGACGGCGCGCTGCGCGACAAGGCCGGCACGCCGTTCGTGATCACCATCGACATCGCCGACCGCAGCTCGGGCGTGGTGCTCGCGCCGTATGCGCGCAACCTCGGCAAGCTGGGCATCCGGCTGGACTACCGCCTGCGCGACCCGAGCCTGCTGAAGAAGAAGCTGGACGACTTCGATTTCGACATGGCCATCAGCCTCGTCGGTGGCTCGTCGAGTCCGGGCAATGAGCTGTACGACGACTTCGGCTCGAAATCGGCGAGCGAGAAGGGCAGCCAGAACCTGAGCGGCATCAGCGACCCGGTGGTCGACGAGATCGTCGAGGTGATCGTCAACAGCCACGACCGCGCCTCGCTTGCCGCAGCTGCCCGGTTGCTGGACCGCTACTTGCTCCACCAGCACTACATGACCCCGATGTACTACGGCAAGCAGTATTTCATTGCCCACAAGCGAAAGCTGCGTCGCCCGGACGCGCCCTTGCCGCAGCGCCTGCTGGCGGGGTCGGCGATGCTGACGATGTGGTGGATCGAGCCGAGCGCCAAGTAAGAGAACAAGAACACGCATGGCCGCCTACCTGATCCGACGCCTCCTGCTGATCGTTCCCACGCTGTTCGGCGTGCTGCTGCTCAACTTCGCCATCGTGCAGTTCGTGCCCGGCGGTCCGGCCGAGCAGCTGCTCTCGCAACTCACCAACAAGGAGAACCGCATCTCGGGCGGTCCCACCGGCCGCACGCTCGACGCCAAGCAGGTGGCCGAGATCAAGGCGCTCTACGGTTTCGACAAGCCGGCCCCCGAGCGCTTCTGGCAGATGCTCAAGCAGTTCGCCCGCTTCGACCTGGGCAAGAGCTTCTTCCAGAGCAAGGACGTGTGGCAGCTCATCAAGGAGAAGCTGCCGGTGTCGATCAGCCTGGGGCTGTGGACCTTCTTCATCAGCTACCTCATCGCGGTGCCGCTGGGGGTGGCCAAGGCGGTGCGCGCAGGCTCGCGCTTCGACTTCTTCACGACGCTGCTGGTGCTCGTCGGCTACGCCATCCCGGGCTTCGTGCTGGGCGTGGCGCTGCTGGTGATCTTCGGCGGCCAGCTGCAGTGGTTTCCGCTGCGCGGGCTGACCTCGCCGAACTGGGAGTCGCTGAGCTGGGGCGCCCGCATCGTCGACTACCTGTGGCACATCACCTTGCCGGTGACGGCCATGGTGCTGGGCAGCTTCGCGATCACCGCGATGCTCACCAAGAACTCCTTCCTCGAGGAAATCCGCAAGCAGTACGTGCTGACAGCGCGCGCCAAGGGGCTGGCCGAGCGGCAGGTTCTGTGGAAGCACGTGTTCCGCAATGCGCTGATCCCGATCATCACGGGCTTTCCGACCGCCTTCATCGGCGCCTTCTTCTCGGGTGCGCTGCTGATCGAGACGCTGTTCTCGCTCGACGGCATGGGCCTGCTGAGCTACGAGAGCGTGCTGCGGCGCGACTACCCGGTGTTCCTGGGCACGCTCTATCTGTTCACGCTGATCGGGCTGGTGACCAAGCTCATCTCCGATCTTTGCTACGTCTGGGTCGATCCGAGGGTGAAGTTTGACTGAAGCCGCCGCCGTGTCCGTGAGCCCCGGGCGCCGTGCCTGGCGCCGTTTCCGCCGCAACCCGCTGGGGTTCTGGAGCTTGGTCGTCTTCTCGGCGCTGGTGGTGCTGAGCCTGTTCGCCGACGTGCTCTCCACCGACAAGCCGCTGGTGGTGCGCTACGAAGGCCAGACCTACTTCCCCGTGCTGCGCGACTATTCCGAGAAGACCTTCGGCGGCGACTTCGAAACGCCGGCCGACTACCTCGACCCCTTCATCGAGCAGCGCATCACGCAGGGCGACAACTGGGCGCTGTATGCGCCCAACCGCTACGGCCCGGCCACGCTCAACTATTTCTCGAAGCCGCCGAACCCCGCCGCGCCCTCGCACGCGAACCTGCTGGGCACCGACGAACGCGGGCGCGACCTGCTGGCGCAGCTGATCTACGGCTTTCGCGTGAGCGTGCTGTTCGCGCTGGCGCTCACGGTGGTCGGGGTGGTGCTGGGCATCGCGACCGGCGCCGTGCAGGGCTTCTTCGGCGGCAAGATCGACCTGACCTTCCAGCGCCTGATCGAGATCTGGAGCGCGATGCCCGAGCTGTACCTGCTGATCATCTTCAGCGCGATCTTCACGCCGAGCGTGTCGCTGCTCTTGATCCTGCTGAGCCTGTTCGGCTGGATGGGACTGTCGGACTACGTGCGCGCCGAGTTCCTGCGCAACCGCCAGATGGACTACGTGCGCGCCGCGCGCGCGCTCGGCGTGGGCAACCTGCAGATCATGTGGCGCCACATCCTGCCCAACAGCATGGTGCCGGTCGTCACCTTTTTGCCGTTCCGCATGAGCGCGGCCATCCTGGCGCTGACCTCGCTCGACTTCCTCGGCCTGGGCGTTCCCCCCGGCACGCCCTCGCTCGGCGAACTGCTGAGCCAGGGCAAGGGCAACATCGATGCGTGGTGGATTTCGCTGTCCACCTTCTGCGTGCTGGTCGTCACGCTGATGCTGCTGACCTTCATGGGCGACGCGCTGCGCGATGCGCTCGACCCCCGGAAGGCCGACAAATGACGACGACGTGCGACACGACGAAGAACCAGCCCTTGCTCGACGTGAAGGGGCTGCGCGTCGCCTTCGGCGGCAAGCCGGTGGTGCATGGCATCGACCTGCAGATCGCGGCCGGCGAAAAGCTGGCGCTGGTCGGCGAGTCGGGCTCGGGCAAGACGGTCACGGCGCTGTCGCTGCTGCGGCTGGTGCAGAACGCCGACCTCGCCGGGGTGGCGAATCTGTCGGGGTCGCAGGCGCAGCGCGGTGCGCGCGACCTGCTGTCGATTCCGGAGCGCGAGCTGCGCGGCATCCGCGGCAAGGAGATCGCGATGATCTTCCAGGAGCCGATGACCGCGCTCAATGCGCTGTACACCGTGGGCGACCAGATCTCCGAGGTGCTCGAGCTGCACGAAGGGCTGTCGGCCCGTGCCGCGCAAGAGGCTTCCGTCCAGCTGCTGGCCGACACCGGAATTCCCGAGCCGGCGCGGCGGGCGAGGTCGTATCCGCATCAGCTGTCGGGCGGGCAGCGCCAGCGCGCCATGATCGCGATGGCCCTGGCCTGCAAGCCGCGCCTGCTGCTGGCCGATGAGCCGACCACGGCGCTCGACGTCACGGTGCGCGCACAGATCCTCGAGCTGCTGGCCGACCTGCAGCGCAAATACGGCATGGCCGTGCTGCTCATCACCCACGACCTGAATCTGGTGCGCCGTTTCGCCGACCGCGTGGCGGTGATGGAGCGCGGCCACATCGTCGAGCACGGTCCGGTGGGCACGGTGTTCGAGGCGCCGCAGCATGCCTACACCCGCAAGCTGATCGACAGCCATCCGGCGCGCGACGTGGCCGAGGCGGCCGCCGATGGCGCGGCGCCGCCGGTGCTCGAGGCCCGGGCGCTGCGCGTGAGCTATCCGGTGTCGCGCCCTGGTTTTGCGGGCTGGTTCCGCAAAGGCGAGTTCGTCGCGGTGCAGGGCGCCGATTTCCGGATTGCGCCGGGCGAAACGCTGGGCGTGGTCGGCGAATCGGGCTCGGGCAAGTCGACGCTGGCGCTGGCCGCGCTCGGCCTGCTCAAGCACCGGGGCGAGCTGCAGGTGACGGGGAAGGGCTGGGCGGTGGACCGCGCCTCCGACCTCGCGCTGCGCCGCACGATGCAGGTGGTGTTCCAGGACCCGTTCTCGTCGCTCTCGCCGCGCATGACGGTCGAGCAGATCGTGGGCGAGGGGCTGCGCGTGCATGCGCCCGAGCTCGACGCCGCGGCCCGCCGGGCGCGCGCGCTCACGGCGCTGGCCGACGTGGGGTTGAGCGAGGCGCAGTTTCCCGCGCTGCTCGACCGCTATCCGCACGAGTTCTCGGGTGGGCAACGCCAGCGGCTGGCGATCGCCCGGGCGCTGATCGTCGATCCGCGGCTGCTGGTGCTCGACGAGCCCACCAGCGCGCTCGACGTGACCATCCAGAAGCAGGTGCTCGGCCTGCTGCAGCGGCTGCAGCGCGAGCGGGGGCTGAGCTACCTCCTGATCACCCACGACGTCGAGGTGATCCGCGCCATGGCGCACCAGGTCATCGTGATGAAGGACGGTGCGATCCTCGAATCCGGGCCGGCCCTGCGCGTCCTCGACGCCCCCGAGCATCCCTACACACAGAAGCTGGTGGCAGCGGCGCTACTGGAATAAAAAACGGAGACGGGTGGAAATGTCGAATATCGGACACGACCGGCGCGGTTCCTGGCGCGCGGCGCTGGCCTGCATGGTCACGCTGGCGGTGGCCATGGGCCTGGGGCGCTTCGCCTTCACGCCCATGCTGCCCATCATGCTGAGCGAGGGAAAGCTCGAGCTGGCCGGCGGCGGTTTGCTGGCGTCTCTTAATTACCTGGGCTATTTCTTCGGCGCGGTCAGCTGCGCGGCCATCGGCATCAAGGCGTCGAGCATGGTGCGCGGCGGGTTGCTGGCCACGGCGGCCTTGCTGGTCGGCATGGGGCTGCTGCACAGCTTCATCGGCTGGGGCGTGCTGCGCGCGGCGGCCGGGGTGATGAGCGCCTGGGTCTTCGTGTTCGCCTCGGGCTGGGGGCTGCGCCGGCTGGCCGAGACGAACGCGCCCACGCTGGCCGGCGTGATCTACACCGGGCCGGGCATCGGGATCGCCATGACCGGGTTGCTGGGCGGTGCGCTCGGCCGCTGGGGTTCGGAAGCGGGCTGGATCGGCCTCGGGTTGCTGGCCGTGGTGCTGATCGCGGTGATCTGGCGGGTGTTCGATGACGGCGAGCGGGTGGGGGCGGTGGCTGGCGGGGCGGCGGCGAGTCCGGCTGTTGCTGCGGGCGGTGCTTCGGGATCGGCGTCAGCGCGCAGCGATGCGATCTGGCTGGTCGTGCTCTATGGGCTGGCAGGCTTTGGTTACATCATTACCGCCACCTTCCTGCCCGTGATCGCCCGGCAGGCGCTGCCGGGATCGCCGTGGCCGGATTTCTTCTGGCCGCTGTTCGGCGCAGCCATCATTCCGGGCGCATTGATCGGCGCCCGCGCCCCGGTGCATTGGGACAATCGGCTGCTGCTGGCCGCCGCTTATGCATTGCAGGCGCTCGGCGTTGTTTTTTCAGTGGCCTGGCCGACCATTGCGGGTTTTGCACTCGGCAGCCTGCTGCTCGGCATGCCTTTCACCGCCATCACGCTTTTCGCCATGCGGGAAGCTCGACGGCTGCGCGGGAATGCCGCGGCCGGGTTGATCGGCTATGCCACGGCGTCCTACGGGGTGGGGCAGATCATCGGGCCGCTGTTTGCGGCGCCATTGGCCCAGCGCACCGGTTCTTTCGAGCTGCCTTTGCTGGTGGCGGCGGCCGCATTGGCCCTGGGCGCGGTGCTGTTTGCCGTGGTCTGGTCGAAATACCGGCGCCCTGTGGCCGCCTGAATATCGATGTCCTTCATTTATGCACGCGAATAGCATATAATTCGAGGCTCACGACCAAACGGGCGGGTACCAACCGCCCGTTTTTTTTGGTCTATGCATTCTCAAGCAGCAATTATTTGGCGTCGTGGCATCCGTGGTGGGCGGGTGCTGCGGCTTGGGCATTGATTCAGAAGGCGCTTTCAAACACGTGGCATTGCAGCAAACAGTAGAACAAACCGTGGCCGGTCTCGGCTACGACCTGGTCGAGGTCGAACGCTCGGCCGGTGGCTTGCTGCGCGTGACGATTGATTTGCCCTGGACGCCCCCCACCTCTGAGGATGTGGCGGCCGGCGTGCCCGAACCCTTCGTGACGGTGGAAGACTGCGAGAAGGTCACGCGCCAGCTGCAATTCGCGCTGGAAGTCGATGCGGTCGATTACAAGCGGCTCGAGGTTTCCTCGCCCGGTATCGATCGCCCCTTGCGCAATGAGCAGGATTTCGAGCGATTCGTGGGCGCGGTGATCGACATCACCCTCAAGGCGCCCATGGGTGCTGCCGCGGCGGGCCAGGTGTCGGCCAATCGCAAGAAGTTTCGCGGCACGCTGGAGCGTGCTGAAGGCGGTTCGGGTTGGCAGATCGTCTGGAGCGATGCGCCCGAGACCAAGCCGGGTCAAAAAGTGAGCAAGAAGCGCGCGCCTGCACCGTTGCATGCGCTGGGCTTCGTATTGGACGAGTTGCGCGATGCGCGGCTCGCGCCGATTGTGGATTTCAAGGGCCGCAAGGCCAAAACCCAACCGGGTTTTTCGGATATTGACGACGGAATGAACGTTCCGGACTGAACAAGAGGAGTGGTGGCATGAATCGCGAAATGTTGATGTTGGTGGATGCGATCTCGCGCGAGAAGAACGTCGAGCGCGACGTGGTCTTCGGCGCGGTCGAATCCGCACTGGCGCAAGCCACCAAGAAGCTCCATCAGGGTGACGTGGATATCCGCGTGGCGGTCGATCGCGACAGCGGCGACTACGAAACTTTCCGCCGCTGGCACGTCGTTCCCGACGAAGCCGGCCTGCAACTGCCCGACCAGGAGATCCTGCTCTTCGAGGCTCGTGAGGAGATGCCCGACATCGAGGTCGACGAATACATCGAGGAATCCGTCGATTCGGTGCCGATCGGGCGCATCGGTGCCATGGCTGCCAAGCAGGTCATCCTGCAGAAGATCCGCGACGCCGAGCGCGAGATGCTGCTCAACGACTTCATGTCGCGCGGCGACAAGATCTTCGTGGGTACCGTCAAGCGTCTGGACAAGGGCGACATCATCGTGGAAGCCGGGCGCGTCGAAGGCCGCCTGCGCCGCAGCGAGATGATCGCCAAGGAAAACCTGCGCAACGGCGACCGCGTGCGGGCCATGATCATGGAGGTCGACCTGACGCTGCGCGGCGCGCCGATCATCCTGTCGCGTTCGGCTCCCGAGTTCATGATCGAGCTGTTCCGCCAGGAAGTGCCCGAGATCGAACAAGGCCTGCTCGAAATCAAGAGCTGCGCCCGCGACCCCGGTTCGCGCGCCAAGATCGCCGTGCTCTCGCATGACAAGCGTGTCGACCCGATCGGCACCTGCGTCGGCGTGCGCGGCACCCGCGTCAACGCCGTCACGAACGAACTCGCCGGCGAACGCGTGGACATCGTGCTGTGGAGCGAAGACCCGGCCCAGTTCGTGATCGGCGCCCTGGCGCCGGCGAATGTCTCGTCGATCGTGGTCGACGAAGAAAAACACGCCATGGACGTGGTGGTGGACGAGGAAAACCTCGCGATCGCCATCGGCCGCGGCGGCCAGAATGTGCGCTTGGCTTCCGACCTCACCGGTTGGAAGATCAACATCATGGACGCGAACGAGTCGGCTCAGAAGCAGGCGACCGAGACCGATGCCAGCCGCAAGCTCTTCATGGAAAAGCTCGATGTCGACGAGGAAATCGCCGACATCCTGATTTCGGAAGGTTTCAACAGCCTCGAAGAGGTGGCCTACGTGCCGATCTCCGAGATGCTTGAGATCGAGGCCTTCGACGAAGACACCATCAATGAGCTGCGTGCCCGTGCAAAGGATGCGCTGCTGACCATGGAAATCGCCAAGGAAGAAGGTGTCGAAACCGTCTCGCAGAACCTGCGCGACCTCGAAGGCCTCAATCCCGACCTGATTCCGCAGCTGGCTGAAGCGGGTGTGAACACCCGTGACGACCTGGCCGACCTCGCGGTCGATGAACTCACCGAAATCACCGGCCTGAGCGCCGATGACGCCAAAGCCCTCATCTTGAAAGCCCGCGAACATTGGTTCGCCGGCCAAGAGTGACGGTATGGAGGCACGAAAGCAATATGTCCAGTACCACTGTCGCCGAGTTCGCGAACGAGCTCAAGAAGACTCCCGAAACCTTGCTTGACCAGCTCAAGAGCGCAGGCGTGCCCAAAGCGGCCGCCACCGATGCACTCACGGAGGCCGACAAGCAGCGCTTGCTCGGCTTCCTGAAGGCCAGCCACGGCACGGCCGAGCCCGAGCGCAAGAAGATCACGCTGACCAAGAAGTCGACCAGCGAGATCAAGCAGGCCGACGCCACCGGTCGCGCCCGCACCATCCAGGTCGAAGTGCGCAAGAAGCGCACCTTCATCCAGCGCGATGAAGGCCACCCGGCCACGGCCGAAGGCGCGCAGCAGCAGGCGGCCGAAACGTCCGCCGCACCGGCCGCGCCCCAGATCGACGAAGCCGAACTGGCTCGTCGCGAGGAAGACGCACGCCGCCAGGCCGAGCTGATCCGCCGCCAGGAAGAAGAGCTGGCCGAGAAGCGTCGCCAGCGCGAAGAGACCGAAGCCCGCGAACGCGAGCAGGCCGAAAAGGCCGAGCGCGCCGAACAGGCCGAGCAGGAAGCTGCGCGCATCGCCGCCGAGAAGAAGGCCGCTGAAGCCGCCGCCGCCTCGGCCAAGGAAGCCGCGAAGCAGCCGGTGGCTGCCCCGGCCGCGCCGGCCGCTGTGGCCGCCGCCGCTGCGGCTGCAGAAACCGCTGCCGTTGCCGAGAAGCAGGCTGCCGACACCAAGCTGGCCGCCCAGAACGCCGCTACGCAGGCCAAGGAAGACGCCAAGGCCAAGGCCGCCGCCGAATCGAAGGCCCGTGCCGACGAAGAAGCAGCCCGCGCCAAGGACCTCGACGAGCGTCGCCGCAAGGCCCTGGCCGAAGCCGAAGCCATCCGCGCCATGATGAACGCACCGGCCCGCGTGCTGGTGCCGCACAAGGCGCCCGAGAAGCCGCAGCCTGAAAAGTCGACGGTCAAGGGCACGCTGCACAAGCCGGCCACGCCGCCGGGCCGCCCGGGCGCCCCTGCGGCCCCTGGCGCCGCAGCGCCGGCCGCTGCCGGTGCCGGCAAGGAAGTCAAGTCCGCCAAGCTCTCGTCGAGCTGGGCTGGCGATCCTGCCAAGAAGAAGGAAATCAAGACCCGCGGCGATGCCAGCGGGGGTGTCAGCCGCGGCAACTGGCGCGGAGGCCCGCGCGGCCGTCGCGGCAACGACCGTGGCGGTCATGACGAGCAGCACGCACCGGCCGCACCGGTCGAGGCGCGCGTGCTCGAAGTGCACGTGCCCGAGACCATCACGGTCGCCGAGCTCGCGCACAAGATGGCCGTGAAGGCGCAGGAAGTCATCAAGCAATTGATGAAGCTGGGCATGATGGCGACCATCAACCAGTCCCTCGACCAGGACACCGCGATGATCATCGTGGAGGAAATGGGCCACAACGCGGTGGTTGCCGCGCTGGACGACCCCGAAGCCTTCACCGACGAGGACGTGTCGGCGCAACAGGCAGAAGCCCTGCCGCGCGCACCGGTCGTGACCGTCATGGGTCACGTCGACCACGGCAAGACCTCGCTGCTGGACTACATCCGCCGCGCCAAGGTCGCCGCGGGCGAAGCCGGCGGCATCACGCAGCACATCGGTGCGTACCACGTCGAAACCGAACGCGGCATGGTGTCGTTCCTCGACACCCCGGGTCACGAGGCGTTCACCGCCATGCGTGCCCGCGGTGCGCAGGCCACCGACATCGTGATCCTGGTGGTGGCGGCCGACGACGGCGTCATGCCCCAGACCAAGGAAGCCATCAAGCACGCGAAGGCGGCGGGTGTGCCGATCGTGGTTGCGATCAACAAGGTGGACAAGCCCGACGCCAACCTGGACCGCGTGAAGCAGGAACTGGTGGCCGAAGAGGTCGTGCCCGAAGAGTACGGCGGCGACGTGCCGTTCGTGCCGGTGTCGGCCAAGACCGGCCAGGGCATCGACGACCTGCTCGAGCAGGTGCTGCTGCAGGCTGAAGTGCTGGAACTCAAGGCGCCGGTGGATGCCGCCGCCAAGGGCCTGGTCATCGAAGCCCAGCTCGACAAGGGCCGCGGCCCGGTCGCCACCGTGCTGGTTCAGTCCGGCACGCTCAAGACCGGCGACGTGGTGCTGGCCGGCTCGACCTATGGCCGCGTGCGCGCCATGCTGGACGAAGACGGCAAGGCCACCAAGTCGGCAGGTCCGTCGATCCCGGTCGAAATCCAGGGTCTGACCGAAGTGCCGCAAGCGGGCGACGAGTTCATGGTGATGGCCGACGAGCGCCGTGCGCGCGAAATCGCCACCTACCGTGCCGGCAAGTTCCGCAACACCAAGCTGGCCAAGGCGCAAGCCGCGAACCTGCAGAACATGTTCACGGACCTGTCGGCGGGCGAAGTGCAGACGCTGCGCATCATCATCAAGGCCGACGTGCAGGGCTCGCAGGAAGCACTGGCCCAGTCGCTGCTCAAGCTGGCGACCGAAGAAGTCAAGGTGCAGATCGTGTACGCCGGCGTTGGCGGCATCAGCGAAAGCGACATCAACCTCGCGATCGCGTCGAAGGCGGTGGTCATCGGCTTCAACGTGCGTGCCGATGCCGGTGCGCGCAAGCTGGCCGAAGGCAATGGCGTTCAGCTGAACTACTACAGCATCATTTACGACGCCGTCGACGAGATCAAGGTCGCGATGTCGGGCATGCTGGCACCGGAGCGCCGCGAAGAGATCATCGGCTCGGCCGAGATCCGCACGGTGTTCGTGGCCTCGAAGATCGGCACCGTGGCCGGCTCGTACGTCACTTCGGGCTCGGTCAACCGCAGCGCGCATTTCCGCCTGCTGCGCGACAACGTGGTGATCTACACCGGCGAAGTCGACTCGATCAAGCGCATGAAGGACGATGTCCGCGAAGTCCGCGAAGGTTTTGAGTGCGGTATCAAGCTCAAGAACTACAACGACATCAAGGAAGGCGATCAACTCGAATTCTTCGAGATCAAGGAAATCGCCCGGACGCTGTAAGCGTTCGACGCGAAAGAGGCCATGCCGAAAAGAAAAGCAGCCGCACCCAACCGCGCGTTCAAGGTCGCCGACCAGATCCAGCGCGATCTGACGGAGCTGATCGCGCGCGAGTTGAAGGACCCGCGCGTGGGCATGGTCACGATCCAGGCGGTCGAGGTCACGCCCGACTATGCGCACGCGAAGATCTTCTTCAGCCTGCTCACAGGCGACGTGGCCGAGACCACCGAAGCGCTGAACCAGGCCGCAGGCTTCCTGCGCAACGGCCTGTTCAAGCGCCTGCACATCCACACCGTGCCGACGCTGCACTTCCTGTTCGACCGCACCACCGAGCGTGCGGCCGACATGAATGCGCTCATCGCACAGGCCGTTGCTTCGCGCTCGAAAGACGACTAGCGATGAACGCGCCACGCACACGGGTGCAGCGGCGCCCTGTGCATGGGGTGTTGCTGCTCGACAAGCCGCTGGGGTTTTCCAGCAACCAGGCCTTGCAAAAGGCCAAGTGGTTGCTGCGCGCCGAAAAAGCGGGCCACACCGGCACGCTCGATCCGCTCGCCACAGGCGTGCTGCCGCTGTGTTTCGGCGCCGCCACCAAATTCAGCCAACTGCACCTGGACGCCGACAAGACCTACGAGGCGGTCGCGCGCCTGGGCGTCAAGACCGCCACGGGTGACGCCGAAGGCGAAGTGATCGCCGAACGCCCGGTGCAGGTGTCGCCAGAAGACCTGGCCCGCGTCCAGGCTCAATTCACCGGCCCGATCCGCCAGGTGCCGCCGATGCACAGCGCGCTCAAGAAAGACGGCAAGGCGCTGTACGAGTACGCCCGCGAAGGCATCGAGATCGAGCGCGCGCCGCGCGACGTCGTCATTCACAAACTCACGCTGACCCGGCTGGACGACACCAGCATTCGCATCGTTGCGAGCGTGAGCAAGGGCACCTACATTCGCACGCTGGGCGAGGACATCGGCGAGGCACTGGGTTGCGGCGCGCACCTGACCTCGCTGCGCCGCACGGCCACGGGCGGCTTCGGGCAGGCGCAGTGCGTCACCATCGAAGCGCTCGAAGCCATGACCGAGGACGAGCGCTTGGCACGTCTGTTGCCTCCCGAAGCGCTGGTCGACGGCCACAGCCGCGTCACGCTCGCGGCCGAAGATGCCGCACGTTTTCTCTCGGGCCTGCGCCGCCGCGGCGGCTGGGCCGATGCCGAGGCGGTGGCCGTGTTCGGCACCGACCCGCAGGCGTTCCTGGGCACCGCCCACGTGAGCGCCGGCGAACTGATCCCGGGGCGCTTGCTGAACCCCATCGAAATTCAGCAAATTCTTTTGAACGCACCACAGACCGAAGCGACACCATGAGTACCAAGCAAATCCGCAATATCGCCATCATTGCCCACGTGGACCATGGCAAGACCACCATGGTCGACCAGCTGCTGCGCCAGTCGGGCACCTTCGCCGAGCACGAGAAGGTCGTCGACACGGTGATGGACAACAACGCGATCGAAAAGGAACGTGGCATCACGATCCTGGCCAAGAACTGCGCCGTGACCTGGGAAGGCACGCACATCAACATCGTCGACACCCCGGGCCACGCGGACTTCGGCGGTGAAGTGGAACGCGCACTGTCGATGGTCGACGGCGTGGTGCTGCTGATCGACGCGCAGGAAGGCCCGATGCCCCAGACGCGCTTCGTGACCAAGAAGGCGCTGGCCCTGGGCCTGAAGCCGATCCTGGTCGTGAACAAGGTCGACAAGCCCGGTGCGAACCCCGACAAGGTGGTCAATGCCGCCTTCGACCTGTTCGACAAGCTCGGCGCGACCGACGAACAGCTCGACTTCCCCGTGGTGTACGCCTCGGGCATCAACGGCTGGTCGTCGCTCGAAGAAGGCGCTCCTGGCGAGCAGTGGGGCCCCGACATGTCGGCCCTGTTCAACACCATCCTGAAGCACGTGCCGTCGCAAAAGGGTGACCCGAACGCGCCGCTGCAGCTGCAGATCTCCGCGCTCGACTTCTCGACCTTCGTCGGCCGCATCGGCGTGGGCCGCATCAGCCAGGGCACGCTCAAGCCCATGTCCGACGTGCTGGTCATGGAAGGCCCGGACGGCAAGAGCATCAAGGGCCGCGTCAACCAGGTGCTGACCTTCCAGGGCCTGGACCGCGTGCAATCGACCGAAGCCGGCCCCGGCGAGATCGTGCTGATCAACGGCATCGCCGACATCGGCATCGGCGTCACCGTGACCGACAAGGACAACCCCGCGCCGCTGCCCATGCTCAAGGTCGACGAACCGACCCTGACCATGAACTTCTGTGTGAACACCAGCCCGCTGGCCGGCCGCGAAGGCAAGTTCGTGACCAGCCGCCAGATCTGGGACCGCCTGCAGAAGGAACTGCAGCACAACGTGGCGCTGCGCGTGAACGAGACCGACGAAGAAGGCATCTTCGAAGTCATGGGCCGCGGCGAACTGCACCTGACCATCCTGTTGGAAAACATGCGCCGCGAAGGCTATGAAATGGCCGTGTCCAAGCCGCGCGTGGTGTTCCGCACCGTGAACGGCGAGAAGCACGAGCCCATCGAAATGGTCACGGCCGACATCGAAGAAGGCCATCAGGGCGGCGTGATGCAGGCACTGGGCGAGCGCAAGGGCGAGCTCGTCAACATGGAACCGGACGGCCGTGGCCGCGTGCGCCTGGAGTACCGCATTCCGGCGCGTGGCCTGATCGGCTTCACGAACGAATTCCTGAACCTGACGCGCGGCTCGGGCCTCATCAGCAACATCTTCGACAGCTATGAGCCGCACAAGGGCGACATCGGCGGCCGCAAGAACGGCGTGCTGATCTCGATGGACGACGGTGAAATCTTCACCTACGCGCTGGGCAAGCTGGACGACCGCGGCCGCATGTTCGTGAAGGCGAACGATCCGGTGTACGAAGGCATGATCGTCGGTATCCACAGCCGCGACAACGACCTCGTCGTGAACGCCACGCGCACCAAGCAGCTGACCAACTTCCGCGTGAGCGGCAAGGAAGACGCGATCAAGATCACGCCCCCGATCGACCTCACGCTGGAATACGGCGTCGAGTTCATCGAGGACGACGAGCTGGTCGAAATCACGCCCAAGAGCGTGCGTCTGCGCAAGCGTTTCCTGAAGGAAAACGAGCGCAAGCGCGCCGGCCGCGAAACGGCCGCCTGATCGCCGGCGCCGTCGTTTCATGCGCCTCACGCATGGCGCAGCCGTCGGGCTGATGGTCGCCGTGACCCTCATGTGGGGCACGGCGGGCGTTGTCACGCGGCACTTGGCGCAGGCGCACAGTTTCGAGATCACCTTCTGGCGCAGCCTCTTCACGATGCTGGCGCTGCTGGTGATCTTGCCGCTTTGGCGGGGGCGGGCGGTGTTCTCGCTGCTGCGCCGCGGCGGGCGTTCGCTGTGGATCTCGGGCGTCTGCTGGGCCGTGATGTTCACGGCCTTCATGGTGGCGCTGACCCTCACCTCCACCGCGAGCGTGCTGGTCACGATGTCGCTCGGGCCGCTGTTCACCGCACTGGCCGCGCGCCTCTTCATCGGGCACAGGCTGCCCGCGCGCACCTGGTCGGCCATCGTGGTCGCCGGGCTGGGCATCGGCTGGATGTATGGCACGCAGCTGCTGGGCGGTGGTGGCGGGTTGCTCGTCGGCACGCTGGTGGCGCTGTGCGTGCCGCTGGCCGGCGCGACGCAATGGACCGTGGTCCAGCATGCGCACGCCAAGGGGCAGGATGTCGATCTGGTGCCCGCGGTGCTGATCGGCGCGACCCTCTCCGCACTCGTCACCTTGCCGCTGGCTTGGCCGTTCCACGCCGGCCCCCATGATCTGGGCCTGCTGGCCTTCCTGGGTGTGTTTCAGCTGGCGATTCCCTGCGTGCTCTCGGTGCTGTGCGCGCAGGTGCTCAAGGCGCCCGAGGTGGCGTTGCTGGCGCTGCTTGAGGTGATCTTCGGCATCGCGCTGGCCTGGCTCGGCGCCGGCGAGACGCCCGCGGCCAGCGTGCTGACGGGCGGCGTGCTCGTGATCGGCGCGCTGGTGTTCAACGAGCTGCTCGCGCTGCGCGGGCGCCGCACCACGCTGGCGGACAGCGCGCTGCCCGGCGCGCACTGACCTTTCGCCGCGCTCAGCGGCCGAAGAGGTACCAGCCGATCACGATCACGACGGCCACCACGATCATTCCGAAGTTGCGCCAGCTGGCTTGCTGGCTGCGCGCGAACTCCTTGAGCATGTCGGCGGTCTCCTGCTCGTCGGCGGCGACGATCGCCTGGGCTTCGTCGAGGATGCGCCGATGGTCGGCTGCCGTCGCAAAGGCCGGCTCGGCGGCAACACGGGCGCGCAGCGCTTTGAACGGCGCCGTGTCGAGCAGGCCGTCGGTCACCAGCCAGCCCAGCGTGGGGCCCAGGGCGGCGGGCGCGCCGGTCAGGGGCGCAGCACGCAGCGCCAGGTCGCGGGTTTCGGTGTCGATCAGTCCTTCGTTGAACAGCGCGATCACGGCCTCGTGCGTGATGCCGGTCGTGCCGAGGTCCAGCAGGTCGTCTGCGTCATAGGCGATGTCTTCCGCTTCGGTGAACGCCGCGACGGCCGGCGAGGCGGCTTCGAGGCGTTCCACAGCCGCATCCAGTTCTTCCTCGGCGATCAGATTCTTGAGACGCATCCAGGCCAGCGCATGCGCGGGGCCGGGAATCGGTGGCAGGGCGGGGGCCTCGGGGTGCGCGAGCGCGGCATCGTGCTGCGCGTCGGTGATGAGGCCGTGGGACACGAGCGCGTGGAAGGCATCCGGGTGGGTGTCGGCAAAAGTCATCGGGCCATTCTGCCGTGCACCATGAAAAAAGCCCCGGCAGATGCCGAGGCTTGGCTCGCTGAAAGCGCCGGTTCAGACCGACGCCATCACATCAGCCGCATCAGGGACGGGCGACCTTCCAGGCACCGTTGGCCACGCCGTCACCGGTCTTGTCGCCGGCCTTGGTGTCCTTGGCCCAGTAGTACAGCGGCCAGCCCTTGTAGGCCCACTGCTTCTTGCCGTCTTCACGCACGATGATGGTATAGCCGCCCATGGGCTTGGCGGCGTCGGCCACCGCGAGCGGCGGCCAGTTGGTGGCGCATTGGCCGTTGCAGGCGGAGGTACCGGCATTGGCGGTGTCGCGAGCGAAGGTGTAGAGCGTCATGCCGTTCGGGCCGACCAGCACGCCGTCGGCGGTGCGGGTGGGCGTGTCGGGCGCTCCAGCGGTCTTGGTGGACATGCCGCCGCAGCCGGCGAGCAGAGCCGCTGCGAGGATCGAGGCGCTGAGCAATTTCATGCAGTTTCTCCTTCAGTTGAAAAATCAATCGCGAAAACAAGCCAGGTGAATGCGCGAACCGGCAGTTTATGCCGTCGCTACGATAACTCGCGGTAGGCCAGGGTCGCGAGTCTCAGTAGCGCATCGCGCGGCAGGCGACCGGCCACGGCATAGCCGAAACCCCGGTCGATCCAGTAGAAGCTCGGCACGGCGCCGTCCGAAGCAAAACGGAAGGCGGTTTCGCGCGCGGCAGCGGCGTCCGCGGCCTGCGCGTCGAGCGTGCCGATGTACAGCGTGATGCGTTCGCCCGCCGCGTCCTCGAACATGAACTGCGCGCGCGCGCCGGTTTCGCCGGGCAGCAGGCGTCCGCCGACCAGCGTGTAGCCGAGCGAGGACAGGTCGGGCACCTTGAGCGGGTGGTCGAGGCGCTTGGACAGCCACTGCACCAGGTGCTGCTCCTCGGCGGCGGCCACTTCGACGGGGTGCCGTTTCTCGGGGGTGTAGACGACGTGGGCCACCGAGGCGTCGCGCACGAACTCGCGCACGGCCGGTGCGCGTGCCAAGGAGGCACCGGCCGCGCGCGGCGCGCCCGACCACTGGGCATTGCCGAGCCAGCCGGCCGCGAAGGCGACCAGCAGGCCCGCGGCCATGCCGCCCCAGCGCAGCCAGGGGGCCGAGCGACCGGCCTCGGCACGGCGTCGCTCGAGCACGCCCATCAGCGGCGCGGGCACGGGTTCGTCGAGCAGGCCACCGTGCAGCCGGCGCAAGGCGTCGCGCTGGGCATGC
>NZ_BCUS01000094.1 GCF_001591345.1 Variovorax boronicumulans NBRC 103145 | reverse complement strand
CTCCCACCGGCGCGTCGATGCCGAGCGCGCCGTGCGCTGGTTTGGCCGCAGCACCGGCGTGCGCACCGGCATCCTGCGCATCCCGGGTATCTACGCGCCCGACCGCGAGAACGGCACGCCGCGCGGCCGCCTGGAGCGCGGCACGCCCGTGCTGCGCCGCGAGGACGACGTCTACACCAGCCACATCCACGCCGACGACCTCGCACGTGCCTGCGTGGCGGCGCTGTTCCGCGGCAAGCCCCAGCGCGTGGTGCATGCGTCGGACGACACCGAGCTGCGCATGGGCGACTACTTCGACCTGGCCGCCGACCTCTACGGCATGCCCCGCCCGCCGCGCGTGGCGCGTGGCGAGGCCGAGCGGCAATTGCCGCTGCAACTGCTGAGCTTCATGGGCGAATCGCGCCGGCTCGACAACACGCGGCTCAAGCGCGAGCTGCGCGTGCGGCTCGCGCATCCGACGGTGCACACCGGCCTGCAGCCCGCAGACGCCTGAAGGGACGCACCCGTGAACAAACAGAGCGTTCGCATCCCCGACGGCCATCCGACCTTCGGCTCGACCGCCGTCTTCGACACCTTCAAGTACGCGCCCGGCGTCAAGGCCGGCGGCCTGCTGTTCGTGGCGGGGCAGGTCGGCCTGCGTGCCGACGGCAGCGTGCCCGAGAGCGCCGCGGAACAGGCCGACTGGGCCTTCCGGCGGCTGGGCGTGGTGCTCGAAAGCGCGGGGCTCGGCTTCGCCGACCTGGTGGAGATCGTGAGCTACCACGTCGACGTCGAGCACGAGCTGGCGGGCTTTCGCGAGGTGAAGGATCGCTACATCACCGAGGATTTCCCGGCGTGGACGATCCTGGGTGTGGCGGCGCTGGCGCGGCCGGCGCTGCGGGTGGAGATTCGCGCCGTGGCGGCGTTGAAGACCGTGCAGGCGGGCTGACACCGAAGCGGAGGCCCAGGGGCCGGGCGTACCATGGCGGCACAGGTTCCAGATCGAACCGATCGAAGCGAAGCGGACGAAACGAATGCCCCAAACGATTGAAGCGTTGCTTGCCGATCAAGGCGCACAGGCTGTCCTCGCCTACCTGAACGCGCGCGTGCCGCATCGGTACACCGGGATCTACAGGATCCGCTCCGACCTGGTCACGAGCCTCTACCTGCACGACAAGCAAGGCGAGCTGATCCCCGAGAACATCGCCGTCGTGCCCTTCGAGGCGAGCATCTGTCCCTTTGTCTTGCGCGACGGGTGGTTCCGCACCGACGACTCGAGCGTGGACGAGCGCTTTGCCACGCATCCCGGGCGGGGCTACACCATCAGCTACCACGGCGTTCCGCTGTTGAACCCCTCGGGCGCGGTCGCCGGCACCTTGTGCCACTTCAACTTCACGGCCGTGCCACTGCCGGACGACGAGTTCGAGCTGCTGCACCAGGCCGCCTTGTCGCTGCAGGTGAAGCTCGCCGACGTGCTTGGCTAGGGCGGGGCGCTGCCCGGCCTGGAAGGCCCCGAGGCAAAGAAAAACCCGCTGCGCCAGTGAAGCGAGCGGGTTTCTTGATGTGGGGGTGAGACGGTGTCGTCTCGTGGTGCCCGGGGCCGGAATCGAACCGGCACACCTTTCGGTGGGGGATTTTGAGTCCCCTGCGTCTACCAATTTCACCACCCGGGCACATCCGGAAGGAAGCCCAAAATTATGGCACAGTGGCTGGCATGAATTATCCGACGATCGAAGACGCCATCGGCAAGACCCCCCTGGTTGCCCTGCAACGCATCCACGCCGCGGAAAACGCCAAGCGCGGCAACGTGATACTGGGCAAGCTCGAAGGCAACAACCCGGCGGGCTCGGTCAAGGACCGGCCGGCGCTGTCGATGATCAAGCGGGCCGAGGAGCGCGGTGAAATCAAGCCCGGCGACACGCTGATCGAGGCCACCTCGGGCAACACCGGCATCGCGCTGGCGATGGCCGCGGCCATCAAGGGCTACCGCATGGTGCTGATCATGCCGGAGGACCTCTCGGTGGAACGCGCCCAGACCATGAAGGCCTTCGGCGCCGAGCTGGTGCTCACGCCCAAGAGCGGCGGCATGGAATACGCGCGTGACCTGGCCGAGCAGATGGTCGCCCAGGGCAAGGGCCGCGTGCTCGACCAGTTCGCCAACCCCGACAACCCGCGCATCCACTACGAGACCACCGGCCCCGAGATCTGGACCGACACGCAGGGCAAGATCACCCACTTCGTGAGCGCCATGGGCACCACGGGCACCATCACCGGCGTCTCGCGCTACCTGAAGGAGAAGAACCCGGCGGTGCGCATCGTCGGTGCGCAGCCGGCCGAAGGCTCGCGCATTCCGGGCATTCGCAAGTGGCCGGTCGAGTACCTGCCGAAGATCTACGACCCGAGCCGCGTCGACGAGGAAATCAGCGTGAGCCAGGACGACGCCGAGGAGATGTGCCGGCGCCTGGCGCGCGAAGAGGGCATCTTCGGCGGCATCTCGGCAGCCGGCGCGCTGTGGGCGGCCATCGAGGTGTCGAAGAAGGTCGAGAACGCCACCATCGTGTTCGTGGTCTGCGACCGCGGCGACCGCTACTTGTCGACGGGCGTTTTCCCCGCCTGATCCCTTCACACTGCGGCGGCGCCTTCATCGGGCGCCGCACGCCCGCGAAAAAGAACAGAGACTCCCCATGCCCCACCCCAAGTTCTGCCAGGCCTGCGCCACCCCGCTCGAATGGATCGCGTTGATGGAAGACGGCGGTCCCAAGGAGCGCCTGCGCTGCCCCAACTGCGGCCACACGCACTGGAACAACCCCACGCCCGTGCTCGCGGCCATCGTCGAGTACCGCGGCCAGGTGCTGCTGGCGCGCAATGCGGCCTGGCCGGGCAAGATGTTTGCGCTCATCACCGGCTTCATGGAAGCCGGCGAGACGCCCGAGGAGGGCATCGCGCGCGAGGTCAAGGAAGAGACCAACCTGGACGTCAGCGCCGCCAAGCTTGTCGGGGCCTACGACTTCCAGCGCATGAACCAGATCATCATCGCGTACCACGTGGTGGCCGATGGCGAGGTGAAGCTCTCGCCCGAGCTGGTGGACTACCGCCTCTACGACCTGCCCGACCTGCGGTGCTGGCCCGCCGGCACCGGCTATGCGCTGGCCGACTGGCTGCGCACGCGCGGCCACGAGCCGGTGTTCTTCACGGCGGCGGAAAACGAAGAGCGTCGCCGCGGCCTGAACCTGCCGCCGGAGCCTGGCAATGCAAGTTGACCGCGAAATCGACACGCGCGGCCTCAACTGCCCGCTGCCGATCCTGAAGGCGAAAAAATCGCTCAACGACATGGCGAGCGGCCAGCTGCTGAAGGTGGTGTCGACCGACCCGGGCTCGGTGCGCGACTTCCAGGCCTTTGCGCGCCAGACCGGCAACGAACTGGTGGCGCAGGAGACCGTGGGCAGCGACTTCATCCACGTGCTGAAGCGGCGCTAGCGTCGGCAACCGACCAAAGAAAAAGGGGCCTCGCGGCCCCTTTTGTTTTCAGCGCTTTGCAGCGCCCTCAGAGCTTCAGGCTCTTGAGGTATTCGCGGAACTGCGCGCCCACTTCGGGGTGCGCCAGCGCCAGTTCCACCGACGCCTGCAGGAAGCCTTCCTTGCTGCCGCAGTCGTAGCGGATGCCCTTGTACGAGTAGGCGTAGACCGATTCCTTCTTCATCAGCGCCGCGATGCCGTCGGTCAACTGGATCTCGCCGCCCGCGCCCTTGGGCTGGTTGCGGATCTCGTCGAACACACCGGGCGTGAGGATGTAGCGGCCGGCCACACCGAGGCGCGAGGGCGCGTCTTCGGGCTTGGGCTTCTCGACCATGCGGTTGACCTTCACGAGGCCGTCTTCCACGGTCTCGCCGGCCACGATGCCGTAGCGCTTGACGTGCTCCAGCGGCACTTCCTGCACGGCCAGCACCGAGGCGCCCAGGCGCGCGAAGACTTCGGTCATCTGCGCCAGCACCGGCTGGCCACCGACAGGGCCGACCATCAGGTCGTCCGCCAGCAGCACGGCGAAGGGCTCGTTGCCCACCAGGTGCTCGGCGCACAGCACGGCGTGGCCCAGGCCCAGCATGCGCGGCTGGCGCACGTACGAGCAGGTCATGTCGTCGGGCGACACCGAACGGGCGATTTCAAGGAGTGCGTCCTTGCCGCTGGCTTCGAGCTGGCTTTCGAGCTCGTAGGCGGTGTCGTAGTGGTCTTCGATCGCGCGCTTGTTGCGCCCGGTCACAAAAATCATGTCGCGGATGCCCGCGGCATAGGCTTCTTCGACGGCGTACTGGATCAGCGGCTTGTCGACGACTGGCAGCATCTCCTTCGGCTGGGCCTTGGTGGCCGGCAGAAAGCGGGTGCCGAAGCCTGCAACAGGGAATACGGCCTTGCGGATGCGCGTCGGGGAAGAAGTGGACATGGGCGGTTCAGTGTCGTTGGATGCAGGAAAAAGGAGAGGGATGAGGGGGGTTACGGCGCGAAGCCGATGACCAAATCCTAGTCCCCCACCCGGGCCGCGTCTGTCAGCCGAGGCGCACAAGCTGGCCGCGCAGGCGCTCCAGCGTGGCGGTGAAATCGGCCAGACGCGTGCGCTCCTGTTCGATCACGGCGGGCGGCGCCTTGGCCACGAAGGCCTCGTTGCCGAGTTTGCCGTGCACCTTGGCGATCTCGCCCTCGATGCGTGCAATTTCCTTGCCGATGCGCAGCTTCTCGGCTGCCTTGTCGATCTCCATGTGCAGGCACAGGCGCGTCGTGCCCACCACCGCTACGGGCGCGGCTTCGGCGGCGGCCTGCCACGAGGCCTCGTCGTCGAACACCTTCACTTCCTTGAGCTTGGCCAGCGCCTGCAGCACCGGGGCCGCGTCGCGCAGGAAGGCCGCGCCCTCGGCGTCGTCGGCCACCGCGTACAGCGGCAGGCGCGTGGCGGGCGACACGTTCATCTCGCCGCGCAGCGTGCGGCAGGCATCGACCAGCGCCTTCAGGCGCGCCACGTGCGCCTCGGCGGCTTCGTCGATCTTCTCGGGCTGGCTCTGCGGATAGGCCGCGATCATGATCGACGCGCCTTCGCGGCCCGCGACCTTCGACACCTTCTGCCAGAGCTCTTCGGTGATGAACGGAATGATCGGGTGCGCCAGGCGCAGCAGTGCCTCGAGCACGCGGATCAGCGTGCGGCGTGTGCCGCGCTTTTGCGCGTCGTCGCCGGTCTGGATCTGCACCTTGGCGATTTCGAGGTACCAGTCGCAGAACTCGTCCCAGGCGAACTGGTAGATCGCGTTGGCCACGTTGTCCAAGCGGTATTCCTCGAAGCCCTTGGCCACTTCGGCCTCGACGCGCTGCAGCTGCGAGACGATCCAGAAGTCGGCGCGGCTGAACTTCAGGTAGCCGTGCGCCTTGCCGCCGACCTGGCAGTCTTCCTTGGTGTGCTCCAGCAGGCCGCAGTCCTGGCCTTCGCAGTTCATCAGCACGAAGCGCGTGGCGTTCCACAGCTTGTTGCAGAAGTTGCGATAGCCCTCGCAGCGCTTCGAGTCGAAGTTGATGCTGCGGCCCAGCGAGGCCAGCGAAGCGAAAGTGAAGCGCAGCGCATCGGCGCCGAAGGCCGGAATGCCGTCCGGGAATTCCTTCTGCGTGTTCTTGCGCACCGCCGGTGCGGTCTCGGGCTTGCGCAGGCCCTGCGTGCGCTTGTCGAGCAGCGCGGGCAACTCGATGCCGTCGATCAGGTCGACCGGGTCGAGCACGTTGCCTTCCGACTTGCTCATCTTCTTGCCCTGCGCGTCGCGCACCAGGCCGTGGATGTACACGTCCTTGAACGGCACCGTGCCCATGAAGTGCTTGGTCATCATGATCATCCGGGCGACCCAGAAGAAGATGATGTCGTAGCCCGTCACGAGCACGGTCGAGGGCAGGTACAGCGCCAGGTCCTGCGTCTTCTCGGGCCAGCCCAACGAAGAGAAGGGCACCAGCGCCGACGAGTACCAGGTGTCGAGCACGTCTTCGTCGCGCGTGAGCGTCTTGCCCGGTGCCTTGGCCTGCGCCTCGGCTTCGGTCTCGGCCACGTACACCTTGCCGTCTTCGTCGTACCAGGCGGGAATCTGATGGCCCCACCAGAGCTGGCGCGAAATGGTCCAGTCCTGGATGTTCTCCATCCAGTGGTTGTAGGTGTTGACCCAGTTCTCGGGCACGAAGCGCACCTCGCCCGACTTCACCACGTCGATGGCCTTCTGCGCGATCGACTGGCCGTCGGCGCCGGGGCGCGTCATGGCCACGTACCACTGGTCGGTGAGCATGGGCTCGACCACGGCGCCCGAGCGCGCGCAGCGCGGCACCATGAGGCGGTGCTTCTTCACCTCGACCAGCAGGCCCAGCGCCTCGAGGTCGGCCACGATGGCCTTGCGCGCCACGAAGCGGTCCATGCCGCGGTACTTTTCAGGCGCGTTGTCGTTGATGGTCGCGTCCAGCGTCAGGATGCCGATCACCTCGAGCTTGTGGCGCTGGCCCACGGCATAGTCGTTGTAGTCGTGCGCGGGCGTCACCTTGACCACGCCGGTGCCGAATTCCTTGTCGACGTAGTCGTCGGCAATGATGGGAATCAGCCGGTCCACCAGCGGCAGCTTCACGCGCTGGCCGATCAGGTGCTTGTAGCGCTCGTCTTCGGGGTGGACCATCACGGCCGTGTCGCCGAGCATGGTTTCGGGGCGCGTGGTGGCCACCGTGAGCGTGCCGCTGCCGTCTTCCAGCGGGTAGGCGATGTGCCAGAGCGAGCCGTCTTCTTCTTCGCTCTCGACTTCGAGGTCGCTCACCGAGGTCTTGAGCACCGGGTCCCAGTTGCCCAGGCGCTTGCCGCGGTAGATCAGGCCTTCTTCATACAGCTTCACGAAGGTGTGCGTGACCACCTTCGAGAGGTCGTCGTCCATCGTGAAGTATTCGCGGCTCCAGTCGACCGTGTCGCCCATGCGGCGCATCTGCTCGGTGATGGTGCTGCCCGACTTTTCCTTCCACTCCCACACGCGCGCCACGAAATTCTTGCGGCCCAGGTCATGGCGGCTGACCTTCTGCTCCTGCAGCTGGCGCTCCACCACGATCTGGGTGGCGATGCCCGCGTGGTCGGTGCCCGGCACCCACAGCGTGTTGGCGCCCTTCATGCGGTGGTAGCGCGTGAGGCTGTCCATGATCGTCTGGTTGAACGCATGGCCCATGTGCAGCGTGCCCGTGACGTTGGGCGGCGGCAGCTGGATCGCGAACGACTCGGCGCCTTCCTTGGGCTGCTGCGTGCCGCGGAAGCCCGCCTTGGCGTAGCCGCGCTGCTCCCATTCCGGGCCCCAGTGCGCCTCGATGGCGGCGGGTTCGAACGATTTGGACAGGCTCTCGAGGCCGGGCTGGGAGGTAGGTTCGCTCATGGGGAATGCAAAACGGCACCCTCGGGTGCCGTTGGTGACAGGGTGGGATTGCCCGGGATTTTACCGGGGCGGCCCGGGGAAACCCCAGCCCCACATAATCGACTGATGCTGTTCCTGCTTTCCCCCGCGAAGTCGCTCGACTACGACACCCCCGTCCCCTCCGAAACCCCCGCCACCCAACCCCATTTCGAAGCCCCGCGCGGCCCCTCGGTCGAACTCATCAAGCTCTTGCGCGAGAAGTCGCCCCAGGACATCGCCGAGCTGATGCACCTGTCGGACAAGCTCTCGGCCCTCAACGTGGCCCGCTACGCCGCCTGGTCGTCCAAGAGCACCGACAAGAACGCCCGCCAGGCCGCCTTCGCCTTCGACGGCGACGTCTACGGCGGCTTCGACGCCCGCAGCCTCACGCCCGCCCAGCTCGCCTGGGCGCAGGACCATGTGGGCATCCTCAGCGGCCTGTACGGCCTGCTGCGCCCGCTGGACCGCCTGCAGCCCTACCGGCTCGAAATGGGCACCGCGCTGGCCAACCGCCACGGCAAGGACCTGTACGCCTTCTGGGGCTCGCGCATCGCCGAGCACCTGAACGAGCGCCTGGCGGCCGACCGCACGCCGGTCGTCGTCAACGTCGCCTCGCAGGAGTACTTCAAGTCGGTCGACCAGAAAGTGCTCAAGGCGCGCGTGGTCGAATGCGTGTTCCAGGAGTGGAAGGGCGACAAGTACAAGATCGTGAGCTTCTTCGCCAAGCGCGCCCGCGGCCTGCTGGCGCGCTGGGCCGTGCTGCACCAGGCGGCCACGCCCAAGGCGCTGGAAAAATTCGACCTCGAGGGTTATGGTTTCGACGCAAGCGTGTCGACAGCCGAAAGGCTGGTGTTCAGAAGAAAGCTAGCATGACCCCCAGGCTGCGCGCACTTCGTGTCGCTTCGCCAACCCCCTTCCAGGGGGCAACACCAGCGGCCCGGCAAAGCCGGTTCCGCGGTGTTTCTGGCGAAGAACTGCGTGGAGTCATGTGTTGCGGGTCTCATTGCAGAGTGGAGGAGCACTGACATGTCCCAAGCGATCAGTCCGGAATTGCGCGAATGGCTGGTGGCCCAGCTCGCGGCCGGCCATTCGGTGCCCGCGTTGCGCATGTCGATGCGGGCGGCCGGCTGGCAGGATGCCGCCACCGACCTCGCGCTGGCCCAGCTGGAGGCCGGGTTCCCCGATGTCGAGGCGGCCCTGGCGCCGGCGCGCACCGAGATGCCCGGCCCCGACCTCGACGGTGCGCCGCTGTACATCGAGGCCGGCGACCGCCGCGTGCAGGTGCTGCAGACCGTGCGGCACCCGCGCGTCGTGGTGTTCGGCAACCTGCTGTCGGTCGAGGAATGCGAAGGCCTGATCGCCGCCGCGCGCGTGCGGCTGGCCCGCTCGCTCACCGTCGAGACCCGCACCGGCGGCGAGGTGCTCAACGTCGACCGCACCAGCGACGGCATGTTCTTCGAGCGCGGCGAGAACGAGATCGTCGCGCGCCTCGAACAGCGCCTGGCCATGCTGCTGCGCTGGCCGCTCGAGTACGGCGAGGGCCTGCAGATCCTGCGCTACGCGCCCGGCGCGCAGTACCGCCCGCACTACGACTACTTCGACCCGCACGAACCCGGCACGCCCACCATCCTCAAACGCGGCGGCCAGCGCGTGGCCACGCTCGTGATGTACCTGCAGGAGCCCGAACAGGGCGGCGCCACCACCTTCCCCGACATCGGGCTCGAAGTGGCCCCGGTGCGCGGCACCGGCGTGTTCTTCAGCTACGACCGGCCCGACCCCGCCACCCGCACGCTGCACGGCGGCGCGCCGGTGCTCGCGGGCGAGAAATGGGTCGCCACCAAGTGGCTGCGCGAACGCGAGTTCAAGTAAAAAGAAAAACAGGGAACCGATGAAAGTCACCGCCAACGGCCTGCAGATCGAAGTCGACGACACCGGCGGCGAAGGGCGTCCCGTCATCCTGCTGATCATGGGGCTGGGCATGCAGCTGGTCGCGTGGCCCGATGCGTTCGTGCAGCAGCTGGTCGATGCGGGCTTTCGCGTGGTGCGCCACGACAACCGCGACATCGGCCTGAGCCAGGGCTTCGACCACCTCGGCACCGGCAACCTCGTGTGGGAAACCATCCGCCACCGCATCGGCCTGAAGGTGCGCAGCGCCTACACGCTGCAGGACATGGCGCTCGATTCGCTCGGCGTGCTCGACGCGCTGGGCATTGCCCGTGCCCACATCGTCGGCGCCTCGATGGGCGGCATGATCGCGCAGCGCATCGCCGCCACCGCGCCCGAGCGCACCGCCAGCCTCGTGAGCATCATGAGCTCCAGCGGCGCGCGCGGCCTGCCGGGCCCGCGCCGCGAGGTCGGGGCCATGCTCATGCGGCGCCCGCGCAGCCACGACGAGGCCGCGCTGGTCGCGCACAGCATCAAGCTGCTGCGGCTCATCCAGAGCCCGGCCTACCCGCAGACCGACGAGCAACTGGCCGCGCGCCTCACCTTCAGCATGCGCCGCGCCTACCATCCGGCCGGCCTGATGCGCCAGATGCTCGCCATCGGCGCCGACGACGACCGCCCGCAGGTGCTGGCGCGCATCCAGCGTCCGACGCTGGTGCTGCACGGCGACGCCGACGCGCTCGTGCCCATCGCCTGCGGCCGCGATTCGGCGCAGCGCATTCCGGGTGCGACCTTCATCGCCGTGCCCGGCATGGGCCACGACCTGCCGCCCGAGGTCTGCACGATCCTCGCCCACCACATCGCTCCGTTCGCACACGCGGCGGATGCCGGAACCGCCTCATGAGCCACGACCCCACCAACCCCAACACCCCCGAACAGTCGCAGCTCGGCCGCGCCTCGGCTTACGCCGACAAGTACGACCCGTCGCTGCTGTTCCCCATCGCACGCACCACGCAGCGCGAAGCCATGGGCATCCAGGCCGGCGCCTTGCCCTTCTTCGGCGCCGACCTCTGGACCGCCTTCGAGCTGAGCTGGCTGAACCCGCGCGGCAAGCCGCAGGTGGCCATCGCGCACTTCACCATTCCCTGCGAAACGCCCAACATCATCGAGAGCAAGTCGTTCAAGCTGTACCTCAACAGCTTCAACAACAGCACCTTCGCCAGCATCGATGCCGTGCGCGAGCACCTGCGCACCGACCTCTCCGAAGCCGCATGGCGCGGCAGCGACCAGTCGGCCGGCATCGGCGTGAAGCTGCTCACGCCCGACCTCTTCGACCGCGAGCCCGTGCACGAGATCGACGGCCTGGACCTCGACCGCCTCGACATCGAATGCACCCACTACCAGCCCGCGCCCGAGCTGCTGAGCAGCGACACGACGCAGGTGCACGTGAACGAAACCCTCACCAGCCGGCTGCTCAAGAGCAACTGCCTCGTCACCGGCCAGCCCGACTGGGGCAGCGTGCAGATCCGCTACAGCGGCCCGCCCATCGACCAGGCCGGCCTGCTGGCGTACATCGTGAGCTTTCGCAACCACAACGAGTTCCACGAACCCTGCGCCGAGCGCATGTTCACGGACATCTGGCGCCAGTGCCAGCCGACCAAGCTCGCGGTGTATGCGCGCTACACGCGGCGCGGCGGGCTGGACATCAACCCGTTCCGCACGAGCTGGCCGCAGGCGCTGCCGGCGAACATCCGCACGGCGCGGCAGTAGACGCAACCGAGCCGGCGAGCCCTCGTGAATCTTGTTCGGCTCGAACAGCAGCTGCTCGTTGTCAGCCAGTCGGTTGGCGTGGTCAGCTACGACTTCAACTTTGAACTGAATTTCGCCTGCGACCATCCGTATCTCCTGGATGCCGAGGAGCCATGCGTGCTTCGCGTGGGACCAATCGAAGATTACGCCGCGGTGTATGCCGAGAAAGTCGCCATGGGGCTGCGACCGGTCAACTCACCGCAGGAGCATGCGCTCGCCAGTGAGCTCGACAGCTGGTACCCCCTCATCGAGGAGTTCACGCCGCGAACGGTTGTCTTCGATGCGCTGCCCGATGCGGCGCAGATCGAGGCCCTGTTCACATGGCCGGTCTTCATGAAGGGCGCAAGGCAGACCAGCAAGCACAACCCGGATCTTGCGGTGATCCAGAGTCGAGCGCACTACGAAGTTGCCGCGAGCAGGTACCGCGACGACGCGATCCTTCATTGGCAGAAGCCCGTTATCAGGGAGTTCGTTCCTCTGGTGCCGGTTGCCGGGCACGTGCCCGGCAAGGTCGTGCCCTCTGCGGAATACCGATCGTTCTGGTGGAACGGCGAGTGTGTCGGGTGGGGCCGTTATTGGCACCAGGTGGCGCCCTATGAGCTTGCGGACGCCCGCGTGGGGCTGGCCTTGGCGCAGCAGGCGGCCGCTCGGCTGAAAGTGCCGTTCCTGGTGGTGGACTTTGCCAAGGCCAGGGACGGCCGCTGGATCATCATCGAATGCAACGACGCTCAGGAATCGGGGTACGCCGGCGCAAACCCGCTCCTGCTCTGGCGGGAAATCCTGGCGCGCGCGAGGTCATGACCCCGTCTGCCTGAAGCCCCTCTTCGGAAACCCCAAACCCGCGCCTGCCTCGCCTGTGGCATTCTGAAATTCCCCCGCGAGTTCGCGGGCGAACGAACATCCGAAGCAGAGGCAAGACACATGGTTGAAGGCAAAGTGATCGTCGTCACCGGCGCGGGCGGCGGCATCGGGCGCGACATTGCGCTCGCGATGGCGCGGCATGGCGCGAAGGTGGTGGTCAACGACATCGGCGCGGGGCTCGACGGCGCCGGCGGCAGTGCCGGGCCGGCGCAGCAGGTGGTCGAGGAGATCCGCGCGGCAGGTGGCGAGGCTGTGCCCAACACCGACAGCGTGGCCGATGCCGCGAGCGCGGGGCGCATCGTGGAATGTGCGGTCGACAGCTTCGGGCGCATCGACGCGGTGGTGAATAACGCGGGCATCCTGCGCGACCGGTTCTTTCACAAGATGTCGGTCGACGAGTGGGATGCGGTGATCAAGGTGCACCTGTACGGCGCCTACTTCGTGAGCCGCGCGGCCGCGACGCACTTCAAGGAACAGAATTCGGGCGCGCTGGTGCACATGACCTCCACCTCGGGCCTGATCGGCAACTTCGGCCAGGCCAACTACGCGGCGGCCAAGCTCGGCATCGCGGCGCTGTCGAAGTCCATCGCGCTGGACATGCTCAAGTTCAACGTGCGCTCCAACTGCATTGCGCCCTTCGCCTGGAGCCGCATGATCGGCGCCATTCCCACCGACACCGACGAGCAGCGCGCCCGCGTCGACAAGATCAAGCAGATGACGCCCGCCAAGGTGGCGCCGCTCGCGGTGTACCTGGCGAGCGATGCGGCGGCGGCCGTGAACGGGCAGATCTTCTCGGTGCGCAACAACGAGATCTCGCTCATCAGCCAGCCGCGCCCGGTGCGCTCCATCCACCGCTCGGAAGGCTGGACGCCCGAGAGCATCGCCGAGCACGCCATGCCCGCGATGCGCGCCAGTTTCTTCCCGCTGGACCGCTCGGCCGACGTGTTCAGCTGGGACCCGGTCTGAGAAGGTTTGAACGAACCCGCCATGTCCGGATTCATTCACACCTTCTGAGGACAAACCCGCAAGCGGCCGCAGGCGACGCCGTTCGCCGGACAATGCGCGTTCCTCCCGCTTCCTTCGTGCCCGCCCGGTGAATCTGCACTTCGACCTGTTCGACCTGAAACTGTTCGTCTACGTGGCGGACGCGCGCAGCCTCACGCGCGGCGCCGAGAAGGCCTGCATCTCGCTGGCCGCCGCGTCCACGCGCATCAAGCAGATGGAAGAAGCGGTGGGCGGCAAGCTGCTGCACCGCAGCGCGCAGGGCGTGAGCCTCACGGCCGCGGGGCAGGCGGTGCTGTACCACGCCAAGCGCGTGATGCAGCAGATGGAGCACCTGCGCTGCGACATGCAGGACTTCGGCAAGGGCATCAAGGGCCATGTGCGCGTGTTCGCCAACACCACCTCGATCACCGAGTACCTGCCGCAAAAACTTGCGGGCTTTCTCACGCAGCACCCGGCCGTGCAGGTCGATCTGCGCGAATACCTGAGCGAAGAAATCGTGCGCGCCGTGGCCGACGGCGAGGCCGACATCGGCATCCTCGCGGGCGACGTGCACACCGGCGAATTCGATGCGCGCCCGTTCGGGCGCAACCACCTCGTGCTGGTCGTGCCGGCCACGCACCACCTCGCGGGTGCGCCCTCGGTGGCCTTTGTCGACACGCTCGAGGAGCAGCACGTGGGTCTGCACCACGGCAGCGCCATCCATCGCTTCCTGCAGCGCCGCGCCGAACTCGCGGGGCGCGGCTTCAACCCGCGCATTCAAGTCAGCAGCTTCGAGGCCATCTGCCTGATGATCGAAGCGGGCGTGGGTGTCGGCGTGCTGCCGTCGTCGTCGGCGCAGCGGCTGTCGATGGCGATGCGGATCGCCACGGTGCCACTGAGCGACGCATGGGCCGAACGCGAACTCAAGCTCATCGCGCGCGACCGCGAGCAACTGCCGGCGTCGGCGCGCGAGCTGTTCGATCACCTCGTTGCGCCCTGAAGGCGCATCCCGCATGTCCGCCGACCTGAAATCGCTGCGCCTGTTCGTGGCCGTGTCCGACCACGGCAGCATCAGCGAAGGCGCCAAGCGCTGTCACATCGCGCTCGCGGCTGCGAGCAAACGCATCTCCGATCTCGAAGCGCGCGCGCGGTTGCCGCTGCTGGTGCGCCATGCGCGCGGCGTCACGCTCACCTCGGCCGGCCATGGGCTTCTCCTGCATGCGCGCGCCGTGCTCTCGGCCATGGACCGGCTGGGCGCCGAGCTCGATGATTTCCAGAACGGCGTGGCGGGCGTGGTCAGCATCACGGCCAACGCCTCGACCATCGCGCAGTTCCTTCCGGCGCAGATCGGCTCGTTCCTGCGCCTGCACCCGGTGCTCAAGATTGACCTGCAGGAGCGCGCCAGCACCGAGGTGGTGAAGGCCGTGCAGGCCGGACTGGCTGATATCGGCGTGATCGAGGGCCAGACGCCGGCCGACGGTCTCGAATGCCTGCCATACCGCACCGACGAGCTGGCCGTGGTGGTCGCGCGCGACCACCCGCTGGCGCGCCGCAAGCGCATCGATGTGCAGGAGGTGCTGCGCCACGACCATATCGTGGTGCGCGAAGGCACGGCGCTGCACCGCGTGCTGCTCGCGGCCGCGCTCGAGGCCCAGGTGCCGCTCAAGGTGCGCATGCAGGTGGGCAGCTTCGACATGGTCTGCCGCATGGTGGAGCAGGGCGTGGGCATCGGCGTGTTGCCCTATGCGGCCATCCTGCCGCAGCTGCAGATCCTCAAGCTGCGCTGCCTCAAGCTCGACGCGCCCTGGGCGCTGCGGCGCCACCTGCTGTGCGTGCGCCGCCAGCAGGAGCTCACGGCCGCCGCGCGCTCGGTGCTCGAACACCTCGGCCGGCCCGACTGAGGTCATCGGGGCAGCGAGCCTTCGCGCCGCGCGAAGGCTCGAACTCGCCAAAAACGAATTGTTCTCCTGCGGCCCTCGCGCAAAGATGCGTGCACACCAAAGGAGACACCCTTGAAGATCATCCGCGTCAGCGCCACGCCGCTGAACATCCCCGTGACCATCGACGTGGTCGGCCTGAACAAGCAGACCTCGCTGTCGCTGTGCCTCACCGAGATCGAGACCGACACCGGCCTCGTCGGCCACGGCATGACCGCCATCACCGAAGAAGAAATCATCGCCGCCGCCGTGCGCGAAGTGGCCGGCCCCGCGCTGATCGGCGAAGACCCGATGGCCACCGAGCGCCTGTGGGAGAAGCTCTACTGGCTGCTCTCGCCGCGCGGCCAGACCGGCTATGCGAGCCACACCATCGCCGCGCTCGACATCGCGCTGTGGGACCTCAAGGGCAAGGCATTGGGCCAGCCGCTGTGGCGCCTGTTCGGCGGCGCGCGCGCCAAGGTGCCGGTGTACGCCACCTTCGGCTTCGGCTTCTTCGAGCGCGACCAGCTCGCCGCCGCCGCCAGGCTGTGGGTGTCGCAGGGCTTCCAGCGCCTGAAGATGACCGTCGGCAACCACGCCCTCGCGCGCCGCGACGAGCCGCGCCCGCTCGACGAGGTCATTGCCGAAGACGTGCGCCGCGTGGCCGCCGTGCGCGAGGCGGTGGGCCCCGACGTCAAGCTGTACGTCGACGCCAACTGCGGCCTCGACCTGTTCCACGCCACCGAACTCGCGCACCGCATCGAGCCCTACGGCATCAGCTTCTTCGAGGAGCCGCTCACGCAGAACGACGTGCGCCAGATGGCCCAGCTGCGCGCGCGCACGCGCATTCCGCTGGCCTGCGGGCAGAACGAGGGCCTGGCCTTCCGCTTTCGCGACCTGCTGGTGAACCAGGCGGCCGACGTGCTGCAGCCCAACGTGACCATCTCGGGCGGCTATTCGCAGTGCCTGAAGATCGCGGGCATGGCCGCCGCCTTCAACGTGCCGATCGACAACGGCGGCGCCTGGCCCTTCCACAACATGCACCTGCATGCGGGCGTGTCCAACGGCGGGCTGGTCGAGTACCACTACGTCGCGGTGCAGATGCTCAAGCAGATCTTCGACGGCCTGCCCGTGCCCGACCAGGGCTGGCTCACGCTGCCCGAGGCGCCGGGCTTGGGCTTCACGCCCAACGCCGAGCGCGTGCGCGAACTCGCGAAGCTGCCGACCTCGCACGGGAAAGGCAAGGCCTGAGCGCCACCCGACGACACTTCCGACCACGACCAGGCCGCGCAGACGGCCGGCGCATCCCGACCACCACGGAGACAAGATGAACGACAGAAGAACAGACGCCATGCAGCCCTCGCGCCGGCATGCCCTGCAGGCCACGCTGGCCCTGGCCGGCCTGCTGGCCGCCGCACCCGCCGCGTGGGCGCAGAAGTTTCCCGACAAGCCCATCCGCATCGTCGTCGGCTACTCGGCCGGCGGCGGCGTCGACGCGGTCGCGCGCATGCTCAGCGCGCGCCTGCCCGCGGTGCTGGGCCAGCAGGTGCTGGTCGAAAACCGCACCGGCGCCACCGGCCTCATCGCGGCCGACCTCGTCGCCAAGGCGCCGCCCGACGGCTACACGCTGATGATGGGCGACAGCGCCTTGCTCATCGCCAAGCTGCTGCAGCCGAAGATCGCGATCGATCCGCTGACCAGCTTCAAGCCCGTGGCCGGTGCCTTCGTGTCGCCGCTGATGATCGTCGCGGGCAACGACTTTCCCGCGAAGACGCCCGCCGAACTCGTCAAGGAACTCAAGGCGCATCCGGGCCGTTACTCCTACGCGTCGTCGGGCGTGGGCACCGTGCAGCACCTGGGCTTCGAGATGCTCAAGCAATCCACCGGCGCGTTCGTGGTGCATGTGCCGTACCGCGGTGCTGCGCAGATCGTGCCCGACGTCGTCGGCGGCCAGGTGCCGCTGGGCGTGGTGAGCGCCACGGCTGCCATGGCGCAGTCGAAGGCCGGCAAGCTGCGCGCGCTGGCGCTGCTGAACAACGCGAAGCTCGAAGGCGCCGAAGGCGTGGCACCGCTGGCCGAGGCGCTGCCGGGCTTCGACGTGGCGCCGCGCATCTTCCTGCTCGCGCCGGCGGGCACACCCAACGACGTGGTCGACAAGCTCTCGGCCGCCGTGAAGACCGTGCTCGACATGCCCGAGACGGGCACGGCCGCCGCCGCGCAAGGCACGCTGCGCGCCTACGCCACGCCGGCCCAGTTGGGCAAGGACATGGCGGAAGAAACGACGCGATGGAAACGCATCATCACGGACCAGCGCATCGTGGCGGAGGGGAACTGAGGTGACACAGCAGCCCCATCTCGGCCTCATCGTTCCTCCCGTAGCCGGCGCCGTGCCGGTCGACGGCCCGCTGCTCTACGGCGACCGCATCCGCTTCAGTGCCAAGGGTCTGGGCCTGGGCGAAATCTCCACGCGCGGCTACACCGAGGTGATCGATTCGGTCATCGGCAAGGCGCTGGAACTCAAGGCGGAGGGCGTCAGTGCCGTCTCCCTCATGGGCACCTCGCTGAGCTTCTTTCGCGGCGTCGCCTTCACCCGCCAGCTGAAGCGCGAGATGGAACAGGCCACGGGCCTGCCCTGCACGACGATGAGCGACGCCATCCTCTCGGGCCTGCGCCATTTGAAGGTGCGGCGCGTGGCCGTCGCCACCGCCTACATCGACGAGGTCAACACGCAGCTGCGGACCTACCTCGAACAGAGCGACTTCGAACCGCTCGCACTCGAAGGCCTGGCCATCTCCGACGTGCAGGCCGTGGGCCAGGTGTCGACCGAGGTGCTGGTCGACCTGTGCCTGAAGGTGTTCGAAGACCAGCCCGGCGCCGACGGCCTCCTGATCTCGTGCGGCGGCCTCGTCACGCTCGATGCCGTGCGCGAGGTCGAGGCGCGCTTGCAGGTGCCCGTGGTGTCCAGCTCGCCCGCGGGCTTCTGGGACCTCGTGCGCACCGCCGGGCTCGATGCGCGCTCGCCGGGGCAGGGGCGGCTGTTCGGCTGAACCCCGCCTTTCCTTGCGTGCGCGAAGGCCCGGTCAGCCGGCCTTCGGCAGGTACTGCTCCACCAGGCTCGCCCAGTAGGCGGCACCGACCGGCAGCAGATGGTCGTTGAAGTCGTAGTGAGGGTTGTGCACGCTGCAGCCGCCTTCGCGGATGTGCGTGCCGTTGCCGATGAAGAAATAGCACCCCGGCACCTCTTCGAGCATGAAGGCGAAATCTTCGCTGGCCATCACGGGCGGCCCGGTCTCGACCATGCCCTGCGGGCCCACGAGGTTGCGTGCCACCGTGCGCGCGAACGCGGTCTCGGAAGGCGTGTTGACCAGCACCGGGTAGCCGCGCTGGTAGTCCACCTCGGCTTCCAGTCCGAAGCTCTGGGCCTGGGCATGCACCAGGGCGCGGATGCGGGCTTCGGCCAGGTCGCGTGCGTCGCGGTCCAGCGCGCGCACCGTGAGCTTCAGCAGCGCCGTCTCCGGAATCACGTTGCTGGCCGTGCCGGCCTGCAGCACGCCCACCGTGACCACCACCGCATGCAGCGGGTCGGTGTTGCGTGACACCACCGTCTGCAGCGCCATCACGATGCTGGCGGCGGCGACCGTGGGGTCGGTCGCCAGATGCGGCATGGCGCCGTGGCCGCCGCGGCCGGTGAGCGTGATGACCACCGTGTCGCCCGAGGCCATCTGCGCGCCTTCGCGGAACAACAGCTGGCCTGCCGGCAGGCCGGGCATGTTGTGCATGGCGAACACCGCGTCGCAGGGATAGCGCGTGAACAGGCCCTCCTGCATCATGCGCGAGGCGCCGTTCAGGCCCTCTTCGGCCGGCTGGAAGATCAGGTTCAGCGTGCCGTCGAAGCGTCGCTGCTCGGCGATGTACTGCGCCGCGAACAGCAGCATCGTGGTGTGGCCGTCGTGCCCGCAGGCGTGCATCACGCCGGGCCGCTGGCTGGCGTGCGGAATCTGCGCAAGCTCGGTCATCGGCAGCGCATCCATCTCCGCGCGGATGCCCAGGCGGCGCGGGCTGTCGCCCAGCTTCAGCTGGGCGACGAAGCCGGTGCCGCCGATGCCGCGGTCCACCTGGTAGCCCCAGGCTTCGAGCCGGTCGGCGACCAGCGCGCTTGTCTGGAACTCCTCGAAGCCCAGTTCGGGGTGGCGATGGATCTGGCGGCGCACGGCGGTGTAGGCGCCGGCGTGCGCCTCGGCCCAGTCGCGCACCTCGCGGGTGTCGTGTGGCGTGTCGGTCATTGGGGTTGCAGGTTGATGCGTTTGGCCAGGGCCTGGAAGCGCGCGGCCTCGGCCGCGAACTGCTTCGCCGATTCGTCGAGCGTGCGCGCAGCGGCCGGCATGGAGCCGGTCGACAGGATCGCCTGTTGCACCTCGGGCTGTTCCAGCGTGGTCGTCAGTGCCTGGTGCAGGCAGACGGCCGTGGCGTCCGGCGTTTCCTTGCGCACCATCAGGCCGGCCCAGGTGCTGTACTCGAAGTCCTTGAGCAGCCTGCCTTCGGCAAAGGCCGGGGCTTCGGGGGCGAACTTCTCGCGGCGCGGCCCGACCCAGCCGAGGATCTTCAGGCGTCCCTGGTCGGCCAGCCCGCGGTACATCGTGGCCCACGGCATCATCGTGAAGTCCACGAGGCCCGCGCCCATGTCCTGCAGCAGCGGCGCGCCGCCCTTGTAGGGAACGTGCAGCATGGCGGCGCCCACGCGCGTCGACAGGTCTTCGCCCGCGAAGTGGTACAGCGAGCCGTATCCCACGCTGCCGTAACTCAGCGGCTTGCCGCCGGGCGTGCGGGCGAGGGTGATCAGCTCGTCGATGGACTGCGCCGGCAGGTCCTTGCGCGCCAGCAGCACCATCGGGTTGAACGTCACGGGGCCGAGCAGGCGGAACTGGTCGTGGCGCAGCTTCACGGCGGCATTGGCGAGCGGCGTGAGGATCACTTCATTGGGCGACCCCAGGAACACCATGTGGCCGTCGGCCGGTGCCGCCAGCACCTTCTGCGCCGCGATCGCACCGCCGGCGCCGCCGAGGTTCTCGACCAGCACCGGCTGGCCCAGCTGCTTCGACAGCGACAGGTGGATGGAGCGCGCGATCACGTCGGACAGGCCGCCGGCCGGGTAGGGCACCAGCAGCGTGACGGGTCTGGACACGCAGGCCGCGCCGGCGGCAGGGGCCGCCAGCAGGGTGGTGGCGCTGCACAGGGCGAGCAGCGAGGCTTTCAGGCAGAAGCGGATCAAGGCAGACACCTCATGACAGGACAGGGCAGGACGGGACAGGAAGGATCGAACGGTCGGCGGATCGTAGGTTTGCCCGTCGCCTGCCACAATGTTTGATCCAGCCAATCGATGTGCTGTTTCAGCCAGGAGTCCCGCCGGTGGTTCACTTCGATCTGTTGCTCCCAGAGGGCGGCGCACCCGGTGCGCTGTGGTCCGCCGTCGAC
Source organism: Variovorax boronicumulans NBRC 103145 (assembly GCF_001591345.1). GTDB lineage: Bacteria > Pseudomonadota > Gammaproteobacteria > Burkholderiales > Burkholderiaceae_C > Variovorax > Variovorax boronicumulans. Next base: position 4,630 of record NZ_BCUS01000094.1, on the reverse strand, counting down.
GTGCTGCGCGAGCTCAATGCCCTGGCGCGCGTGCGTGCGCCGCGCGACGCCTTGCCGGCCGCGAGCTGGCGTCTGCTCGGTGCCGACGGCCGCGCGCACCGCTGGCATGCGCAGACCTGCATCAACGAAGACGAGCGCCGCCATGCGCGCCGTCCGCAGCCGGGGCCGCGCGTGCTGCTGCTGGCGCCCCTGGTGATGCAGTCCATCCCGGCGCTGCAGAAGCTGGTGCGGCGCAATGCCGCCAGCGTCGAGCTGGTGCGCCGGCGCTTCGAGGCGGGTAGCCTGATCGGTGCCTGCGGCACGGGCATCTGGCTGCTGGCGCAGGCGGACTGCATCCTGAGCGCGCCGATCCCCTGGCTCTACCAGTCGGGTTTCGAGAAGTACTTTCCCGGGGTGCGCATGGAAGCCAGGGAGCCGATCGTGGCGGAGCGCGGCTGCGTCTGCGCGGTGGCGCCGTCGCTGCTGCATGCGCTGGTGCTGCACCTGGCGCGCTACGCGGGCCTGGCCGACCTGGCGCACGCGGGTGCCGAGAAGCTGTTGCTCAACACCGAGCGGCAGGCCTTGTCGGCCGCGATGACGGGGACGCAGGTGATGGGCCAGGCGCGCGACACACCGCTGTACCTGGCCCAGGCGTGGATGCAGGCCCATGCAGCTCAACCCCTGCGGCTGGCCGATGCCGCGGCGGCAGCGTCGGTGAGCGAGCGCACGTTGACGCGCCTGTTCCACCAGCATTCGGGCATGACGCCCCTGAAGTACCTGCAGGGACTGCGCGTGCAGCGCGCGCAGATGTGGCTCGAAGGCACCTTCCGTTCGGTGGACGAGATCGCGCGCGATTGCGGCTACGGCGACACCAGCGCGTTCTGCCGCATGTTCGCGCGCGCCACCGGCACCAGCCCGCAGCGCTACCGCGACCGCTACACCTTTCGCGGCCCGCGCGCGCGTTGGCGCCTGCAGGAGACCTCGCTGCCCGAGGCGTGAGCGGGCGCGCCGTGGTTCAGGCGGCGGAGGAGGTCGCCTGCAGCCAGCGCCCCACGCGGGCCGTGCCGGCCAGCTGCCAGACGCGCTCGCACAGCGCCTTCGCTTCGTCGGCCGTCGCGCCTTCGCCGTAGTGCGCCAGGCGCTGCATCTTGTCCTCGATCTCGGCGCGGCTCAGGCTGTTGCCGGGGTCGCCCTTGGGCTCGTCGACGCGGCCGGCCAGCGTGCGGCCATCGGCGGTGTGCACGCTGACCTTGCCGATCCAGCGCGCGGGGTAGGCGGTGTCGACCTCGTCGTCCAGCGCCATCGTCACCTTCTCGCGGAAGGCCGAGACCTCGGGCGAGAGAAAGTCGCGGTCGAACTCGCCCAGGCCCGCGCGGCCGTGCACGGCGATCAGGCCCAGCACCGTGCCCATCGAGAATTTGCCCTGGTGCACCGTGGCGGGCACCGTCACGCGCCCCAGCACGTCGATGGCGCCCTGGTGCACGTGGGTCGTGACCTGGGACACGTCTGTCGGCTTGAGCTGGTTCTGTTCCATCACTTGCAGCAGCGCGTCGGCGGCCGGGTGCGTGTGGCGGCAGGAGGCGTGGTACTTGAACGAGGTCTCGGCCAGCGTCCAGCGCGTGCCCAGGCCGTCGGTGAGCTTGGCCGGATCGGCGTCGCTCGACATGCCCACGCCCAGCCCCTGCGCGCCTTCGAGGATCTTCGCCGCGCCCGTGAAGCCGTCCTGCGCGAGGTAGGCCGACATCAACCCGCTGGCCGCCGCGTGCGCGCAGTGCAGCTGCTTCGAGTCGGCCGCGTCGCGCAAAAATTCCCACACACCGGCCGACTGCGTGCCGGCCGAGCCGAAGGCATGCAGCATCTGCTGCGGCGACAACTCGAGCAGCCGGCCCACCGCCGCAGCGGCCGCGAGCGTGCCCGCCGTCGCCGTGGTGTGGAAGGTGCGGTAGTGCGACCGGCCGAGAAACTCGCCGACGCGGATGCCCACCTCGTAGCCCGCGACCACGGCCGTCAGCAGCTGCGCGCCGCTGGCACCGACGCTTTGTGCCACTGCGAGCGCGGGCGCGATGACCACGGCGGCCGGGTGGAACACCGAGCCGTTGTGCACGTCGTCCTGCTCCACGTAGTGCGAAGCCGCTGCGTTGACCATCGCCGCGAACAGCGGCGAGCTGGTGCGCCGCGAGGTGAGGATTTCGCTCGGGCCTTCAGCGGGGCCCATCATTTGCGCGAAGCGCTCGATGCTGCGTATCGGCCTCGCGGTGCGGGCCGCGAGCACGGAGCCGAGCCAGTCGAGGATCAGGTCCTCGGTGCGGCGCAGCACGGGCGCGGGAATGTCGGTGAACTTCAGCTCGGCCGCAAAGGTCGCGAGCACCTTGCTGGGGTGATCGATGGCGTTCATGTGCAGTCCTTCAGAACGAGCGGGGCAGGCCGAGCATGTGTTCGGCGACGTAGCTCAGGATGAGGTTGGTCGAGATCGGCGCCACCTGGTACAGCCGCGTCTCGCGGAACTTGCGCTCGATGTCGTATTCGCACGCAAAGCCGAAGCCGCCGTGGAACTGCAGGCAGGCGTTGGCCGCCTCCCAGCTCGCCTTGGCCGCGAGGTACTTCGCCATGTTGGCCTGCGCGCCGCAGGGCTGGCGCGCGTCGAACAGGCGGCAGGCCTCGTAGCGCATCAGGTTCGCGGCCTCGGTCTCGATGAAGGCTTCGGCAATCGGGAACTGCACACCCTGATTCTGCCCGATGGGGCGGCCGAACACCACGCGGTCCTTCGTGTAGGCCGTCACCTTGTCGATGAACCAGTAGCCGTCGCCGATGCACTCGGCCGCGATCAGCGTGCGCTCGGCATTCAGGCCATCGAGGATGTACTTGAAGCCCTGGCCTTCCTCGCCGATGAGGTTCTCGGCCGGGATCTCGAGGTTCTCGAAGAACAGCTCGTTGGTCTCGTGGTTCACCATGTTGAGAATCGGGCGCACCGTCATGCCCTTGCCGATGGCCTCGCGCAGGTCGACGATGAAGATCGACATGCCTTCCGACTTCTTCTTCACGTCCGCCAGCGGCGTGGTGCGCGCCAGCAGGATCATCAGGTCCGAATGCTGGATGCGCGAGATCCACACCTTCTGTCCGTTGACCACATAACGGTCGCCCTTCTTCACGGCGGTGGTCTTGATCTTCGTGGTGTCGGTGCCGGTGGTCGGCTCGGTCACGCCCATCGACTGCAGGCGCAGCTCACCGCTGGCGATCTTGGGCAGGTACTGGCGCTTCTGCGCCTCGCTGCCGTGGCGCAGCAGCGTGCCCATGTTGTACATCTGGCCGTGGCAGGCGCCCGAGTTGCCGCCGCAGCGGTTGATCTCTTCCATGATCACCGAGGCTTCGGTCAGGCCCAGGCCCGAGCCGCCGTATTCCTGCGGGATCAGCGCGGCCATCCAGCCGGCCTTCGTGAGTGCGTCGACGAACTCGGCGGGGTAGCCGCGCGCCTCGTCGACCTTGCGGAAGTACTCGTTGGGAAACTGCGCGCACAGGTCGCGCACGGCGTCGCGAATGTCGGGGAAACGGTTGTCGGTAGCGATCATCATGTGCTTCAGTCCTGGCGGGGGCCGCCCGCTTCCTTTTCGACGCGTTGCCAGATCTCGATGGCCATCGGGTCGTCGATCTCCTCGAGGATGTGGCCCACCAGGCCGATGGCGCGCGCCATCACGCCGAAGCCGCGGATGATCTTCCACGGAAAGCCGAACTCGGCCGCAATGGCGCCGATGGCGCCCGTGGCGTTGATCGGCAGCGACTTGCCCGACACGCGCTCGGCCTCTTCCTGCACCGCCTGCATCAGCGCGACGTAGTGGCTCGACAGGCCGTTCTCGGCCGCGATCTGGAAAAGGCGCGGCGTGCGCGGGTCGATCGGCTTGTGCAGCGGATGGCCCAGGCCGGGCACGATGATCTTGCGCGCGCGGTGGTCGGCCACGATGTCCTTGGCCATGTCGGCCAGCGGACGGCTCGGCTTCTCGCCGAAGGGGATGGCCTCGTACAGCATCTTCGCGGCGCCTTCCGTGCTGCCCACGAACACGGTGCCCAGCCCGCACAGGCCGGCGGCCACGGCGGCCTGCAGCGCCTCGGGCGCGCCGGCATAGGTGAGCCGCGCGGCCAGCGCGCTGGGTGTCACACCGTGCTCCACCAGCGTGACGACGATGGCGTTGAAGGTCACGGATTCCTGCGGCGTCGGGATGCGGCCCGTCAGCTCCAGGAAGGCCATGTCGCCCAGGTTGAGGTGGCCGAGGATTTCCGAGGGCAGGTCGCGCCCGCGCACGGTGATCTTGTCGGGCGTGCTGTGGCCGAGGTCGGTGTGCAGGGATTTCTTGATCTTTGTCATGGCCGCAAATCTATCCCCGCGCGCGCCCGCAGGCGCTCAGTGATTGCGAAACCCTCCCTTCCGCAATCGCGAATGCCCGCCGGCGAGGTCTTCGGGCACGCTGCGACTCGTCATTGCAACGGAAAAGAAAAAGGCAGACAGCGCGATGGATTCCGACTCACTCCTGGCCGTGCGCGAAGCGGCGCTCGATTACTTCACCCGCAGCGGCGCCACCGCGCGACGCCGCGCCCGCACCGAACACCCGCAGGCCGACGAGGCGCAAGGCTGGGGCGAGATCGCCGCGCTCGGCTGGCC
>NZ_BCUS01000093.1 GCF_001591345.1 Variovorax boronicumulans NBRC 103145 | reverse complement strand
GTCCGCAGCCGGTGGGCGAGGGCCCGGCCTTCGATTGCGACGTGACCGACGACGCGGCCGTGCGCGCCACCGTGGCCGCGGTGCAGGCCGCGTTCGGGCGCATCGACGTGCTGGTGAACTGCGCCGGCATCGTCCGCAATGACGACGCGGCCGACATCGACGACGGCGACTGGCAGCGGCTGCACGAGGTCAACCTCGGCGGCACCATGCGCTGCCAGCGCGCCGTGCTGCCCGGCATGGTCGCGCAGGGCGGCGGTGCCATCGTCAACATCGCCTCGGTCGCGGCCTTCAACGCCGGTGCCGGCATGGCGAGCTATGCGTCCAGCAAGGCCGGCGTGGTCGCGCTCACGCGCTCGGCCGCGCAGGCCTACGGGCCGCAGGGCGTGCGCGTGAACGCGCTGTGCCCCGGCTGGGTCGACACGCCCATGAGCCGCCAGGAGATGCGCGACCTGGCCGCCGAGCGCGGCATCGACGAGGACGCCGCGCGCGCGCAGACGGTGGCGCGTATCGCGCTGGGGCGCATGGCCACGCCCGAGGAGATGGCCGCCGCCTGCCTGTTCCTGGCCAGCGACGAAGCCTCGTTCGTGACCGGCGCGGCGCTGGTGGCCGATGGCGGGGCGCGGGTGCCTGCGGCAGCGCGCGCCGTGTAAGCGCCGAGAGACGCCACGCCCGCCCGGGCGTATGCTTGCGCGCCGCGGAGGGTTTTCAAAGATGCTTCCCATCGTCGTTGCGCTCATGGCGACCGTCATCCTGCTGGTCTGGATGGGGTTCTTCATGATGGGCTCGCTGCCCTTGCTCGTGCTCTCGCACGACACGCCGCTGGATTCGCGCTTCATCCGCGGCCTGTTCAACGTCTACTACGTGGCCGTGGTGCTCACCGCGAGCGCGGCGGCGCTCAGCTATGCGTGGTGCGGCAAGCCCTTCTTCGCGGTCGGCATGGCCTTCATTGCCGGCCTGGCCTTCGCGCTGCGCCGCTGGCTCATCATTCCGCGCATGGACCTGCTGCGCCACACGATCCCGGCCACGGACACGTCGATCGTGCAGTTCCGCAAGCTCCACATCGCGGGGATGGTGCTCAACGTGATGCAGCTGGGCACGGTGGCCTGGGCGCTCACGCAGTTGGGGCTGTGAGCAGACCCGGCCTCTCTGCCTCTATCGCAGGAAGCGCCCTTCCTTCGTCACCCGCACCATCTCGATGAAGCGCGAGCCTGTGTTGCTCGCACCGGTGAAGTCGATCTCCATGTTGCCGATGCGCAGCTTCATCGCCTTCAGCGTGGCGTGCAGCTTCGCACGGGTGAGGTCGCGGCCGGTGCGGCGCAGGGCCTCGATCATCACGAGCGCGTTCACATAGCCTTCGTAGCTGAGGTAGCCGATGTCGACCTTGGCGCGCTCGGCCAGCTGGCGGAACTCGCGCGCGGTGGCGTCGACCTCGCTCCAGGGGTAGGGCACGATCTGCGAGATGGCCAGGCCGCTGGTCTTGTCGCCGACGAGCTTGGCGGTGACGTCGCCCGGCACGATCGACATGCCGTAGAACATCTGGCGCCCGCCGGCGGTCCAGGCGCTCTTCATGACCTCGCCGCCGATGCCGCCACCCAGATACATGAGCACGGCCTGCGCTTGGCTGTCGGCCAGCGCCTTGCCCGCGGCCTCGTTGGTCGTGCCGTCGCCCTTCACGGGCACCGCGGCCACGGGTTTGAGCTTGAGCGTGTCGAGGGCGGCCTCGACCAGCCGCGCCACCTCGGCGCCGCCGGGGTTGTCCAGGTAGGCCACGGCGATGCGCGAGACGCCGATGGTGCTCAGGTGCTGCACCAGCGCCTGCGCCTCGCGTGCGAAGGTGGCGCGCACGAAGTAGCCCGCGCCCGCGACCTTCTCGCGCGCCGAGTCCGACACCGCATAGCCGCCCACCATCGGCGCGCCGCTCTGGCCCAGCACCTTGGCCGCGGCGGCCGTGGTGCCCGAGCCCACGCAGCCGAAGAAGGCGAAGGCGCGGTGCTCGGCGAGCAGCTTCTCGTAGTTGGCGACGGCCTTCTCGGGCTTGAGTTCGTCGTCGAGCGAGACCAGCTTGAGCTTGCGGCCCGCGAGCCCGCCCTGCGCATTGACTGCGTCGAAGGCCAGCCCGGCGCCGGCCATCACGACCTTGATCGGCACGCCCAACGGGCCGCTCAGGATGCCGGTGTGGCCCAGGACGATCTCGCCGTCGCTGACGCCGTTCTCGGCGGCCAGGGTGGTGGAAGGCAAGGAAAGGAGGGGGCCGAGTCCGGCCGTCGCCGCGGCCGAGGCGGCGAGAAAACGTCTGCGATGCATGGAACCGATTCCGCTTTTAGATACAACTGATAACAATTGAAAGCGAAAGCGAGTCCCCGCGCCGCCGGGGTTTACCCCCTGTGTTGCGCCGTGTCCTCGCCGGGCGGCTCGCGCAGCTGCCAGGCCGCGCAGACGGCCAGCGCGCACAGGCCGGCCAGCATCAGGAACACCTCGTCGAAGGCGGCCAGCCGTGCCGCGGTGCTCACCGGGTTGGCGAGCGAGTCGCCGTGCGCCGCCAGGCGCCATTCGAGAATGATGGCGCACAGGCTCACGCCCACGGCGCCGCCGAGCATGCGCACGAAGCTGATCGCGCTCGCGCCCTGCGGGATGAGCGGCTTGGCCAGCGGGCGCATCGACCCGAGGTTGAGCGAGGGCAGGATGAAGCCCAGCCCGATGCGCCCGACGATCGCGAACACCACCAGCAGCCACAGCGGGCTGTCCAGCCGCAGCACGGCCATGAGCGCGAACGACACCGCCAGCAGCGCCAGGCCGATGCTCACCAGGAGCCAGGTCGGTTGCTTGTCGGCCAGCCGGCCTACGCCCGCGATGGTGAAGGCCAGCACGATGCCGGCCGGCAGCAGGGTGGTGCCCACGTGCGAGGCCGACAGGTGCAGCCCCACCTGCATGTACACCGGCAGCAGGTAGGTCGAGCCGAACAGCGCGGTGCCGTAGATGAAGGCGACCAGGCTGCCCATGGCGAACTGGCGGTAGCGAAAGAGCGCGAGGTTCATGAGCGGCGCGCCGCCCGAGGCCATGAGCCGGCGCTGCCACCACACGAAGGCGGCAAACGAGACGAGCGCGCCGGCCAGCAGCAGCGTGGCCTGCAGCGGCGAATCGCCGCGCAGCTCGACCAGCCCGTTCAGCAGGCACAGCGTGCCCACGGTGCCCAGCGCCAGGCCGCGCGCATCGAGCCCGCTGCCGCGCGTCGCGGCGACGCCGCCGGGCGCGGTCTTGGGCACGAACTTGTAGGCCAGCCAGATCGAGGCCAGGCAGAAGGGCACCACCATGAAGAAGATCGAGCGCCAGCCGAACAGGTCGACCAGCACGCCGCCGATGCTCGGTCCGATGGCCGGCGCCAGCACCACGCCCATGCCGAAGATGCCGCTGGCGCGCCCCTGCTCGTGCGGCTCGAAGGCGCGCAGGATGATGATGGCCGGAATGGGCTGCACCACGCCCGCCGCCAGCCCCTCGGCCACGCGCGCCAGCAGCACCAGCGGGTAGTGGTTGGCCAGCCCGCCGACGATGCCGCCGGCCAGCAGCAGGAGCATGGTGCCGACGTAGGTGCGCCGGTAGCCGTAGCGCGACAGCAGCCACGGCGTGGTGAGCATCGACACCGTCATGGCCACCATGAAGCCCGAGCTGACCCACTGCGCGCGCTCCTGGCCCAGCGCGAAGTGGTGGCTCATGTCGGGGATCGCCACGTTGACGATGGTCGAGGACATGATGGACGCCATCGTCCCCACCATGACCGACAGCAGCAGGTACCAGCGGTAGCGCTCGCCGTAGCGGGCGCGCAGGGCGCCCATGGAGGGCGGCGTGTCAGGGGGTTGTGGGGAGGTCATGGGGCGGCGCAGGGACGGTCGCGGGTCCGTCGTCCTACAAGCATATCGGTGTTTGCGGCGTCGACCGCGCACGGGCCGGTCGCACAATGCGGCGGCTGTCCCCTGTGCGTCAAGTCTCTAAAGAACAAGCCATGCATCCATCGACCCCCGACTCCGGCCACGACCCGGCTGTACCCGATGCGGCCCCCACGCTTTCGGCCGAACTCGCCGCGCCCACCGTCAGCCGCGCCTACCGCTGCCAGTGCGGGCGCCCCGTGTTCCTGCGCAACAGCGAGTGCCTGGCCTGCCACACGCCGCTGGGCTACGTGATCGACCGGCTCGGCGTGGTGCCGCTGGCACCGGCCGAAGGCGAGGGCGCGCTGCCCGACACCTTCACCGTCTTCGGCGACCCGCACGGCGCCACCTACCGCCGCTGCGCCAACCTCATGACGCCGGCCGCCTGCAACTGGATGGTGGCGCAGCCGCGCGAGGGCGAGACCATTCCCGCCGACACGCAGGGCCTGGCGCCCGGCTACTGCCTGGCCTGCAGCGTCACGCGCACCATCCCCGATCTGTCGGTGGAAGCCAACGGCGAACTCTGGCGCAAGCTCGAGATGCCCAAGCGCCGCCTGATCTCTCAGCTGCTCGCGCTCGGCCTGCCGGTGGTGAGCCGCCATGCCGATCCGGTGCACGGGCTGGCCTTCGACTTTCTCAGCAACATGCCGGGCGCCCCGCACGTGATGACGGGCCACGAGCACGGCCTCATCACCCTCAACGCCGAGGAGGCCGAAGACGCCGTGCGCGAGCGCATCCGCGCCGAGATGCATGAGCCCTACCGCACGCTGCTGGGCCACTTCCGCCACGAGATCGGCCACTACTACTGGGACCTGCTGGTGCTGCCCACGCGCTGGATCGACGACTACCGCGCGCTCTTCGGCGACGAGCGCGCCGACTACGGCGCCGCGCTGCAGCAGCACTACGAACAGGGCCCGCCGCCCGACTGGGCGCAGCGCTTCGTCAGCAGCTACGCGAGCATGCACCCATGGGAAGACTGGGCCGAGACCTGGGCCCACTACCTGCACATGGCCGACACGGCCGACACGGCGATGAGCTTCGGCATCGACGCGAGCAACGTGGAGCTGCAGAGCGATTTGTTCACCGCCGCCGACCTGTGGCAGCCCGAGCATCCCGATGCCGCGAAATTCCTGGACTTCATCAACGGCTGGGTGCTGCTGACCAGCATGCTCAACGAGCTGTCGCGCAGCATGGGCCAGCCCGACTACTACCCCTTCGTGCTGCCGCGCGCGGCGGTGGGCAAGCTGCAGTTCATTCACGGCGTGGTCACCGCGCAGCGCAGCGGCACGGCGCCGACGATGGTGACGGCGGGGGATGTGGCGGAAGCCGCGACGGAAGCTGCCGAGCCTGCACAGGGGCAGTCGCAGTCCCAGTCGCAGGGCGACGTCGCTCAGTCCTGAGGCGGCGGCAGGCCCGCGGCGCAGCGCGCGCAGATGCAGGCCTGGCCGCGCAGCGCGGGCGGCAGCGTGTCGAGCGGCGCCAGCGAAAAATCGGCGGCCATGCACCAGCAGGGCGGCTGCGCCTGCCCGGTCTCGCGCTCGACCTCCATCGCGCAGCGGTTCGCCTCGCCGCACAGCGGACAGCGCGCGGTGTCGATGACCACCGTCATGCGAGCGCGAAGGCCGGCAGCTTCTTCGGCACCGCCACGTTGCGCAGCGTCGCGTACACCGGCAGGCCGTCGCGGTAGGCGGGGTAGTCCTCGCCCGCGATCAGCGGCAGCAGGTAGCGGCGGCACTTCTCGGTGATGCCGTAGCCGTCGTCCGAAATGAAGTCGCGCGGCATCGGCTTCTCGACATTGGCCACCGCTTCGAGCGGCGCCGCGCCCAGCGTGTACGCATAGGGCACGTCGCTCGTGCGCTCGATGGTCGGCATCACCGCGTTGCGGCCTTCGAGCGCCAGCTCGACCGCGCGCTGGCCCAGTTCGTAGGCCTGCTTCACGTCGGTGGCCGAGGCGATGTGCCGCGCCGCGCGCTGCAGGTAGTCGGCCACCGCCCAGTGGAACTTGTGGCCCAGCGCCTCCTTCACCATCTGCGCCACCACCGGCGCCGCGCCGCCCAGCTGCGCATGGCCGAAGGCATCGCGCGCGCCCTGCTCGGCCAGGAAGGTGCCGTCGGGGTGGTGGCAGCCTTCGGACACCACCACCGAGCAGTAGCCGTGCTGCTGCACCATGGCATCGACGCGCGCCAGGAAGCGGGCCGCGTCGAACTCGATCTCGGGGAACAGCACCACCACCGGAATGCCATGGTCGGCCACCAGCCCGCCGGCCGCGGCGATCCAGCCGGCGTGGCGGCCCATCACCTCGAGCACGAACACCTTGGTGGAGGTGGCGGCCATCGAGCGCACGTCGAACGAGGCTTCGAGCGTGGACACCGCCACGTACTTCGCCACCGAGCCGAAGCCGGGGCAGCAGTCGGTCAGCGGCAGGTCGTTGTCGATGGTCTTGGGCACGTGGATGGCCTGCAGCGGGTAGCCCATCGACTGCGACAGCTGGCTCACCTTGAAGCAGGTGTCGGCCGAGTCGCCGCCGCCGTTGTAGAAGAAGTAGCCGATGCCGTGCGCCTTGAACACCTCGATCAGGCGCTCGTACTCGCGACGATTCTTCTCGAGCGACTTGAGCTTGTAACGGCACGAACCGAACGCGCCCGAGGGCGTGGTGCGCAGCGCCGCAATGGCCGCGGCCGGCTCGGCGCTGGTGTCGATCAGGTCCTCGGTGAGCGCGCCGAGGATGCCGTTGCGTCCGGCATAGAGCGTGCCGATGCGGTCCGGGTGCTGGCGCGCCGTCTCGATCACGCCGCAGGCCGAGGCGTTGATGACCGAGGTGACGCCGCCCGACTGGGCGTAGAAGGCGTTGAGGATGGGCATGCGCGGCATTCTCCCGCAGCCCTTTCCATGGCGCCAGTGGTGCCAAATGCGGCGTGGGTCAGCGCCCGCCGAGGCCCATCGCGCGCGTGATCACCTCTTTCATGATCTCGTTGGTGCCGCCGTAGATGCGCTGCACGCGCGCGTCGGCGTACGCGCGGGTGATCGGGTACTCCCACATGAAGCCGTAGCCGCCGTGCAGCTGCACGCACTCGTCCATCACCTTGCACTGCAGGTCGCTGGTCCAGTACTTGGCCATGCTCGCGGTGGCGGTGTCGAGCTTCTCGGCCATGAGCAGCTCGATGCACTTGTCGACGAACACCTGCGCCACCTGCACCTCGGTCTGCAGCTCGGCCAGCGTGTAGCGTGTGTTCTGGTAGTTGCCCACGGGCTGGCCGAACACCTTGCGTTCCTTCACGTAGGCCACGGTGTGGTCGATGGCGGCCTGCGACGCGGCCACCGCGCTGATCGCGATCTGCAGCCGCTCCCAGGGCAGCTGCTCCATCAGGCAGACGAAGCCGCGATTGATATCGCCCAGCAGCGCCTCGGCGGGCAGGCGCACGTCGTTGAAGAACAGCTCGGAGGTGTCCTGCGCCTTCAGGCCCAGCTTCTTCAGGCGCTTGCCCTTCTCGAAGCCCGGCATGCCGCGCTCGACGAGGAACAGGCTCGTGCCCTTCGCGCCGGCGGCCGGGTCGGTCTTGGCGACCACGATCACCAGGTCGGCGTGCCAGCCGTTGGTGATGAAGGTCTTGCTGCCGTTGAGCAGGTAGCTGCCGTCGGCCTGGCGGATGGCGCTGGTCTTCACGGCCTGCAGGTCGCTGCCCGCGCCGGGCTCGCTCATGGCGATGGCGCCGACCATCTCGCCGCTGGCGAGCTTGGGCAGGTAGTGCTGCTTCTGCGCCTCGGTGCCGTAGCGCAGGATGTACGGCGCCACGATCTCGTTGTGCAGGCCGAAGCCGATGCCCGTGAAGCCGCGTGCCCACAGCTCCTCGAACTGGATCACCGAATAGAGCAGGTCGGCGCCCGCGCCGCCGTAGGTGTCGGGCAGCGCCATGCACAGGAAGCCGTTCTCACCGGCCTTGGACCAGACGGCGCGGTCGACGTAGCCCTGCTCTTCCCAGTCGTCGTGGAAGGGCGCGATCTCCTTGTCCATGAAGCGGCGGAAGCTGTCGCGGAAGGCCTCGTGGTCGGCGGTGAAGAGGGTGCGTTCGATGGTCATGGGGACGTCAGCGGGTTTCGAAAACAGGAGGGCGCTTCTGCAGGAAGGCGCTCACGCCTTCACGGAAGCTGGGGCGGTCGATGAGCGCGCGCTGGCGCTCGCTTTCGTAGTGCAGTTGTTCTTTCAGCGTGTGGTGCTCCGAGGCCTCGAAGGCCTCGCGCGCTTCGAGCACCGCGTGCGCCGGCAGGCGCGCCAGGCGCTGCGCGATGGCGCGGGCCTCGTCCATCAGTTGCTCGTCGTCGGCGCAGGCCCAGATCAGGCCCCACTGCACGGCGCGCCCGGCGCTCAGGCGCTCGTCGAGCAGCGCCATGCCCATCGCGCGCGCACGGCCGGCGCGGCGCGGAATGGCCCAGGTGCAGCCCAGGTCGGGCACGATGCCGAGCTTGGGCAGGAACGGAAGGTAGAAGTAGGCGCTGCGCGCGGCGATGGTCACGTCGGCCGCGAGCGCCAGGCCCACGCCCGCACCGGCCGCCGGACCGTTGACGGCGGCCACCACCGGCACCGGCAGCGTGCGCAGCGTCTCGATGAGCGGGTTGCTGAGCTTCTGCATCCACTCGGCGGTCTGGTCGCCGAGCGTCTGGCCGGGTTCGCCGGGCGGCGCCATCGCGCTCAGGTCGGCGCCCACGCAGAAGGCCTTGCCGGCGCCGGTGAGGATCACGGCGCGCACCGTGCGGTCGTCGCGGATGCGCTCGAGCGCGTCGCGCAGTTCGACCTGCAGGTCTTTCGCGATCGGGTTCAGCTTGTGCGGCAGGTTCAGCGTGAGCGTGGCGATGCCGTCGGCCTGTTCGCACAGCACGCAGGGTTGGGGTGTGGGTTGCGGCGCGGTCATGCGAGTGCTGCGCCGGAAGTGGTGGTCATGGGCGTGTCCCTTTCAAGGCCAAGAAGGAAAACGGACGCCCAAAGCAAAAAGCCGCCTGTCGTCACGGCGGCGCGCGGTGCTGCTCCCTGCGGGGGCGGTCCATGGCATCGAGGTTCGATGCCACGGCGCCCGCGGTCAAGCCGGGGACAACCCGTGCAGCGCCAGTCGCCAAGGCGACCGCACGCGAGCCTGTGCGCGCGAGGCCGGGTTCGGCAGCGCGGCGGGCTGCGCGTCCGACACCGAGATGCACGACGACTCCAGCGCCGACACCAGCACGCGCCGGTGCTCGGTGCTCTCGAAGCGCTCGCCCGGCCCGAGCACGATGTCGCGCGGGTCGCGGTCGAGCGTGATCCACACAGCGCCGCTGCGGCACTCGATGCCCACGCCCGCGCCGTCGGGCACGGCGAAGACGGCGCGGCTGGGCAGGCTCACGTGGAAGCGCGAGCTCGACGAGGAGAAAAAGGTGGAAGGGGACCGGTCGGTGGTGCTCATGGGAACCTCCATTGCATTCGTGATACGAATGAATATAGTGAGCCGAACCCTCTCTTACACGCGGTCATTCGGAACTCGTTGCATGCCTCCAGAGAATGCGAAAACCCCTGCCGGCGAGCTCCCGCCGCTCGAACTGCTGCGCAGCTTCGAGGCCGCCGCGCGCCGGCTCAGCTTCACGCTGGCGGCGGGCGAGCTGCACCTCACGCAGTCGGCCGTGAGCCGGCAGATCCAGCAGCTCGAAGCCAGCCTGGGCGTGCTGCTGTTCGAGCGCCGCCACCGTGCGCTCGCGCTCACCGAGGCCGGCGGCGTGCTGCAGCGCGCCGTCACCGACAGCCTGGAGCGCCTGCGCGACGCCACTGCGCGCGTGCGCGCCAGCGCCGCGCCGCGGCAGGTGTCGATCACCACCACACCGGGCTTCGCGTCGCTGTGGCTCATTCCGAAACTGGCGCGCTTCACCAGCACGCATCCGCAGGTCGACGTGCGTGTGTCGGCCACGCTCGACGTGCTCGACCTGGACGTGAGCCGGCTGGACCTTGCGGTGCGCTTCGTTCCCATCGGGCGCGGCGTGGGCCCGGCGCTGTTCGAGGAATCGGTGATCCCGCTGTGCGCGCCGCAGGTGGCCGCGTCGCTGCGCGAGCTGTCCGATTTTTCCAAGCTCACGCTGCTGACCATCGAGTACCCGGACCACAGCGAAGCCCCGACCGCCGACTGGGAGCCGTGGCTCAAGGTGATGGTGCTGGAAGACCTGCGCATGAAGAGCACGCTGCGCTTCTCGCAGTACGCCGATGCGGTGGCCGCCGCGGTGGCGGGGCAGGGCGTGGTCATCGGGCGCCTGCCGCTGCTGCGCGAACTGGTGCGCGACGGCCGGCTCGTGGCGCCACTCGGCCAGGGCGTGGCATCGCACCGCGGCTACTTCATCGAGATGTCGCGGCGCGCCGCGGGCAACCGCGACGCGCAGGACTTCGCGCAATGGCTGCGCGACGAGGCGGAGGCCGCGCAGCGGAGCTGACGAAGGGCCGCCGCCCGCCTGCCGATCAACCTGGCAGCAGCACCTTGTTGACGACGTGGATCACGCCGTTCGACTGGTAGACATTGGCGATCGTCACCGCCGCCGTGCCGCCCTTGGCGTCGGTCACCCACACCGTGCCGCCGCTCATCGTCGCCGTGAGCGTGCCGCCGCTGGCGGTCTTCAGTGTCGCCTTGCCGCCGCCTGCGTTGATCGCGCTCGTCAGCGCCGCGCTGTCCATGCGACCGGGCACCACGTGGTAGGTCAGCACCTTGGTGAGCGTGGCCTTGTTCTCCGGCTTGAGCAGCGTGTCGACCGTGCCGGCCGGCAGCGCCGCGAACGAGGCGTTGGTGGGCGCGAACACCGTGAACGGGCCCGGGCTCTTGAGCGTGGCCACGAGGTCGGCCGCCTTCACCGCGGCGACCAGCGTCGTGTGGTCCTTCGAATTCACCGCGTTGTCGACGATGTCCTTCGTCGGGTACATCGGCGCGCCGCCGACCATCGGGGTGGCAGCATTGCTGCTGGCGTTGCTCATGCCACTGCCGGCGCACGCGCCGAGCAGGACCGACACGCCGAGGGCGATCACGAGTTTTTTCATGGATGTCTCCTGGAAGAAAAGGCTCTGTGGAAACCGCCAACAGCTCGGGGGCGCGATGCGCTTGAGATGCCATACGGCGCGATGCGTGAAGCGGATTCAACCGATGTGCCCTGTCAGCTTTGCGCCACAGCGCGCCGCGCCGGGCTTGCGCACGGCGAAGGCCCTCGCCAGAATCCGCCCTTCCTTTTTCAGCGACCGTTTTTCCAGACACCGCGCACGGCGACGATCAACCTCCCGGGCGAGAACACCATTCAATGAACCGTTCACTGAACACCTGACGCACACCGACCGCCCCGGCCGGATGTGCACCTTCGCATCCGCCGCGGCCGAATCGACAAGGGCCCCGCGCGCAACTGCATTCGCCGGGGCCTTTTTGTTTTTCGGAGTGTGTGCACATGAGTGCTCAACGAAAGGCCCGCGACGACGACAAGCGTCTGGGCCGGTTCTACTTTGCGGTGCCCGCGTCGGCACCGCGCAATCCCGTGGTGGCCGCGATGGCGCGCCGCGAATCCAGCCAGGGCGCGGGCCGCCACCTGCGCACCCACCGCGCCGAGCGGCGCGCGCAGAAGGTGGCGCTGCAGAAAGCCGCGCGTGACTTTGGGCGGAGGGCCGACGATGCGTGACGACATGGACAAGGTGATCGTCGAGCGTCCGCGCGGCGGCTGGCGCGTGCAGGGCGATGGCCGCCCGTGGCGCAACAGCCCCGAGCGCGGTTCGCACCTGGGCATGAAGCGCGGCCTGCAGCATCCGAAGTGGCTGAGCGAAAACCTCCAGCCGCTCAAGCGCTGGCTGCACAAGCAGGTGCACCGGCCGTGGGACAAGGTGTACGCCGAGCTGTGCAGCGGCATCGATCGCCGCAGCACGGTGCAGGCGCACATCTTCCTGCACGTCGACGATTTCGTGGCGCGCGACGCGGTGCTGTGCGACGGCGAGGTGCGGGTGCGGCCTCACCGCTGGGGAACCCGCGACGGCGTGCCGCTGCACGAAGCGCCGGGCGTCGAGCTGTTCGTGCACCCGGTCACCGGCATCCTGCTGCCGAACCGGCGCTTGCGCGAGGCGCGCGCGGCGCGCCGTGTGGACCGGGCCGCGCGGCGCGGCGACACGCCTTACGCGGTCTACCACGTGATCGACGAGACCACGCAGTGGCACTGCGTCGACGGCTGCTGGTTCGAGGTCGTGCTCGCGAAGTTTCCCGAGCGCGCAGGCACGGCGCAGCCGGAGCCCAGGTGCTACGACGTGCTGCGCCGTTGCGTGGTCACCCGCAGCGGTGCGGCATCGGGCCTGCTCACGCACCTCGGCATGTACGGGCGCCACGACGTCTATGCGGTGGCCAAGCGCCAGTTGAGCCGGCGTGAGGTGCGAGCGCGGTTGGGCGATGCGGCCTGAGCGTCGCCCCGGAAGTTCGCACCGTTGATTTCCGAGACGAAGTCTCGGAAGTCAGAGCCTGAACCGGCCCGAGCGCTCGCGCCCCGTCAAAGGTCGGCCGACGTCGGACGCGCACGTTCACGCGCCCGTGGCAGCAGCAGAAACGCCAGCGTCCCCGCCGCCAGCATCCCGCTCACCGTGAGGAACACCGCGCGGAACGGCTCGCTGCCCTGGGCCACGGCCCAGGAGGCGGCCACGCCGGTGGTCCATTGCATCAGCGAGACGCCGAGGAACATCGCCATGTTGAGCAGCGCCATCGCGCGGCCCGTGACGGCCGCCGGGTAGGCGTTCTTGGTGTACGCGTACAGCAGCACGCTGTAGCCCGACAGCATGCCGTAGACGATCGGCAGGCCGATGTCGATGGCGCGCGATTGCGTGAGGGCCATGGCGGCGAACATCGCCGCGCCGGCGAAGGCGCAGCGCATCATCCAGCGCGTGCGGCGCGCACCGCCGGGGTCGAGGCGGCCGAACAGCATGGGGCTGGCCATGCCGGCGACGGTCATCACCAGCGCCACGTTGCCGCTGGCCACGAGCGAGAGGCCGTGGCGGTCGTGCAGCACGGGGCCCAGCCACAGGCCGCGCAGCGTGATGAAAGCGGCATACGACACGCAGGCGAAGCACAGCAGGCCGAGCGTGTGCGGCATGGCGAACAGCGGCAGCAGGTCGCGCACGGCCTGGCGCAGCGACTGGCGCTCGGGTGCGGGCTCGTCCGATGCGATCGTTGTTGTCGTCGTGCGCGCGGGCTCGTGCACGCGCCAGAAGATGACGATCCACGAGAGCACGGCGAAGGCGGTCAGCGCGGCATAGCCGGCGCGCCACGAGGCGGCTTCGATCAGCAGCGCCAGCGGCGTGCCGGTGAACAGGATGCCCATGCCCGCGAGGCTCATCACCAGCCCCGACATGGCGGTGAAGCGCGCGGCGTCGAAGTGCCGCGCGATGAACACGGTGCAGGCCAGGAAGGCCGGCGCGCAGCCCACGCCGATCAGCGCCTGCCCCAGCAGCAGCGCGCCGAAGCCCGGCGCGACGGTGCACAGCGCGGCGCCCGCGATGGCCAGCGGAAAGGCGGTGAGCACGGTGCGGCGCACGCCGAAGTGGTCGATCGACACGCCCATCGCGAGCTGCATGATGCCGAAGGTGAAATGGAAGGTGCCGGCCCAGGTGCCCAGCGCCTGCGGCGTGAGGCCGAAGTGCTGCGTGAGCGGCGTGGCCATCATGGCGCCGACGGTGCGAAAGGCCTGGCTCAGCGCGAAGGCGGTGGCCAGTGCGACCAGCATGGCCGCGGCCGAGGTCGACCCGCGGGTCGGGGGCGGCGAAGCCGCGTGCTTGTTCATCGGGAGAGACGGAGACCGGAGAGAGAGAAGAGGGCGGCGTCGATGCTACCGGCATGTCGCGCCCCATGCAGAACGGCGCCCGAGGGCGCCGTTCGTTGCGTGTCTCCGAGGCGTCTGTGCCGGCGGTGGCCGGCACTGCGCAAGGCGCGCGTCAGGCTGCGGCCTTGACCTTCAGGCGCCAGGCGTGCAGCAGCGGCTCGGTGTAGCCGCTGGGCTGCTCGATGCCCTTGAACACCAGGTCTTGCGCGGCCTTGTAGGCGGCCGAGGTGTCGAAGTGGCCGGCCATCGGCTGGTACAGCGCGTCGCCGGCGTTCTGCTCGTCGACCACCTTGGCCATGCGCTGGAAGGCCTCGTCGACCTGCGCCTTGGTGACCACGCCGTGCAGCAGCCAGTTGGCGATGTGCTGGCTGGAGATGCGCAGCGTGGCGCGGTCTTCCATGAGGCCGACGTTGTGGATGTCGGGCACCTTCGAGCAGCCGACGCCCTGGTCGACCCAGCGCACCACGTAGCCCAGGATGCCCTGCACGTTGTTGTCGATTTCCTGCTGCTTCTCGGCGTCGGTCCACTTCGCCTGCGCAGCGATCGGCACCTGCAGCAGCGCGTTCAGGATGTTCTCGCGCTCGCCGTCAGCGTCGATCTTCTCGAGCTCTTGCTGCACGGCGGTCACGCTGACCTGGTGGTAGTGCAGCGCGTGCAGCGTGGCGGCGGTGGGCGAGGGCACCCAGGCGGTGTTGGCGCCGGCCTTGGGATGGGCGATCTTCTGCTCGAGCATGGCGGCCATCAGGTCGGGCATGGCCCACATGCCCTTGCCGATCTGCGCCTTGCCGCGCAGGCCGCAGTTCAGGCCGACGAGCACGTTGTTCTTCTCGTAGGCGCCGATCCAGGCGCTGGACTTCATGTCGCCCTTGCGGATCATCGGGCCGCCTTGCATGGCGGTGTGCATCTCGTCGCCGGTGCGGTCCAGGAAGCCGGTGTTGATGAAGGCCACGCGCGCGGCGGCCTCGGCGATGCAGGCCTGCAGGTTCACGCTGGTGCGGCGCTCCTCGTCCATGATGCCGAGCTTGACGGTGTTGGCGGGCAGGCCGAGCAGCTGCTCGACGCGGCCGAACAGCTCACTGGCGAAGGCGACTTCGGCCGGGCCGTGCATCTTGGGCTTGACGATGTAGATGCTGCCGGTGCGCGAGTTGCCCTTGCGCTTGACGTCGATCATGGCGATGGTGGTGGTGACCACGGCGTCCAGGATGCCTTCAGGGATTTCCTTGCCGCCTTCATACAGGATGGCCGGGTTGGTCATCAGGTGGCCCACGTTGCGCAGGAACATGAGCGAGCGGCCGTGCAGCTTCAGCGGCTGGCCGTTGGCGCCGGTGTACTCGCGGTCGGCGTTCAGGCCGCGCGTGAAGGTCTTGCCGCCCTTGGCGACTTCTTCGGTCAGCGTGCCCTGCACGATGCCCAGCCAGTTGGCGTACGCGACGACCTTGTCGGCCGCGTCGACCACGGCCACCGAGTCTTCCAGGTCGAGGATGGTCGAGAGCGCGGCTTCGAGCACGAGGTCGCTCACGCCGGCCGCATCGCTCTTGCCGATGGCGGTGCTGCGGTCGATGCGGATGTCCAGGTGGATGCCGTTGTGCTTGAGCAGCACCGACGACGGCGCGGCGGCATCGCCCTGGTAGCCGACGAACTGCGACGCATCGGCCAGGCCGGTGCTGCTGCCTTGCAGCGCGACGACCAGCTGGCCGTCCTTCACGCTGTAGCCGGTGGCGTTCTTGTGCGAGCCGTTGGCCAGCGGGGCGGCCTGGTCGAGCACGTTGCGCGCGAACTCGATGACCTTGGCGCCGCGCACGGGGTTGTAGCCCTTGCCCTTTTCGGCGCCGCCGGTTTCGGGAATGGCGTCGGTGCCGTACAGCGCGTCGTACAGCGAACCCCAGCGCGCGTTGGCGGCGTTCAGGGCGTAGCGCGCGTTCAGGATCGGCACCACCAGCTGCGGGCCGGCCTGCAGCGCGAGCTCGGAGTCGACGTTGGCCGTGGTGGCCTTCACGCCCTTGGGTTGCGGCAGCAGGTAGCCGATCTTTTCCAGGAAGGCGCGGTAGGCCGGCATGTCGGCGATCGGGCCGGGGTTCTTCTTGTGCCAGGCGTCGAGTTCGCTCTGCAGGCGGTCGCGCTCGGCGAGCAGGGCGACGTTCTTGGGCGCCAGGTCATGGACGATGGCGTCGAAGCCCTTCCAGAACACGTCGCTGGCCACGCCGCTGGCGGGCAGGACCTTCTCTTCGACGAAGCGGTGCAGTTCGGTCGCGACCTGGAGTCGGTGGGCGGTGGTGCGGTCGGTCATGTGTTTCTCCTTGGGGAACGCAATGCAAAAAACAGGAAATCGGGGGGCGGCGCAGCAGTGGGGCGCACTTGCCCCAGGTGAAGCCATGGGAGAACTGTATTCGATACTTTGCGGGCGAGTAAGAGCCGAAAGTGAGATTTATCTGTGACAAAAATGAAGGTAATCGACCCAGGCCACAGCCTCGCTTCAAAGGGTAGGCCCTGAGGCCGGGCCGGTGGCAGCTGTATATATTTAACTTCTTAAATAATCAGCTCCCGCCGCAATGATCCTCCTGGCTTCCAACGAAAACCCGCTCGGCATGCCCGAGTCGGCCCGCCGCGCCGCCGCCGCCGCCCTCGAAGGTGCGGGCAACTACCCCGACAGCAACGGCACCGCGCTCAAGCAGGCGCTGGCCGCACGGCTCGACGTGCCGCCCGAGTGGCTCACGCTGGGCAGCGGGTCGAGCGAAATCCTCGAGCTCGCGGCGCAGGTCAGCCTCAAGCCGGGCGAGAACGTCGTCTATTCGCAGTACGGTTTCATCGTCTATGCGGCGGCCACGGCGCACGCCCACGCGCGCGCCACCGTCGTGCCCTCGCGCGACTTCGGCCACGACCTGGACGCGATGCGCGCCGCCATCGGCGACGACACCAAGCTGGTCTTCGTGGCCAACCCGAACAACCCGACCGGCACCTTCATCGATGCTGCGCCGCTGCGCGAGTTTCTGCAATCGGTGCCCGCGCACGTGACGGTGCTGCTCGACGAGGCCTACACCGAGTACCTGGCGCCCGCGCAGCGCTACGACAGCATCGAATGGGTGCGCCGCCTGCCCAACCTGATCGTGGCGCGCACCTTCTCCAAGGCCTTCGGCCTGGCGGGGCTGCGCATCGGCTACGGCGTGTCGCAGCCGGCGCTCACGGCGCGCATGAACGCGCACCGCCCGCGCTTCAACGTGACGACGCCGGCCCAGGCCGCGGCCGTGGCGGCGCTGGGCGACGCCGACTTCCTGGCGCGCACCTACGAACTCAACACCGCCGGGCGCGAACAGCTCGCCGCGGGCTTCACCGCGCTGGGCCTGCCGTACGTCCCGTCGTCGGGCAACTTCGTGATGGTGCAGGTCGGCGACGCGCCGGCCGTGCACGCGCGCCTGCTGGCCGCCGGCATCGAGGTCTCGCTGCTCGGCCCTTATGGCCTGCCGCAATGGCTGCGCGTGAGCGTCGGCCTGCCGGCGCAGAACGAGGCGCTGCTGGCCGCGCTGCGCTGAAGACTCCACGCACACCGAAGAACAACCACCCCGAGGAGACCGCCCCATGCAACGCCGCCAGTTCGCAGCGCAGGCCGCTGCCGTCATCACCGCCACGGCGCTCGCGCCGATGGCGTTCGCGCAGGAGCGCACGGTGCGCATCCTGATCGGCTTTCCGCCGGGCGGGTCGGCCGACGTGGTCGCGCGGATCCTGGCCGACAAGATGCGCGTGTCGCTCGGGCAGAGCGTCATCGTCGACAACAAGCCCGGCGCGGCCGGCCGGCTGGCGCTGGCCGAACTCAAGCGCTCGCCGCCGGACGGCAGCGTGCTCATCTTCTCGCCCAGCGGCGCGATGGTGATCCACCCGTGGCTGTATTCGAACCTCGGCTACGACACGGTGAAGGACTTCACGCCGATCGCGCTCGGCAGCACCTTCGACTTCGCGGTCACGGCCGGGCCGGGCGCGCCGGCGGGCGACCTGAAGGCGGTGCTGGCCTGGATGAAGGCCAACCCGGGCAAAGCCAACTACGCGACCTCGGGCGCCGGCACGGTGCCGCACTTCGCGGGCCAGCTGCTGGCGCAGGCCTCGGGCGTGCCGATGACGCACGTCGCCTACCGCGGCGGCGCGCCGGCTGCGCAGGACCTCATCGGCGGACAGGTGCCGCTGATGGTGGACACCGCCTCGGAAACCATCGAGCACCACCGCGCGGGCAAGGTCCGCATCCTCGCGGTGACGGGCGAAAAGCGCAGCCGCGCGCTGCCCGACGTGCCGACGCTGAAAGAAGCGGGCATCAACGTGACGGCCGATGCCTTCTTCGGACTGTATGGCCCGCCTGGCATGTCGCCCGAGCTGGTCGCGCGCATCGACAAGGCCGTGGCCGACGCGCTGCGCATGCCCGATGTGCAGGAAAAGATCTACGCGCTGGGCCTCGTGCCGGCGCACGCGGGGCCGGCGGAGCTGGCGACGATCCAGGCGACGCACCTGAAGCGGTGGGAACTGCCGATCAAGAATTCGGGCTTCAAGGCTGAATCCTGATGCTCAGACCTGCCCGCTGAGCGCCTTCGCCGCTGCGCGCACGGGCTCGATGTAGCCCGCGTCGTAGCGGTGCGTCGGCATCGTCAGCGTGACCGCCGCGGCCAGGCCGCCATCCGCATGGAACGCCGGCGCAGAGATGCCCGCCAGCTCGGCCGTGCGGTCGCCCACCAGCGCGCAATAGCCTTGCGCGCGGATCGCGTCGTACAGCTTGCGCTCCTTCGCCCCGCGCGGCCGTTCGGCCTCGGGCCCGAAGGCGATCAGCACGCGCGCGCCCGCGCCCCGGTCGTTGGGCAGCAGATCGCCCGCGCGCACATGGTCGCGCACGACGTGCGAGGAATCGACGCGGAACTGGCACAGCCGCACCCAGCTGTCGCCCTGGTCCTGCCGCACGTGGTACGCCGCGCTCTCGCCGGTGGCGGCGGCGAGCGTGCGAAGCACCGGCAGCACGAGGCGGTCGAGCGACTGCGACGCGGCGTACAGCCCGTGCAGCCGCGCGATCTCCAGCCCCAGCGCGTAGCGCCCGTCGTCCTGCCGGCGGATCAGCCGCGCATGTTCGAGCGAGGCCAGCAGGCGCAGCACCGTGCTCTTGTACAGCTGCGTGCGCTCGGCGAACTGCGCGAGCGACAGCGCCTCGTCGCCGGGCCGGAAGGCCGACAGCAGGCTCAGCGCGCGGTCGACCGCGGCGGCGCCGCCGGGGGCGGCGTTGAGGTCGGACACCGATTCGATCTGGGCTTTGCGGGGCATGGCGTGGCTTGACAGTCGGCGGGCTTGCCGATTTAATTCTGTTTAACAGAATATAGTTCTGCAAGATAGAACAGTCAAGAAAGCACCCGATGACCTCCCCCGACGTTCTCATCAGCGAGGTCGGTCCGCGCGACGGCCTGCAGTCCGTGAAGGCCACCATGCCCACGGCCGACAAGCTGCGCTGGATCGATGCGCTGCATGCCGCTGGCCTGCGCGAGATCGAGGTCGCCTCCTTCGTGCCCGCGAAGCTGCTGCCGCAGATGGCAGACGCCGCCGAGGTGGTGCGCCACGCCGTCACGCTGCCCGGTCTCGTGGTGATGGCGCTGGTGCCCAACCGCAAGGGCGCGCAGGGCGCGCTCGAGGCCGGCGTGCACAAGCTCACGATGCCGGTGTCGGCCAGCGTGGCGCATTCGCTGGCCAACGTGCGCAAGACGCCGACCGAGATGGTCGAGGAGGTGCGCGCCATCGCCGAGCTGCGCGGTGCCCTCGCGCCGCAGGTGAAGCTCGAAGCCGGCATCTCCACCGCCTTCGGCTGCACGCTGCAGGGCTTGGTGCCGGAAGACGACGTGATCCGCCTGGCCGTGCAGTGCGTCGAGGCCGGCGCGCAGGAGGTCGGCCTGTCGGACACTGTGGGCTACGCCAACCCCGCGCAGGTGCGCCGCCTCTTCAAGCGGCTGCGCGCCGAACTCGGCGTGCACGCGGGCGCGGCCCACATGCACAACACGCGCGGCCTGGGCATCGCCAACTGCCTGGCCGCGTGGGACGAGGGCGTGCGCACCTTCGACGCCTCGCTCGGCGGCCTCGGCGGCTGCCCGTATGCGCCGGGCGCGTCGGGCAATGCGGTCACCGAAGACCTCGTCTTCATGTTCGAGGCCATGGGCGTGCGCACCGGCATCGACATCGACACACTCATCGCGGCGCGCGCGCCGCTCAAGGCCGGCCTGCCCGGCGAGCCGGTCTACGGCATGACGCCCGAAGCCGGCCTGCCCAAGGGCTTTGTCCAGGAAACCTTCTCTCATGTCTGAAGCCAATCCCTTGCCCTACGCGGGCGTGCGCGTCGTCGAGTTCACCCACATGGTCATGGGCCCGACCTGCGGCCTGCTGCTGGCCGACCTGGGCGCCGAGGTCATCAAGGTCGAGCCCATCGAGGGCGACAACACGCGCCGCCTGCTGGGCTCGGGCGCGGGCTTCTTCCCGACCTTCAACCGCAACAAGAAGAGCATCGCGCTCGACCTGAAGAAGCCCGAGGGCGTGGAGGCCGCGCTGCGTCTCATCGCCACCGCCGACATCGTGAGCGAGAACTTCAAGCCCGGCACGATGAAGAAGCTGGGGCTCGACTACGACACGCTCGCCAAGCTCAACCCGCGCCTCATCTACGTGAGCCACAAGGGCTTCCTGCCCGGCCCGTACGACCACCGCACCGCGCTCGACGAGGTGGTGCAGATGATGGGCGGCCTGGCCTACATGACCGGCCGTGCCGGCGACCCGTTGCGTGCGGGCACCAGCGTGAACGACATCATGGGCGGCATGTTCGGCGCCATCGGTGCGATGGCCGCGCTGCGCCAGCGCGATCTCACCGGCAAGGGCTGCGAGGTGCAGTCGGCGCTGTTCGAGAACAACGTGTTCCTGGTCGCGCAGCACATGATGCAGTTCGCCGCCACCGGCAAGGCCGCCGACCCGATGCCCAGCCGCATCTCGGCCTGGGCCGTGTACGACGTGTTCACGGTGAAGGACGGTGAGCAGATCTTTCTGGCGGCCGTGAGCGACAAGCAGTGGGCCATCTTCTGCAAGGCCTTCGGCCTCGAGGAGATGCTGGCCGACCCGCGCCTGAAGACCAACAACGACCGCGTGCGCGCACGCGAGTGGATGATGCCGATCCTGCGCTCGCACCTCGCGAATCACAGCGCGGCCGAACTGAGCGCGGTGTTCGAGCAGAACGAGCTGCCCTTCGCGCCCATCACCAAGCCGCAGGAGCTGTTCGACGATCCGCACCTCAACGCCACCGGCGGCCTCGCGCCCGTGCGCATGAACGACGGCCACATGGCCAAGGTGCCGCTCGCGCCGTTCACGTTGGGCGGCGAACGCCCCGGCATCCGCCTGCAGCCGCCGCACATCGGCGAGCACAGCGAGGCGCTGCTGAAGGAGGTGGGCTACAGCGACGGCGACATCGCCGCGCTGCGGGCGCAAGGCGTCACGGCCGGCGACTGAACCCCTGCTCAATGCGCGGCGGGCGATATAGTTCCCGCGCCATGGACCGCCTCAAGCAGCTCGAATCCTTTGTCTCGGTCGCGACCCGCGGCAGCCTCACCGCGGCGGCCAAGGCGGAAGGCGTGGCGCCCGCGATCATGGGCCGTCGCATCGACGCGCTCGAAGAGCGCCTGGGCGTCAAGCTGCTGGTGCGCACCACGCGGCGCATCGCGCTCACGCACGAGGGCAGCGCCTTTCTCGAAGACTGCCAGCGCCTCCTGACCGAGTTCGCGAACGCCGAGGCCAGCGTGAGCGCCGGCGGCGTGAAGGCCAGCGGCCACCTGCGCGTGACCGCGCCGGCCGGCTTCGGCCGCCGCCACGTCGCGCCGCTGGTGCCGCGCTTTCATGCGCTGCATCCCGAGGTGACGATCTCGTTGAACCTCAGTGATCGCGTGGTCGACGTCACGGGCGAGAGCTTCGACTGCGCCGTGCGCGTGGGCGACCTGCCCGACTCGTCGCTCGTGAGCGTGCGCCTGGCCGACAACCGCCGCCGCTGCGTCGCCACGCCCGAGTTCCTGCGCCGCCACGGCGCGCCCAAACACCCGGGCGAGCTGTCGCGCTTTGCCTGCCTCACGCTGTCGAGCGACGCCTCGCAGACGCGCGGCTGGGCCTTTCGCATTACCAGCGAGGAGGGCGTGCAGGAGCTCATTCACCTGCGCCCCAGCGGCCCGCTCGATTGTTCCGACGGCCAGGTGCTGCACGACTGGTGCCTGGCGGGCCACGGCATCGCCTGGCGCAGCACCTGGGAGGTCGAGGCCGAGATCGACGCCGGCCTGCTCGTGCCCCTGCTCGACGACTTCGCCGCACCGCCCAACGGCATCTATGCGGTGTTCACAGGCACCAAGCACCTGCCGCTGCGTGTGCGACTGTGGCTTGATTTCCTCAAAGCGCAGTACGGGCAGCCGGAATTCTGGGGCGGGCGGTCCTGAAATCGTGACCGGGCGGCACAATGCTTTTTGCATTTGCTTGCAACCCCGATGAAGAAAGTTTCCGATGACCCTCGAAGCCATCCTCGCCTACCTGCATCTGTTGGCCATCCTCACGATGGTCGTGTTCATCTCCAGTGAAGCCGCGCTGTGCCGCGTGCAATGGCTCAATGCCGCCGTGGTCGAGCGGCTGGCCAAGGTCGACATGGTCTACGGCATCGCCGCCATCGCGGTGCTGGCCACCGGCATCGCGCGCACCTGGTGGGGCGTGAAGGGCACGGCCTGGTACTGGACCAACCCGCTGCTGCACGTGAAGCTCACGCTGTTCATCATCGTGGGCGTGCTGTCGATTTTCCCGACGCTGACCTACTTCCGCTGGCGCAAGACGCTGCGCGCCACGGGCAAGCTGCCGGCAGAGGCCGACATCCTGAAGACGCGCAAGCTGGTGATGATCCAGGCGCACCTGATCGCGCTGATCCCGCTGGTGGCGGTGTTCCTGGCGCGCGGCTTCGGCAAGTAATCAAAACAAAGACAAAAAGAAAAGGCCCGCGTGAGCGGGCCCTTTGACTTCGGGGGGTAACAAATGTCAGCGCCGCAGGGCGGCGCCGCGCCGGATCAGGCCTTGGCCGCGTCGGCTTCGCACTTCTTCATGAAGCTGTTCTTGGCGGCACCGGCCAGGGCCTTGCCGTTCTTGTCGACCGCCTTGGCGGCGCAGGCGGGTGCGGCGGCGGCCTTGGTGCACTTCTTCATGAAGCTGTTCTTGGCGGCGCCGGCCAGGGGCTTGCCGTTCTTGTCGATCGCCTTGGCATCGCAGCTGGCGCCACCGGCGGGTGCGGCCGCAGCGGCAGGGGCTGCCGCAGGTGCGGCGGCGGCAGCGGGGGCCACGACCGGGGCGGGTGCCTTGTCCTGCGCGTAGGCGCTGAACGACAGACAGGCGCCGAGCGCGACGGTGGAGGCGACCAGGGAAAGGAGCTTCTTCATGGTGGATATGTCCTTGCAAGGTTGGGTTGTGACAGACGCCCCGCCTCGGGGCCGACCATCCTAACGGGCGACATCGCCCATCGGATGACGATCGTTAACTGGGTCCGGGTTTGCCCCCGGTAAAATTCACAGATGCTATTGGTCAAACAGGAGCTGCTCGCGGCGCTCGCGAACACGCTCGAAACCCTCTCTCCCGGCGCCGGCGCCAAAGCCGCGTTCGAGTCGCCCAAGGTGGCGGCGCACGGCGATTTCGCCAGCACCGCTGCCATGCAGCTCGCCAAGCCGCTGGGGCGCAAGCCCCGCGAACTGGCCGAGGAACTGAGCGCTGCGCTGCTCGCCACCCCCGCTTTCCGCCAATGGGTCGAGGCCATCGAGATCGCCGGTCCCGGCTTCCTCAACATCCGCCTGAAGGCTGCCGCCAAGCAGCAGATCGTGCGCGAGGTGCTGGCCGCCGGCGAAACCTTCGGCCAGCAGCCCGCCACCGGCGAAAAGGTGCTGGTCGAGTTCGTCTCGGCCAACCCGACCGGTCCGCTGCACGTCGGGCACGGCCGCCAGGCCGCGCTGGGCGACGCCATCTGCAACCTGCAGGCCTCGCAGGGCCAGAGCGTGTGGCGCGAGTTCTATTACAACGACGCCGGCGTGCAGATCCAGACGCTGGCCAACAGCACGCAGTTGCGCGCCAAGGGCTTCAAGCCCGGCGACCCTGAGTGGCCCAGCGGCGAAAAGGCCCCGGCCTACAACGGCGACTACATCGCCGACATCGCCGAGGACTTCAAGGCGAAGAAGACCGTCAAGTCGGACGACCGCGAATACACCGCCAGCGGCGACATCGACGACCTGGACAGCATCCGCGAATTCGCCGTGGCCTACCTGCGCCGCGAGCAGGACCTCGATCTGCAGGCCTTCCGCGTGCGCTTCGACAACTACTACCTCGAGTCCAGCCTCTACACGAGCGGGCGCGTCGAAGCGGCCGTGGCCAAGCTCGTGGCCGCCGGCAAGACCTACGAGCAGGACGGCGCGCTGTGGCTGAAGTCGACCGACTACGGCGACGACAAAGACCGCGTGATGAAGAAGAAGGACGGCTCGTACACCTACTTCGTGCCCGACGTCGCGTACCACATCGCCAAGTGGGAGCGCGGTTTCCACAAGGTCGTGAACATCCAGGGCACCGACCACCACGGCACCATCGCGCGCGTGCGCGCCGGCCTTCAGGCCGCGGGCGAAGGCATTCCCGAGGGCTACCCCGACTACGTGCTGCACACCATGGTGCGCGTCATGAAGGGCGGCGAAGAGGTCAAGATCAGCAAGCGCGCCGGCAGCTACGTCACGCTGCGCGACCTGATCGAGTGGACCAGCACCGATGCCGTGCGCTTCTTCCTGCTCAGCCGCAAGCCCGACACCGAGTACACCTTCGACGTCGACCTGGCGGTCACCAAGAACAACGACAACCCCGTGTACTACGTGCAGTACGCCCACGCGCGCATCTGCTCGGTGCTCGCGGCCTGGGGCGGCGACGTGGCCGCGCTCAAGGCGGTCGACCTGTCGCCGCTGGACAGCCCGGCGGCCCAGGCGCTGATGCTGCTGCTGGCCAAGTACCCGGCCATGCTGACGGCGGCGGCGAAGGATTTCGCGCCGCACGACGTGACTTTCTACCTGCGCGAACTCGCGGCCAGCTACCACAGCTACTACGATGCCGAGCGCATCCTGGTGGACGACGAGCCGGTCAAGCTGGCGCGTCTCGCACTCGTCGCAGCGGCCGCGCAGGTGCTGCACAATGGCCTCGCGATCCTCGGCGTCAGTGCGCCGAGCAAGATGTGAATCACCCTCTGAACATGAAGAAGACAAGCAGACAACGCGGCAACATCGTCATCGGGCTGATCATCGGCCTGGTGCTCGGTCTGGGCGTCGCCCTGGGCATCGCGGTCTACGTCACCAAGGTGCCGATCCCGTTCGTCAACAAGACGCAACGCGGCGGTGCCGAGCAGGACGAAGCCGAAGCCCGCAAGAACCGCGACTGGGACCCGAACGCGCCGCTGGCCGGCAAGGCCGGCGCGCCCAAGCCCGCCGCCACGCCGCC
>NZ_BCUS01000092.1 GCF_001591345.1 Variovorax boronicumulans NBRC 103145 | reverse complement strand
CGTGGAGGTCGAAAGGCTACTGACATTGCTGTTCGTCGTGCTCAGACCCGTGGACAGGCTGGAGATGCCGCTGGTCGCGGTGCTCAGACCAGACGACGTCGAGGTCGACAGACTGCTGACGTTGCTGTTGGTCGTGCTCAGGCCCGTCGACAAACTGGAGATGCCACTGGTCGCAGTGCTCAGACCGCTCGAGGTAGACGTCGACAAGCTATCGATGCTGCTCGTGGCCGTGCTCAGGCCCGACGACGTAGACGTCGAGAGGCTGTCGATACGACTATTGGTGGTGCTCAGACCCGAGGACGTCGAGGTCGACAGGCTGCTCACGTTGCTGTTCGTCGTGCTCAGGCCCGTCGACAAGCTCGAGATGCCGCTGGTCGCGGTGCTCAAACCGCTCGACGTAGACGTCGAGAGGCTGTCCAGGTTGCTGTTGGTGCTGCTCAGAGCCGTGGACAGGCTCGAGATACCGCTGGTTGCCGTACTCAGGCCCGACGACGTCGAAGTCGACAGGCTGCTGACGTTGCTGTTCGTGGTGCTCAGACCTGTGGACAGGCTGGAGATACCACTGGTCGCCGTGCTCAGGCCCGACGACGTAGATGTCGAGAGGCTGTCGATGCGGCTATTGGCCGTGCTCAGACCCGACGACGTCGAGGTCGACAAGCTGCCCACGTTGCTGTTCGTCGTGCTCAAGCCCGTCGACAGGCTCGAGATACCGCTGGTTGCAGTGCTCAGACCGCTCGAGGTGGAGGTCGAGAGGCTGTCGATGCTGCTCGTGGCCGTGCTCAGGCCGGACGACGTGGACGTCGACAGGCTGCCCACGTTGCTGTTGGTCGTGCTCAGACCTGTGGACAGGCTCGAAATGCCGCTGGCTGCAGTGCTTAGGCCCGACGACGTCGACGTCGACAAGCTGCTCACGTTGCTGTTCGTCGTGCTCAGGCTCGTCGACAGACTGTTGATGCCGCTCGTAGCGGTACTCAAACCGGACGACGTAGACGTCGACAAGCTGCTCACGTTGCTGTTCGTCGTGCTCAACCCCGTGGACAGGCTCGAGATACCACTGGTCGCAGTGCTCAGGCCGCTCGACGTGGACGTCGAGAGGCTATCGATGCGGCTGTTGGTCGTGCTCAGACCCGACGATGTCGAGGTCGACAAACTACCCACGTTGCTGTTCGTGGTGCTCAAGCCCGTGGACAGGCTGGAGATGCTGCTCGTGGCCGTGCTCAGGCCGGACGAGGTCGAAGTCGACAGGCTGCTGACGCTGCTGTTGGTCGTGCTCAAGCCCGTCGACAAGCTGGAGATGCCGCTGGTCGCGGTGCTCAGACCCGACGACGTGGAGGTCGACAAGCTGCTGACGTTGCTGTTCGTCGTGCTCAGACCCGTGGACAGGCTCGAGATTCCACTGGACGCAGTACTCAGGCCGCTCGACGTGGACGTCGAAAGGCTATCGATGCGGCTGTTGGTCGTGCTCAGGCCAGTCGACGTGGACGTTGACAGGCTGCCCACATTGCTGTTCGTCGTGCTCAAGCCCGTGGACAAGCTGGAGATGCTGCTCGTGGCCGTGCTCAGGCCGGACGAGGTCGAAGTTGACAGGCTGCTGACGCTGCTGTTGGTCGTGCTCAAGCCCGTCGACAAGCTGGAGATTCCGCTGGTCGCGGTGCTCAGACCCGACGACGTGGAGGTCGACAAGCTGCTGACGTTGCTGTTCGTCGTGCTCAAGCCCGTGGACAGGCTCGAGATTCCGCTGGTCGCCGTGCTCAGACCCGACGACGTCGAGGTCGACAGGCTGCTCACATTGCTATTCGTAGTGCTCAGACCTGTGGACAGGCTGGAGATGCCGCTCGTGGCCGTGCTCAAGCCAGACGACGTCGATGTCGACAGGCTGCTGACGTTGCTGTTCGTTGTGCTCAACCCCGTGGAGAGGCTGGAGATGCCACTGGTAGCAGTGCTCAGGCCAGACGACGTGGACGTCGAGAGGCTGTCGATGCGGCTGTTGGTCGTGCTCAGACCCGATGACGTGGAGGTCGACAGGCTGCCGACATTGCTGTTCGTTGTGCTCAGGCCAGTCGACAGACTGGAGATGCCACTGGTCGCCGTGCTCAGACCACTCGACGTCGATGTCGAAAGGCTGTCGATGCGGCTGCTGCTGGTGCTCAATCCGGACGACGTGGAGGTCGACAAGCTGCTGACGTTGCTGTTCGTGGTACTCAGGCCAGTCGACAGGCTGGAGATGCCGCTGGTCGCCGTGCTCAGACCGCTCGACGTCGATGTCGAAAGGCTGTCGATGCGGCTGCTGCTGGTGCTCAGTCCGGACGACGTAGAAGTCGACAGGCTACTGACGTTGCTGTTCGTGGTGCTCAGGCCAGTCGACAGGCTGGAGATGCCGCTGGTCGCCGTGCTCAAACCGGACGATGTCGAAGTCGACAGGCTGCTGACGTTGCTGTTGGTCGTGCTCAGGCCGCTTGAAGTCGACGTCGACAGGCTGTCGATGCGGCTGCTGCTGGTGCTCAGGCCCGACGATGTGGAGGTCGACAAGCTGCCGACGTTGCTGTTCGTGGTACTCAGACCTGTGGACAGGCTGGAGATCCCGCTCGTCGCTGTGCTGAGGCCCGACGACGTCGACGTCGACAGGCTGTCGATGCGGCTGTTGGTCGTGCTGAGGCCAGTCGACGTGGAAGTCGAAAGACTGCCGACGTTGCTGTTCGTGGTGCTCAGCCCGGTCGACAGGCTCGAGATGCTGCTTGTGGCCGTGCTCAGTCCCGACGACGTCGAAGTCGACAGGCTGTTGATGCGACTGCTCGCCGTGCTCAGGCCCGACGATGTGGAGGTCGACAGGCTGGCGACGTTGCTGTTCGTGGTGCTCAGGCCCGTCGACAAGCTGGAAATGCCGCTGGTCGCCGTACTCAACCCGCTCGACGTGGAAGTCGACAGGCTGTCCAGTTCGCTGTTCACCGTACTCAAGCCCGTGGACAGGCTGGAGATGCCGCTGGTCGCCGTGCTCAAACCGGTCGATGTGGACGTCGAGAGGCTGTTGAGGCGGCTGTTGGTCGTGCTCAGGCCGGACGATGTGGACGTCGACAGGCTGGAAATCCCGCTGGTCGCAGTGCTCAGCCCCGTGGAAGTCGAGGTCGACAGCGACCC
Organism: Variovorax boronicumulans NBRC 103145; assembly: GCF_001591345.1. Classification (GTDB taxonomy): domain Bacteria; phylum Pseudomonadota; class Gammaproteobacteria; order Burkholderiales; family Burkholderiaceae_C; genus Variovorax; species Variovorax boronicumulans. The sequence continues at coordinate 22,302 of NZ_BCUS01000092.1, read as the reverse complement.
CACCGCGCTGGCAACGGAAAACAATTGGCTGCCGTTGATCGCATCGGTTGAGGTGGAGGTCACGCGACCTGCCGCCACGTTGGTGATTTGGCGCTCGCCCCCCACCGACCCAACGCTCACCACGCTGCTCGGCGTAGCGCCGGCAAACCCGCCCAGCACAACCCCATTGACCGTCGCACTGGCAGTCGGGACCGCTGCGGCAGTCACGCTGTTGCTGCCAAGTGCGACGCTGTTGTCGTTGCCGGCGCTGGCTCCCGTGCCGATCGCCACGGCGTTGGCGCCGGCGCTCTTCGCGCCACCATCCACCGTCACACTGCCGCCGATGGCCACGCTGTTCGTGCCGCCGGCATTTGTTGCTCGACCGATGGCCACGGCCTGCTCGCCCGACGCGGCAGAGCCACCGTTGCCCGTTCCGTCCCCGCCCCCTATCGCAACCGATGAGGTCCCGGTGGCCTTGGCATCGTTGCCCAAGGCGTAGGCGCCCTTGGCAAAAGCTTTGGCGCCAGAGCCGATTGCCGTCGCGCTGTGAAAGGTCGCCTGCGCGTTATTGCCAACCGCCAAGGCGTACGACCCTGAGGCGATGGCTGAGCCCGACGAACCATTGCCAATCGCGATGGCGTCGGTGCCGCCAGCGGACCCCCCCCCCGCAGAATAGGCGGCCTGCGCCCCCAACGAAACAGCCATCAGCGACGCCGCAGCAACTGCCACCCTCACCAGCTTCGAACCGCTCTTCTTCCCCCGCGCCGAAGTGATTTCAGACGCCGCAACCCAGGCCCCCAGGGCTTCATTCCAGATACTTCGGTAAGACTTGTTCATATTCTTCGAGCTCGGTTCGCAGAGGGCGGGCGCGGTATCAACGGCGGAGGAAGGCAACGACCGCCCGCGGTTCGTCGCCCCAGCCAGGGTCGTAGTTACCCTGACGTTCACAATGGACGCGGTAATGTACGCAGCCGTTTACATTTGCAGCCATTTCGGTCTACCGGAAACCGTGAAATGATGATTTAGTTCACAAACTTTCACGATTGGCGACAAATCCGGGTGCGGCGATGTCGCTGTGGAACGTCGATCCGAACGCCCCGCCTAGAATCGCCGCCGCTGTCTGTCACAGCGGTTTTCCTCACAAAAGGTGTCCAATGAAGCCGTTTCTCCCCCGTTTCCTGGCCGCATGCACGCTGGCCCTGGCCAGTTCCTGCGCCCTGGCACAGGACGGCAATTCCGCCGACGAACTCATCCAGGCGGGCCTCAGCAGCCTCAAGCAGATCGACGAAAACCGGGCGGGAGAGATCTGGGATACCGCGTCGGCGTTTGTGAAGACTCGCTTTCCCAAGGCCGAATTCGTTGCCAACACGCAACGCTCGCGCCAGACCGTGGGCGTCGTGGCCCGCCGCGACTGGGCCAGCGTGACCCGCATCCGCTACCTGGACGACAGCACCGGCATCCCAGCAGGCCTGTACGCCAACGTCGACTTCGCCACCCGCCTGACCAACGACAAGACGGTCTTCGAAAAAGTCAGCTTCCGCCTCGAACCCAACGGCTGGCGCCTGACCGGCTACATCCCCCGCGAAAACCAATGACCACCGCCTCGGGTGCCGGCCTGCGCATCGGCATCACGATCGGCCTCCACCACGAGGCCGAGACCCTCTGGAACAACGGCATCAAGCAGAACGCCGTGTTCCTGGCAGAGGCGCTGAAGCACTGCCCGAGCGTCGCCTCGGTGGTGCTGGTCAACACCACCGCCACCCCCATCACCCCCGCCCTGCCCTGGGACCAGGCCCGCTGGCCGACCGTGACCTTCGAGGCGGCCAAGGACAGCGTGGACGTGCTGATCGAACTGGGCGGCCAGATCGACGGCGACCAGACCGACCACCTCAAGCGCCGCGGCGCGCGGCTGGTGTCGTACTGCTGCGGCTTCGAGTACGTGCACGCGATGGAGTCGATGCTGTTCGGCAAGCCGCTGTGGGGCCGCAACCTGTTCATCAACCAGCGCTACGACGACATCTGGATGGTTCCGCAGGTGGCCCACATCAGCCAGCCGTACTTCGAGGTGCTGCGCCGCGCCGAGGCGCGCGCCGTGCCCTTCGTCTGGAGCCCGGTGTTCCTGCAAGAGCGCGCCCGCGCCCTGCCCGACGGCGGCGCGTACCAGCCGCGCAGCGGGCCGCGGCGGCTCAGCGTGATGGAGCCGAACATCAACGTGGTGAAGTTCTGCGTCTACCCCATCCTGATCGCCGAGCTGGCCTACCGCGCCCGCCCCGACGCGATCGGGCTGCTGCAGGTCACGAACGTGGAGCGCATGGCCAAGGACAGCATGGAGTTCATCACGCTGATGAACCAGCTCGACCTGGTGCGCCAGCACAAGGCGGTCTTCCTGGGTCGACACGAGACCCCGGTGTTCCTGGCGCAGAACACCGACATCGTGGTCTCCCACCAATGGGAGAACCCGCTCAACTACTTCTACCTCGAGACCTGCTGGCAGGGCTATCCACTGGTGCACAACGCCCACCTGTGCGCGGACCTGGGCTACTACTACGCAGAAAACGACGTGGCCGCCGGCAGCGCCCGCGTGCTCGAAGCCATCGACGGGCACGACGCCCAGGCCCAGGCCTACCGCGACCGGCAACGCGCACTCATCGGGCGCTACCTGCCCGGCGACGCAGTGGCCACGCAAACCTACGACACCCTGCTGCAGGGCCTGATGCAGCGCCCTGCCCGCTAGCCAGACCCTCGCCCCACGGAGCCCCCTCGCATGCTCGATCCGTCCGAACTCCGGCACTTCTACCCCGTGATCGTGACGCCGAGCCACGACGGCAAGTTCTTCCAGAACTACGTGGCGTCGCTGCTGAACTTCACCATCAATGCCGAGCGCGCCGGCATGAAGATGCAGGTGCTGATGCACCAGGGCGAGAGCCTGGTCACGCGTGCACGCAACAACTGCGTGGCCCAGTTCCTGGCCAACACGGAGTGGACGCACCTGTTCTGGATCGACGCGGACATCGGCTTCTCGGCCGAGGCGGCGTTCCGCCTGCTGCTGTCGGGCTACGACATCGCTGCCGGCGTCTACCCGCTCAAGCGCGAAGACTGGCCAGCCGGCGGCGTGGCGGCCGGCACCACGCAGCAGCAGTTCGAGGCCGCGTTCACGCGCTACACGGTCAATGCCAAGGCCGAAGAAGGCGCGTCGCAGATCGAGCTCGAGGTGCAGCCCGACGGCTTCATGAAGATGACCGAGGCCCCCACGGGCTTCATGGCGATCCAGCGCGGCGTGTTCGAACGGCTCATGGCCGCCTACCCCGAGCTGCAGTACGTGCCCGACAGCATCGGCGAAGCCGACCGCGGGCTGCACTACCGCTTCTTCGACGTGATGGTCGACCCGGTCACGCGGCGCTACCTGTCGGAAGACTACGGCTTCTGCCGGCTGTGGTCGGGGCTGGGCGAGTCGATCCACATCGATGCCAATTCGAACCTGACCCACCAGGGTGCCAAGCTGTACCGCGGCGATTTCGCCCATTCGCTGCAGGCCTCGCTGCCCTACGCGGTGGGCGGCCCCGCCGGGATGGCGATGGTGCTGAAGGGCCAAGAGCACCTGAAGCCGAATCCGCCGCCGGGCTGACACCGGCAGCGAGCGCCCACGAAAAAGCCCCGCCGAAGCGGGGCTTTTTCATGGGGCTGGCGAATCGCTCGCCGGCTGCAACGACCCTCAGGCCGTGACCGTGTCCGCCACGCCCTTGTAGTCCTCGATCTTGTCGAAGTTCAGGTACTGGTAGATCTGCGCGCTGGACGCATCGATCACGCCCGTGGCGGCCATGTACTCCTCGCGGGTCGGGATGCGGCCCAGGCGCGAGCAGATGGCGGCCAGTTCGGCCGAGCCCAGGTACACGTTGGTGTTCTTGCCCAGGCGGTTCGGGAAGTTGCGGGTGCTGGTCGACATCACCGTCGCGCCTTCGCGCACCTGTGCCTGGTTGCCCATGCACAGCGAGCAGCCCGGCATTTCGGTGCGCGCGCCGGCGTTGCCGAACACGCCGTAGTGGCCTTCCTCGGTGAGCTGCTGCGCGTCCATCTTGGTCGGCGGTGCGATCCACAGCTTGACCGGGATGTCGCGCTTGCCTTCGAGCAGCTTCGACGCGGCGCGGAAGTGGCCGATGTTGGTCATGCACGAACCGATGAACACTTCGTCGATGGTGGCACCGGCCACGTCGCTCAGCGTCTTCACGTCGTCCGGGTCGTTCGGGCAGGCCACGATGGGTTCGTGGATCTCGGCCAGGTCGATCTCGATCACGGCGGCGTATTCGGCGTCGGCATCACCCTTGAGCAGCTGCGGGTCCTTGAGCCAGGCTTCCTGCGCGGCGATGCGGCGTGCCAGCGTGCGGGCGTCGGCGTAGCCTTCGGCAATCATCCACTTCATCAGCGTGATGTTGCTGTTGATGTACTCCTGGATCGGTTCCTTGTTCAGGTGCACCGTGCAGCCAGCGGCCGAGCGTTCGGCCGAGGCGTCGCTCAGCTCGAAGGCTTGCTCCACCTTCAGGTCGGGCAGGCCTTCGATCTCGAGGATGCGGCCCGAGAAGATGTTCTTCTTGCCTTGCTTGGCCACCGTCAGCAGACCCGACTTGATGGCGTACAGCGGAATGGCGTTGACCAGGTCACGCAGCGTGACGCCGGGCTGCATCTTGCCCTTGAAGCGCACGAGCACCGATTCGGGCATGTCCAGCGGCATCACGCCGGTGGCGGCCGCGAAGGCCACGAGGCCGGAGCCCGCGGGGAAGCTGATGCCGATGGGGAAGCGGGTGTGGCTGTCGCCGCCCGTGCCCACGGTGTCGGGCGTCAGCAGGCGGTTGAGCCAGCTGTGGATCACGCCGTCGCCCGGACGCAGCGACACGCCGCCGCGGTTGGCCATGAACTCGGGCAGTTCGTGGTGCATCTTGACGTCGACCTTCTTCGGGTACGCCGCCGTGTGGCAGAACGACTGCATGACGAGGTCGGCCGAGAAGCCCAGGCAGGCCAGGTCCTTCAGTTCGTCGCGGGTCATCGGGCCGGTGGTGTCCTGCGAGCCGACCGAGGTCATCTTGGGTTCGCAGTACGTGCCCGGGCGCACGCCCTGGCCTTCGGGCAGGCCGCAGGCGCGGCCGACCATCTTCTGTGCAAGCGAGAAGCCCTTCTTGGTGTCGACCGGGCTTTGCGGCAGGCGGAACAGCGTCGAGACGGGCAGGCCCAGCGCCTCGCGCGCCTTGGCCGTGAGGCCGCGGCCGATGATCAGCGGAATGCGGCCGCCGGCGCGCACTTCGTCGAACAGCACATCGCTCTTGACCTGGAATTCGGCGATGACCTGGCCGTCCTTCAGGGCCTTGCCTTCATAGGGACGCAGCTCGACCACGTCGCCCATGTTCATCTGCGTCACGTCGAGCTCGATGGGCAGTGCGCCCGAGTCTTCCATCGTGTTGTAGAAGATGGGAGCGATCTTGCCGCCGAGGCAGACGCCGCCGAAACGCTTGTTCGGCACGAAGGGAATGTCTTCGCCGGTGAACCACAGCACCGAGTTGGTGGCGCTCTTGCGCGACGAACCCGTGCCGACCACGTCGCCGGCGTAGGCCACGAGGTGGCCGCGCGCGCGCAGGTCTTCGATGAACTTCACCGGGCCGCGCTTGCCGTCTTCTTCAGGGACGATGCCGGGGCGGGCGTTCTTGTGCATCGCCAGGGCGTGCATCGGAATGTCGGGACGCGTGGTGGCGTCGGGGGCGGGCGACAGGTCGTCGGTGTTGATTTCGCCGGCCACCTTGAAGATGCTGACGGTGATGCTCTGCGGCACTTCGGGGCGGCTGGTGAACCACTCGGCATCGGCCCAGCTTTGCAGCACGCCCTTGGCGTGGGCGTTGCCCTTGTCGGCCTTTTCCTTGACGTCGTGGAACTGGTCGAACATCAGCAAGGTCTTCTTCAGGCCTTCGGCTGCCACGGCGCCGACTTCGGCGTCGTCCAGCAGGTCGATCATGGGGCTGATGTTGTAGCCGCCGAGCATGGTGCCGAGCAGTTCAGTGGCGCGAGCGCGCGTGATGAACGCGTTCTTCTCGGTGCCGTGGGCCACGGCCGCGAGGTAGCTCGCCTTGACCTTGGCGGCGTCGTCGACGCCGGCGGGCACACGGTAGGTGAGCAGGTCCAGCAGGAAGGCGCCGTCCTTGGCATTCGCGCTCTTCAGGAGCTCGATCGCTTCGGCGGTCTGCTTCGCGCTCAAGGGCAGCGGCGGGATACCGAGCGCGGCGCGTTCGGCAACATGATCAACGTAGGCTTGCAACATCTTCTTTTCTCCGGAAACTAGGCTATCGGGTGTGCGCAGCGGTCTCTAGCGGCCAAGCAAGAGCCGCGCCGCACCCCGGGTTCGGTGCTCTTCTTACTTCTTGGCTGCGTCGGCACCTTCGAAAAGGGCCTTCGGCGGGTTCTTCTTCATCTCGTCGGCAAAGGCGACCTGGGCGGCGGTCTGGCATTCGTCGGCGATGCGCAGGCCGGCCTTCTGGTTCATCAGCATCGACTTGTTGCCCAGCTGGAGCCACATGGCGCCGGCACGCGGGTCTTCGAGGCGGATGGCGCCGGTGCGGCTTTCGACCGGGTGCATGCGGTACTTCAGGCCCTTGGTGGTCACGGTGAAGAAGCCGGGCTTCTTCTCGTCGGGCGTGACGGTCACGTCGGCGCCGAGTTCGCACTGGGCCTTGCCGATGGACACGCGTTGCGCCACGGCCAGGTCGGACTCGGACAGCACGATGTTGGTGTCGTCGGCGATCGGCGTGACCTCTTCGACAGCCTTGGCCGCCTTGCGGGTCACCTGGCGCTTCGGCGGGGTCTTCTTGGCTTCGGCCTTGGCCGCGGCCGGCTTGGTGGCGGTGGCGTTCTGGGCCACGGCGGCGAAAGGCAGGGCCAGCGCAACGGCGGCGATCAGTGCAATTTTCTTCATGAGCGGGGTTCCTTCAGGCTGATTCAGTGGGTTTCAGGAGACCGCGATGCAAACCAGGCTTTCGCCTCGGAGGGCAACGCGCGCCCTGTTGCGTGGGCGCGCGTCAGGACCTGCCAGAAGTGGCGGTAGCTCGCGCGGTCGTGCAATGTGCCATCAATTTGTGTCGGTGCCCAATCCGCGTCTGCGGCTTTTGTAATGATTTTTGTGGCAATTTGAATCTGCGCCTCGTCGGGCGCGAAGGCCTCGAGGATCGGCCGGATCTGGTTCGGGTGGATGCTCCACATGCGCGTGTAGCCGAATTCGGTGGCCGCCTTGCGGGCCGCCAAGCGCATCGCATCGGTGTCGTTGAACTCGGTGACCACGCAATGCGAAGGCACCTTGCCGTAGGCATGTGCCGCCGAGGCCAGTGCCAGCTTGGCGCGCACGACCAGCGGGTGGCTGAACTGCCCCGCCGCGCCCATGCCGTCGGCGGGAATGGCGCCGGCATGCGCCGACACGAAATCCATGAGGCCGAAGCTCAGCGACTGCACGCGCGGATGCGCGGCAATTTCGAAGGCGTTGTGCACCGCCAGCGGCGATTCGATGAGCACGTGCAGCGGCAACGCGGCGGCATCGGCCGCGTCGAGCGCGGCAACAGCCTGACACACATCGGCCACGGATTCGACCTTGGGCACCATGAGGTGGCTCAGCCGCTGGCCGGCGCGTCCGGCGATGGTGACCACGTCGCCCGCGAAGGCCGGGTGATCGACCGGGTGCACGCGCACGCCGACGCGCATGCCGGGCTGGGCAGCCAGCGCCAGCTCGGTGACGAGCGCGGCATGCTCCGCCTCGCCGCCGACCGGGGCGCCGTCTTCGCAGTCGAGGGTGACGTCGAACACGCAGGCGCCGAACTCCTGCGCCATCTCGGCCTGGAGTGCGAGGCTCTTCTTCATGCGGGCTTCGACGCCGCTGTAGTGGTCGCACACCGGCAGGGTCACGGCGCCGGCCTGTGCGCCGAGCAGCACGTCCGCGGGATGGGCGACGTTCTTGGTGGTCATGCGTCTTTTTTCTTGTGCGCCACGATGAACATGCGCGGGAAGGCGAGCAGGCGCTTGCCGTCGGTGCGCACCGGATAGGCCTCGTCCACCCTGCGTTCGTATTCGGCGAGGTAGCTCGCCTGCAGGTCGGGCGGCAGGCGGTCGACAAAGGGCTTCAGGCCCGTGCCGCGCACCCATTCGACGATGGCCGCGGCGTTGGCCATCGGGTGCTGGTAGATGGTGTGCCAGACATCGACATGGGCCGCACGCGCGGCCAAGAGGTCGTAGTAGCCGCCCAGCGGCAGCAGCAAGGTGCGCAGCTTGTCGGCGTCGCCGATGGGCTCGGCCCAGGGCGCTTCGGCCGCCACCGCGCGCATCAGGCGGTGCGTGGGCTCCTGGCGGTTGTCGGGCATCTGGACGGCGAGCACGCCGCCCGGGGCCAGCGCGTCGAACAGGCGGGGGATCAGCGTCTCGTGATCCGGCACCCATTGCAGGGACGCATTGGCGTAAATGAGATCGGGCGCTTCTGTTTCACGCGGCGCCCAGGTCGCGATGTCGCTCAACTCGAAGCGCGCCGCCGGCAGGCGCTCGCGCGCGCTGACCAGCATGGCTTCGGAGTTGTCGGTGCCCGTGACCTGCGCCGTCGGGAACCGATGTGCCAGCAGCTCGGTGGAATTGCCCGGTCCGCATCCGAGGTCGACCACGCGGGCGGCCTCGGCAAGCGGGACCCGCGCCAGGAGTTCCTGTGCGGGCCGGGTGCGCTCGTCCTCGTAGCGACGGTAGAGCGCGGGGTTCCAGTCGAGCATGCGGGCGGGCTTGCTTTACAGCAGGTGGGCAACGCCTGCGCGTTCGCCTTCGAGCTCTTCGAGCGTCTTGTTGATGCGTTCCTGGCTGAATGCATCGATCTCGAGGCCTTCGACCAGCTTGTACTCACCGTTTTCGCAGGTGACCGGGAAGCCGAACATCACGTCCTTCGGAATGCCGTACTGGCCGTCCGACGGGATGCCCATCGTGACCCACTTGCCGTTGGTGCCCAGGGCCCAGTCGCGCATGTGGTCGATGGCGGCGTTGGCAGCCGAGGCAGCCGACGACAGGCCGCGCGCTTCGATGATGGCCGCGCCGCGCTTGCCGACGGTCGGCAGGAAGGTGTTGGCGTTCCATTCCTGGTCGTTGATCATCTTGGCGACGCTTTCGCCGTTGATGGTCGCAAAGCGGTAGTCGGCGTACATCGTGGGCGAGTGGTTGCCCCAGACGGTGAGCTTCTCGATGTCGGCCACGGCCTTGCCGGTCTTGGCGGCGATCTGGCTGGCAGCGCGGTTGTGGTCCAGGCGCAGCATGGCGGTGAAGTTCTTGCGCGGCAGGTCGGGTGCCGACTTCATGGCGATGTAGGCGTTGGTGTTGGCGGGGTTGCCGACGACCAGCACCTTCACGTTGCGCGAAGCGACAGCATTCAGTGCCTTGCCCTGTGCCGTGAAGATGGCGCCGTTGACGGCCAGCAGCTCGGCACGTTCCATGCCGGGGCCACGGGGGCGCGAACCGACCAGCAGGGCGTAGTCGGCGTCCTTGAAGGCAGTCATCGGGTCGCCGTGGGCTTCCATGCCGGCCAGCAGCGGGAAGGCGCAGTCGTCGAGCTCCATCATCACGCCCTTGAGCGCCTTCTGGGCCTTCTCGTCGGGGATTTCGAGCAGTTGCAGGATGACCGGCTGGTCTTTGCCGAGCATTTCGCCGGAAGCGATACGGAACAACAGGGCGTAACCGATTTGACCGGCGGCACCGGTAACGGCAACGCGGACAGGCTTTTTGCTCATGGGAAGACTCCAGAAGGTGGTGAAACGGGTTAGCGCTCTCGTGGGGCGCCGCGGTCCAGCGGGGGGGAAGCTTTCCCGCGGCGCGGGACCGGGCCGCATTTTAAGCCGATTCGACAAAGGCCGTCTTATGTCTTATATAAGATATCCTCTGGGGGTCCGCCACGGCGCACCCCACCGCTGCCATGAACACGCCCTCCACCCTCGACGAGCCCACGACGCCGTCCTTCAGTCCGCTCTACCAGCAGATCAAGACCCTGATCCTGCAGAGCCTGCAGGCCGGCGAGTGGAAGCCGGGCGAGCCCATCCCCAGCGAGATGGACCTGGCGGTGCGCTACCGCGTGAGCCAGGGCACGGTGCGCAAGGCGATCGACGAGCTGGCGGCCGAAAACCTGGTGGTGCGCCGCCAGGGCAAAGGCACCTTCGTGGCCACGCATGCCGAGCAGCATGTGCAGTACCGTTTTCTCAAGCTGGTGCCCGACGCCGGCAGCCCGAGCGCCGAAGGTCCGGCCGAGCGCACCATCGTCGACTGCAAGCGCCTGCGCGCCTCGGCCGACGTGGCGCGCGCGCTGAGCCTGCGCACCGGCGACGCCGTGCTGCAGGTGCGCCGCGTGCTCGCTTACGCCGGCGTGCCGACCATTCTCGAAGACCTCTGGCTGCCCGGCGCGCCCTTCAAGGGCCTCACGGCCGACCGGCTGCGCGCCTGGCCGGGCCCGATGTACGCGATGTTCGAAACCGAGTTCGGCGTGCGCATGGTGCGCGCCGAAGAAAAGATCCGCGCCGTGCTGCCCGATGCCGAACAGGCGCAGTTGCTCGACGTGCCGCTGCAGATGCCGCTCTTGAGCGTGGAGCGCGTGGCGCACACGTACCACGACATGCCGATGGAACTGCGCCGCGGCCTGTACCGCACCGACACCCACCACTACCGCAACCAGCTGGGCTGATCCGATGGCGCCGAAGAACCTCGCCCGCGCGGGCACAAACGCGCACACTCAGCCCGCGCAACGCAACCTCAATCCCCGAGCATCCGACTGCCGCAGTGCGTTGACTCCTGTGCGTCCGATGCGCGATGGTGCATTGCAATAGAATTTTGCGTTGTTTGCATTCCGCAGAAGAAACAAAAGCGTTCGCTCTCAGAACAAGCCAACAAGTCACAAAGCCACGAAAGCCATCTCCCTATGACAGAGCTTGCAACTCCCCCCCGGCCGCCGCGTCGCGAATTCCGGAACATCAACGCCTTCACCGATCTCACGACCTACCGGCTGCCGCCGGCTGGCATCGTGTCGATCCTGCACCGCGTGAGCGGTGTGCTGATGTTCCTGCTGATGCCCTTCATCATCTGGATGTTCGACACCTCGCTGTCATCTGACTATTCGTTCGCGAAATTCAAGTCTGCTTTCAACATCGGCGTCGGCTTCGCTCCGGGATGGTTCTTCAAGCTCGTCGCACTGGCGCTCATCTGGGCCTACCTGCACCACTTCATCGCCGGCCTGCGTCACCTCTGGATGGACGTGAGCCACTCCGCCGTGACGAAGGAATTCGGTCACAGCTCGGCCATGTTCACGCTGGGCGCAAGCATCATCCTCACGCTGGCGCTTGGCGCCAAGCTGTTCGGCCTGTACTGAGAAGGAGCCACCCATGTCTGTGAATTACGGCTCCAAGCGCATCGTCGTCGGCGCGCACTACGGTCTGCGCGACTGGCTCAGCCAGCGCATCACCGGCGCCCTGATGGCGCTGTTCACGATCATCCTGCTCGCACAGCTGATCTTCTCGCGCGGCCCCATCGGTTACGACCTGTGGGCCGGCATCTTCGCCGCACAGTGGATGAAGGTCCTGACCTTCTCCGTGATCGTTGCCCTGCTCTATCACGTGTGGGTCGGCATGCGCGACGTGTGGATGGACTACGTCCAGCCTGTCGCCATCCGTCTCGTGCTGCAAGTTTTCACCATCGTCTGGCTTGTCGGTTGTGCGGGTTGGGCCATTCAAGTGCTTTGGAAGATCTGACCCACCATGACCTACACAAAAGAAAACATCACCAAGCGCAAGTTCGACGTCGTGATCGTCGGTGCCGGCGGCTCCGGCATGCGCGCCTCGCTGCAACTCGCCCGTGCCGGCCTCAACGTGGCCGTGCTCTCCAAGGTGTTCCCGACCCGTTCGCACACCGTCGCTGCCCAGGGCGGCGTGGGCGCCTCGCTCGGCAACATGAGCGAGGACAACTGGCACTACCACTTCTACGACACGATCAAGGGTTCCGACTGGCTCGGCGACCAGGACGCGATCGAGTTCATGTGCCGTGAAGCCCCGAAGGTCGTGTACGAGCTCGAGCACTTCGGCATGCCCTTCGACCGCAACCCCGACGGCACGATCTACCAGCGTCCGTTCGGCGGCCACACGGCCAACTACGGCGAGAAGGCCGTGCAGCGCGCCTGCGCCGCGGCCGACCGCACCGGCCACGCGATGCTGCACACGCTCTACCAGAAGAACGTGGAAGCCCGCACCCAGTTCTTCGTCGAATGGATGGCGCTGGACCTGATCCGCGACGACGAAGGCGATGTGGTCGGCGTCACGGCCCTCGAAATGGAAACCGGCGACCTGCACATCCTGCAGGCCAAGACCGTGCTGCTGGCCACCGGCGGCGCAGGCCGCATCTTCGGTGCATCCACCAACGCGTTCATCAACACCGGCGACGGCCTGGGCATGGCCGCACGTTCGGGCATCCCGCTGCAGGACATGGAGTTCTGGCAGTTCCACCCCACCGGCGTGGCCGGCGCGGGCGTGCTGCTGACCGAAGGCTGCCGCGGCGAAGGCGCCATCCTGCTGAACAGCAACGGCGAACGCTTCATGGAGCGCTATGCGCCCACCCTGAAGGACCTGGCCCCGCGCGACTTCGTCTCGCGCTCGATGGACCAGGAAATCAAGGAAGGCCGTGGCTGTGGTCCCAACAAGGACTACATCCACATGAAGCTGGACCACCTGGGTGCCGACACCATCCACAAGCGGTTGCCGTCGGTCTACGAGATCGGCATCAACTTCGCCAACGTCGACGTCACCAAGGAACCGATTCCCGTGGTACCCACCATCCACTACCAGATGGGCGGCATCCCGACGAACATCAACGGCCAGGTCGTCATCCAGAAGGGTGAAGACAACAGCGCCGTGGTGAACGGCCTGTACGCGGTGGGCGAATGCTCCTGCGTGAGCGTGCACGGCGCCAACCGCCTGGGCACCAACTCGCTGCTCGACCTGCTGGTGTTCGGCCGCGCGGCCGGCAACCACATCGTCGAGTTCAACGACAAGCTCAAGGAACACAAGGAACTGCCCAAGGATGCGGCCGACCGCACCCTGCAGCGCCTGAACGAACTCGAAGCCTCCACCGGCGGCGAGTACGCCCAGGACGTGGCCGGCGAGATCCGCGCCGTCATGCAGCAGCACGCCGCCGTGTTCCGCAAGCAGGCCTCGATGGACGAAGGCGTGGTCAAGATCGCCGCCGTGCGCGAGCGCGTCAAGTCGATCGGCCTGAAGGACAAGTCCAAGGTGTTCAACACCGCCCGCATCGAAGCACTGGAAGTCGACAACCTGATCGAAGTGGCACAGGCCACCATGGTCTCGGCCGCCGCCCGCAAGGAATGCCGCGGCGCCCACACGGTGGAAGACTACGAGCGTCCCGCGGACGACCCGGTCGCACCGCTGGGCCGCGACGACGCCAACTGGATGAAGCACACGCTCTGGTACAGCGCGGACAACCGCCTCTCGTACAAGCCCGTCAAGCTGCAGCCGCTGACGGTGGCATCCGTGCCGCCCAAGGTCCGCACGTTCTAAGAATATTTACAAGGTCCATACGATGAAGCGCACATTCCAGATCTACCGCTACGACCCGGACAAGGACGCCAAGCCCTACATGCAGACGGTCGAGGTCGAACTCGACGGCCACGAACGCATGCTGCTGGACGCCTTGATGAAGCTCAAGGCGCAGGATCCCACGCTGTCGTTCCGCCGCTCGTGCCGCGAAGGCGTCTGCGGCTCCGACGCGATGAACATCAACGGCAAGAACGGTCTGGCCTGCCTGACCAACATGAACACGCTCAAGGGCACCGTCGTGCTCAAGCCGCTGCCGGGCCTGCCCGTCATCCGCGACCTGATCGTCGACATGACCCAGTTCTTCAAGCAGTACAACTCGATCAAGCCGTACCTGCAGAACGACACCGTGCCGCCCGAGAAGGAGCGCCTGCAGTCGCCCGAAGAGCGTGAAGAGCTCGACGGCCTGTACGAGTGCATCCTGTGCGCGAGCTGCTCCACGAGCTGCCCGAGCTTCTGGTGGAACCCCGACAAGTTCGTCGGCCCGGCCGGCCTGCTGCAGGCCTACCGCTTCATCGCCGACAGCCGCGACGAAGCCACCGCCGAGCGCCTGGACAACCTGGAAGACCCGTACCGCCTGTTCCGCTGCCACACGATCATGAACTGCGTGGACGTGTGCCCGAAGAGCCTGAACCCGACCAAGGCCATCGGCAAGATCAAGGAACTGATGGTGCGTCGCGCCATCTGACGGTTTTTCCGAGAAGCCTTACTTATGTCGACCCCCGCCAACGCCCCCGATACGCTGCTCGGCGAACGCGCGCTGAGCAAGCTCAAGTGGCGTTGCCGGCGCGGCCTGCTGGAGAACGACCTGTTCATCGCCCGCTTCTTCGAGCGGCACGAATCCCACATGACCGTCGGTCAAGCGGGAGCGATGGAGACATTGATGGACCTGTCGGACAACGACCTCCTCGACCTGCTGCTGTGCAGAAAGGAGCCCGAGCCCGCATGGGCCGGGGCCGAGGTGGTCGCATTGCTGCAGCTGATGCGTACCGACGGCGCTCAGCGTCCTGCCATTTTTTCTCCTTCGTCCTGAATCCACCTCTGAAAGTAAACCGAAATGAAAGCATCCGATACCAAGGCCACGCTGTCGTTCAGCAATGGCGGCGACAACGTCGAACTGCCGATCTACAAGGGCACCATCGGGCCCGACGTGATCGACATCCGCAAGCTGTATGCACAGACCGGCATGTTCACGTACGACCCGGGCTTCATGTCGACCGCCGCCTGCCAGTCGGCCATCACCTACATCGACGGTGACAAGGGCGAGCTGCTGTACCGCGGCTACCCCATCGAGCAGCTCGCGACCAACTGCGACTTCATGGAAACCTGCCACCTGCTGCTGTACGGCGAGCTGCCGGACGCAGGCAAGAAGGCCAGCTTCACCAAGCTCGTGACGAACCACACGATGGTCAACGAGCAGATGCAGTTCTTCCTGCGCGGCTTCCGCCGTGATGCCCATCCGATGGCCATCATGACCGGCCTCGTGGGTGCTCTGTCGGCCTTCTATCACGACAGCACGGACATCAACAATCCCGAGCACCGCGAGATCGCCGCGATCCGCCTGATCGCGAAGATGCCCACGCTCGTGGCCATGGCCTACAAGTACACCGTCGGCCAGCCGTACATGTACCCGAAGAACGAACTGAGCTATGCAGGCAACTTCCTGCACATGATGTTCGCCACGCCGTGCGAAGAGTACAAGGTGAACCCGGTGCTCGAGCGCGCGCTCGACCGCATCTTCATCCTGCACGCCGACCACGAGCAGAACGCCTCGACCTCGACGGTGCGCCTGTGCGGCTCGTCGGGCACCAACCCCTTCGCGGCCATTGCAGCCGGCGTGGCCTGCCTGTGGGGCCCGGCCCACGGCGGTGCCAACGAAGCGGCGCTGAACATGCTGTACGACATCCAGCGCGAAGGCGGCGTGGAAAAGATCGGCGAGTTCATCAAGAAGGTCAAGGACAAGAACTCGAACGTCAAGCTGATGGGCTTCGGCCATCGCGTGTACAAGAACTACGACCCGCGCGCCAAGCTGATGCAGGAAACCTGCAACGAAGTGCTGACCGAGCTGGGCCTGGAAAACGACCCGCTGTTCAAGCTCGCCAAGGAACTCGAAAAGATCGCCCTGGAAGACGAGTACTTCGTGTCGCGCAAGCTGTACCCGAACGTCGACTTCTACTCGGGCATCGTGCAGCGCGCCATCGGCATCCCCGTGCCGCTGTTCACCGCGATCTTCGCGCTGGCCCGCACGGTCGGCTGGATCGCCCAGCTGAACGAAATGATCGGCGACCCCGAGTACAAGATCGGCCGCCCACGCCAGCTGTTCGAAGGCTCGCCCAAGCGTGACGTGAAGCCGATCTCGGCCCGCTGATCGACCGGCTGCGGAACCTCCGCCCCCTGAAAAAGCTGCCTCCGGGCAGCTTTTTTATTGCCCGTTCGGCATGACCCTCCTCGCCAGCCGGCAGCGAGGTCATCGCGCATCGCGATGGCAATGGCTTCAAAACAGGAAGAAAATAGCCAACTCATCGCCAATCGCGATGCCCAAGCCCCCATGAGCACGTCCGAACGCAACTTTGCCCGCCGCATCGACCTCACGTCGTTGCAGCTGTTCGTGGCCGTGTGCGAGCTGGGCAGTATCGGTCGCGCGGCGGAGCGCGAGTTCATCGCGGCCTCGGCCGTGAGCAAGCGGCTGTCCGACCTGGAGGCCACGCTCGGCACCGCCCTGCTCTACCGCCATGCGCGCGGCGTCGACCTCACGCCGGCCGGCGAGAGCCTGCTGCACCACGCCCGCTCGGTGCTCTACAGCCTCGAGAAGATGCAGGGCGAGCTCAGCGAATACGCCGACGGCGTGCGCGGCCACGTGCGGGTGCACGCCAACATCTCGGCCATCGTGCAGTTCCTGCCGGAAGACCTGGGCGTGTTCTCGCGCGCGCACGAAGCCATCAAAATCGACCTCGAGGAGCACCTGAGCAGCGAAGTGATCCGCGCGGTGCAAGAGGGCGCGGCCGACCTCGGCGTGTGCCACGTGGCCGGCGGCGCGGGCGAGTTGCAGAGCCTTTCCTACCGGCACGACCACCTCGCACTGATCGTTCCCGAGGGGCACGCGCTGGCCGCGCACGAAGCGATCGATTTCGTCGACTCGCTGGCCTTCGACCACGTGGGCCTGCACACCAACAGCTCGATCTACGTGGCGATGCACGAAGCGGCGCTGAGCGCCGGCCGCAGCGTGAAGCTGCGCATCCACGTCACGGGCCTGGACGCCATGTGCCGGATGATCGACAACGGCCTGGGCATCGGCGTGATGCCACAGCGCGCCTTCGAACTCATGCACAACGGCATCGGCCGCGGCCTCGTGAGCGTGATGCTCAACGACGCCTGGGCGGCGCGCGAGATCCGGCTGGTGGCGCGCGACTTCTCCACCCTGCCGGTGGCGGCGCGCACGCTGGTGAACCACCTGCACGCGGCGGCCGACTCGGCCGACGCCACCGAACGACTCGCGGCCTAGACCGCGTCGACAGACAATCCATTTCCCCACGAAAGACAAGAGACCGACATGGCACGCACGCTCTACGACAAGATCTGGGACGAACACGTCGTCCACACCGAGGAAGACGGCACCGCGATCCTCTACATCGACCGCCACCTGGTGCACGAGGTGACCAGCCCGCAAGCCTTCGAAGGCCTGCGCGAAGCCGGCCGCAAGCTGTGGCGCATCAGCTCGGTGGTGGCCACCGCCGACCACAACACGCCGACCACCGGCTGGGAACGCGGCTACGAAGGCATTGCCGACCCGACCAGCAAGGAACAGGTCACCACGCTGGACCACAACATCGCCGAGTTCGGCGCCGCCGCGTTCTTCCCGTTCCTGAGCAAGCGCCAGGGCATCGTGCACGTGATCGGCCCGGAAAGCGGCGCGACGCTGCCGGGCATGACGGTGGTCTGCGGCGACTCGCACACCTCCACGCACGGTGCGTTCGGCGCGCTGGCGCACGGCATCGGCACCAGCGAGGTCGAGCACGTGATGGCCACGCAGACGCTGCTGGGCAAGAAGGCCAAGAACATGCTCGTGAAGGTCGAAGGCAAGCTGCCCCTGGGCTGCACGGCCAAGGACATCGTGCTGGCCATCATCGGCAAGATCGGCACCGCCGGCGGCACGGGCTACACGATCGAATTCGCAGGCTCGGCGATTCGCGACCTGAGCATGGAAGGCCGCATGACGGTCTGCAACATGGCCATCGAAGCCGGCGCGCGTGCCGGGCTGGTGGCGGTCGACGAAAAGACCATCAGCTACGTGAAGGGCCGCCCGCTCGCGCCCACCGGCGTCGAATGGGACCAGGCCGTGAGCTACTGGCGCACGCTGCAGTCCGACCCCGGCGCGACCTTCGACGCCGTGGTCGAGCTCGACGCCGCGCAGATCCCGCCGCAGGTCACCTGGGGCACCTCGCCCGAGATGGTGGTCGACATCAACGGCCGCGTGCCCGATCCCGACAAGGAAAAAGACGCGAGCAAGCGCGGCGCCATCGAGCGCGCGCTGGTCTACATGGGCCTGGAGCCCAACAAGGCCATGAACGACATCTTCATCGACAAGGTGTTCATCGGCTCGTGCACGAACAGCCGCATCGAGGACATGCGCGAAGCCGCCGCCGTGGTGAAGAAGCTGGGCCAGAAGGTCGCGAAGAACGTGAAGCTCGCGATGGTCGTGCCCGGCTCGGGCGTGGTGAAGGAACAGGCCGAGCGCGAAGGGCTCGATGTGATCTTCAAGGCCGCCGGCTTCGAATGGCGCGAGCCCGGCTGCTCGATGTGCCTGGCGATGAACGCCGACCGCCTCGAGCCCGGCGAGCGCTGCGCATCGACCAGCAACCGCAACTTCGAAGGCCGCCAGGGCGCGGGTGGCCGCACCCATCTCGTGAGCCCCGCGATGGCCGCCGCCGCAGCCGTGCACGGCCACTTCGTCGATGTGCGCACCTTCGCCTGATCAGGAGACATCACATGCAGAAATTCACCGTGCACAAGGGCCTCGTGGCCCCCATGGACCGCGAGAACGTCGACACCGACGCGATCATTCCCAAGCAGTTCCTCAAGTCGATCAAGAAGACCGGCTTCGGCGTGAACCTGTTCGACGAGTGGCGCTACCTGGACGCCGGCTTTCCGGGCCAGGACCCGGCCAGCCGCAAGCCGAACCCCGACTTCGTGCTGAACCAGCCGCGCTACGCCGGCGCCTCGGTGCTGCTGGCGCGCAAGAACTTCGGCTGCGGCTCGTCGCGCGAACACGCGCCGTGGGCGCTCGACCAGTACGGCTTTCGCGCCATCATTGCGCCGAGCTACGCCGACATCTTCTTCAACAACAGCTTCAAGAACGGCCTGCTGCCGATCGTGCTGCCCGAGTCGCAGGTCTCGCAGCTGTTCGACGAAGCCTTCGCCTTCCCGGGCTATACGCTGACCATCGACCTGGAACGCCAGGTGGTCGTGAAGCCCGACGGCCAGGAGTTCGCGTTCGACGTGCAGGCCTTCCGCAAGTACTGCCTGATCAACGGGCTGGACGACATCGGCCTGACGCTGCGCCACAAGGACAAGATCAAGGCCTTCGAGACCGAGCGCCTGGCGCAGAAGCCCTGGCTCGCGCACACGATGATCTCGTGATCGGCGGCCTTTCCGTTTTCAAGAAAAAACCTCAGACCAACTTATGAAAATCGCAGTTCTCCCGGGTGACGGCATCGGCACCGAAATCGTGGCGGAAGCCGTCAGGGTGCTCGAAGTCCTCGACCTGAAGTTCGAGATGGAATCAGCCCTGGTCGGCGGTGCGGCCTACGAGGCGCACGGCCACCCGCTGCCCGAATCGACGCTCAAGCTCGCCAAGGACGCCGACGCGGTGCTGTTCGGCGCCGTCGGCGACTGGAAGTACGACAAGCTCGACCGCCCGCTGCGGCCCGAGCAGGCCATCCTGGGGCTGCGCAAGAACCTGGGCCTGTTCGCCAACTTCCGCCCGGCCATCTGCTACGAGCAGCTGGTGGGCGCCTCGAGCCTGAAGCCCGAGCTGATCGCGGGCCTGGACATCCTCATCATCCGCGAGCTGACCGGCGACATCTACTTCGGCCAGCCGCGCGGACGCCGCATCGCCACCGACGGCCACTTCCCCGGCGCCGAAGAGGCCTTCGACACGATGCGCTACTCGCGCCCCGAGGTCGAGCGCATCGCCCGCGTCGCCTTCGAGGCGGCCCGCAAGCGCAGCAAGCGCGTGACCAGCGTGGACAAGGCCAACGTGCTGGAGACCTTCCAGTTCTGGAAGGACATCGTGACCGAGGTCGGCAAGGAGTACCCGGACGTCGAACTCGACCACATGTACGTCGACAACGCGGCCATGCAGCTCGTGAAGGCGCCCAAGAAGTTCGACGTGGTCGTCACCGGCAACATGTTCGGCGACATCCTCTCGGACGAGGCCGCGATGCTCACCGGCTCCATCGGCATGCTGCCCTCGGCCTCGCTCAATGCGAGCAACCAGGGCCTGTACGAGCCCAGCCACGGCAGCGCGCCCGACATTGCTGGCAAAGGGGTTGCCAATCCTTTGGCTACAATCCTGTCCGCTGCCATGATGCTCCGCTTCTCCCTCAACCAGCCCGAAGCTGCCGACCGTATCGAGTCGGCGGTCAAGCACGTGCTCGCCTCCGGGCTGCGCACGGGCGACATCTGGTCCGAAGGCACGAAGCGCGTCGGCACCCGCGAAATGGGCGACGCGGTCGTAGCAGCCATCACCAAAAAGACGATTACCGGCTAACCGCAGCCCGCTTCGTCACGCCCTCCCCCGGCCGACGAGTCGGGGGCAAAAAAGACTGATTTTTTCTTTCTTCACTAAGGGCAAACTGAAATGGCGAACGCATCCAAGCAACCTCTGGTCGGCCTCGTGGGCTGGCGCGGCATGGTCGGCTCGGTCCTCATGGACCGCATGCAGGCCGAAGGCGACTTCGGCCTCATCGAGCCGGTCTTCTTCTCGACCTCGAACGCGGGCGGCAAGGCCCCGGCGATGGCCAAGAACGAAACCACGCTCAAGGATGCGAACGACATCGAGGCACTGAAGAAGTGCGACATCGTCATCACCTGCCAGGGCGGCGACTACACCAGCGAGGTCTTCCCCAAGCTGCGCGCCGCCGGCTGGAACGGCCACTGGATCGACGCGGCCTCCACGCTGCGCATGAACGATGACGCGATCATCGTGCTCGACCCCGTCAACCTGCCCGTGATCCAGAACGCGCTCGCCAAGGGCGGCAAGAACTGGGTCGGCGGCAACTGCACCGTCAGCTGCATGCTCATGGGCGTGGGCGCCCTCTACAAGGCCGGCCTGGTCGAGTGGATGACCAGCATGACCTACCAGGCGGCCTCGGGCGGCGGCGCGCAGCACATGCGCGAACTGCTGACCCAGTTCGGCACGCTGAACGCCGAAGTGCGCGCGCTGCTCGACGACCCGAAGTCGGCCATCCTCGAGATCGACCGCAAGGTGCTGCACAAGCAGCAGAACCTGAGCGCCTCCGAAATCGCCAACTTCGGCGCCCCGCTGGGCGGCTCGCTGATCCCCTGGATCGACAAGGACCTGGGCGACGGCATGTCCAAGGAAGAGTGGAAGGGCGGCGCCGAGACCAACAAGATCCTCGGCCAGGGCGCGGGCTTCGGCACCGCCGCCACGCCGGTGGACGGCTTCTGCGTGCGCATCGGCGCGATGCGCTGCCACAGCCAGGCCCTGACCTTCAAGCTCAAGAAGGACGTGCCGGTGGCCGACATCGAAGCGATGATCGCCGCCGACAACCCCTGGGCCAAGGTCGTGCCGAACACGCGCGAAGCCACCGTGAAGGACCTGACGCCAGTCGCCGTGACGGGCACCATGGATATCCCGGTCGGCCGCATCCGCAAGCTGGCGATGGGCCCCGAGTACGTCGGCGCCTTCACCATCGGCGACCAGCTGCTGTGGGGCGCGGCCGAACCGCTGCGCCGCATGCTGCGCATCCTGCTCGAAGCCTGATGCGGGCAGCTCAGGGCCTTGAAATACAAAAATGTTGCCGAAAGGCAACACAGGATGTCATCGGAAGTATGCGCGCACTGGGTAGATCAGGCGCATTGCCTTGTCAGTGCATGTTGATGATGCTAACGTCCTCTTACAAATTCAGGGCCTGAGCCGCCCCTATCAGCATGACAAGACATCTGTTGCCCGCGGCCCGCCCTTCGGCCGCCCGCCCCGCCCTGCCGTCGAATGGCTGGCGCCTTTCCATCCTGGGTGCCGCTGCGGCCCTGACGCTGGGACTGGCCAGCGCCGACGCCAGCGCCTTCGCGCTGGGACCGCTGCGGGTGCAGTCGGCACTGGGCGAACCGCTGCGCGCCGAGATCGATGTCACCGAAATGGCCGCCAACGAGGCGGAAGGCCTGAAGATCAACATCGCCACGGCCGAAGCCTTCAAGAACGCAGGCATCCCGTACAACGCGGCCCTCGGCGACGTGAAAGCCACGCTGCAGCGCCGCGCCGGCGGCCAGTACGTGGTGCGCCTGGCCGGCAACCGCCCGCTCAACGACCCCTTCATCGACCTGCTGCTCGAAGCCAATGGCGCCTCGGGCCGCATCGTGCGCGACTACACCGTGCTGCTCGATCCGCCGGCCACGCGCCAGGCGGCAGCCGCACCAGTGACGCCCATCGCGCCGCAGATCGCCACGCCGGTCGAGC